>NZ_JBSWYB010000015.1:0-91614 GCF_056160905.1 Leisingera sp. ABD4_442 | reverse complement strand
AAGGAAGGCGTCATCGAGGCCATGAAATTCTTCACAAACGTCAAGACATACTCCCTCCCCTGGCCGGAGTAAAACACGCCACAGGGGGGACGCAGCGGCGATGACAGCTGCTAACCTGGCGCCTGGGCTGCAGAAGCCCGGGTGCTCAATGAGCGAGCTGCCTGACCATCTCCGCACGCATCTTGAATTTCTGCGGTTTGCCGGTGACGGTCATCGGCAGCGTTGCCACAATCCGCACATATTGCGGGATCTTGAAATGTGCGATCTGGCCTTTGCAATGGCTGCGCACCTCCTCTTCCTCCAGGCTGGTGCCCGGTGCGGGCACGATCCAAGCGCAGACCTGCTCGCCGAATTTCTTGTCCGGCACCCCGAACACTTGGGCATCCGCGATCCGCGGGTGGCGGATCAGAAACTCCTCGATCTCGCGCGGATAGATGTTCTCGCCGCCGCGGATGATCATGTCCTTCACCCGCCCTGTGATGCTGCAGAACCCCTCTGCATCAAAAGAGCCAAGGTCGCCGGTGCGCATCCAGCCGTCCCGGATGGCCTCCTCAGTCGCCTCCGGGTCGTCCCAATACCCTTGCATGACTGAGTAGCCGCGTACCAGCAGCTCGCCGCGTTCCCCTGCAGGAACGGTGTGGCCCTTGTCATCCACTGCCTTGATCTCCAGATGCGGATGCGCGCGGCCTACGGTGGTGCAGCGTTTCTCTGCCGGGCCGGTGGTGAGGCTTTGAAAGGAGACCGGCGCGGTTTCGGTCATGCCGTAGCAGATCGTCACCTCCTGCATATGCATGTCGGTATTCACCCGGCGCATGATCTCAATCGGGCAGGGGGCGCCTGCCATGATGCCAGTGCGCAGGGAGGACACATCACGCGGTGTCTGGTCCAGTTCTTGCAACATGGCGACAAACATCGTTGGCACGCCATAGAGCGCGGTGGCGCGCTCCGCGGCGGCGGCTTTCATAACCGCGACGGGTTCAAAGGCCTCGCCGGGGAAGATCATCGCCGCCCCCTTGGACACCGCCCCCAGCACCCCCATCACCATGCCGAAACAATGGTAAAGCGGTACCGGGATCAGCAGGCGGTCGGCCGCGGTCACCTTGATGCGGCTGGTGACGAACCGGGCGTTGTTGACGATGTTGAAATGCGTCAGCGTTGCCCCCTTGGGCAGGCCGGTGGTGCCAGAGGTGAACTGGATGTTGATGGCTTCATCCGGGTTCAGCCTAGCAGTGATCTCGTCCAACGCGGCGGTGTTCGCACCCGCGCCCATCTCCTGCAAGGTTTCAAAGGGCAATACGCCAGGACCGGGATCCGCCGCCATCACCACCGCATGGCGCAACGCGGGCAGCCGGACCGCTGCCAGCTGCCCGGGGGCGGCGGCAGCCAGCTCAGGTGCCAGCTCCCGGATCATGCCCAGATAGTTGGAACTCTTGAAGCATTCCGCTGCGATCAGCACCTTGCAGCCGGTCTTGTTGAGCGCATATTCCAGTTCCGCCAGCCGGTAGGCCGGGTTGATCGTGACCAGAATGGCACCGATCCGCGCGGTAGCGAACTGCGTCAGCACCCATTCGCAGCGGTTCGGCGACCAAATCCCGACCCGGTCGCCCTTGCCAACCCCCAGTTCTAACAGCCCTGCCGCCAGTTCATCCGCCTTTTGCGCCAGTTCCGCATAGGTCATCCGGAGGCCCGCATCCGAAAACACCAGCGCCTCGCGGCTGCCATACTGCTCCACCGCCTGACGCAGAAGGGCTGGAATCGTGACGTGCTGCAACGGCGGTTCACTTGGCCCCTGCACATGCGACAGGCCGTCAATCGGAGCGGTGAGGTCAGTTTGCGGGTCAGTCATTGGTGTTCTCTGCTGGGTAAGCGGACCGGGCCGCTGCAACGGCAACCCGGCCGGGTTTCAAAGGGGGTCAACCGCGGGCGACGTTGATCACCTGCATCTGGGTGTATTCCGCCAGCCCCTCGACCGATTGCTCGACGCCGAGGCCGGAGCCCTTGAAGCCCGCCATCGGGATATGCGGGCCGATGTTCAGCTGCTGGTTGACCCAGATGGTGCCGGATTCAATGCGCCCTGCAATCTCGGTTGCCTTGGCAGTATCGCCCGAATGCACCGATCCACCCAGCCCGTAGTCGGAGGCATTGGCCCGCGTGACCACATCGTCGATATCGTCAAACCGGATCACCGGCAGCACCGGGCCGAACTGCTCTTCGTCGACGATCTTCTGCCCGTCGGTCACATCCCGCACGATGGTCGGCGGCACGAAATACCCCGGGCCATCCTTAGCCGTCCCGCCTGCAATGATCTGGCCGCAGGCGCGGGCGTCCTCCAAGTACCCCTTGATCTTGTCGAACTGCGCCTTGTTCTGGATCGGGCCTATGGTCGTCCCCTGCTTCATGCCGTCATCGACCACCGCCTGCCCGGCCAGCGCCGCCAGCTCAGCGCAGAAGTCATCGTAGATATCGCTGTGCACATAGGCGCGTTTCACCGCCAGGCACACCTGACCCGCATTCAGGAACGCGCCGCCATAGACCTTCTCGGCAGCAGCCTTCACATCCACATCCGGCAGCACGATGGCCGGATCGTTTCCACCCATCTCCAGCGTCACCCGCTTCATGGTGTCCGCCGCACACGCCATGATCCGCTTGCCGGTCTCCGACGAGCCAGTGAAGCCGATCTTGGCCACATCCGGATGCGCCGTCAGCTTGGGGCCCAGGTCATTGGCATCGGTGATGATATTGACCAGGCCTGCCGGTAAGATACGCGCGCAGATCTCACCCAGCTTCAGCGCCGCAACCGGGGTGGTCGGCGCAGGCTTTAGAACAATGGCATTGCCCGCCATCAGCGCAGGCCCGATCTTCCAGCAGCACAAGAGCAGCGGGAAGTTCCAGGCGATGATGCCCGCGACCACGCCCAGGGGCTTGTGCCGGGTCTCAATGCGGAACTCCGCGTCGTCCTGGATCACCCGGTCCGGCAGCTCCAGCGTCGCGGTATGCGCCAGGTACCCTTGCGACCAGGCCACCTCACCCTGCGCCTCGGGCAGCGGCTTGCCCTGTTCCCGGGTGATCAGCCGCGCCAGCTCATCCGCCTCCTCGCCGATGGCGGCGGCCAGCGCCTCCACCTTAGCGCGCCGTTCCGCCATAGGTGTCTCTGCCCAGCCCCTTTGCGCTGCCTTGGCGGCGGCAACCGCCTGCTCCAGATGCGCCTCAGAGGCATGCGGCACACGGGCAAACACCTCCTCCGTTGCCGGGTTGATCACCTCGATCATGCGCTCCGCCGAAACCTGTTTGCCGTTGATCAGCATGCCATAGTCCATTGCCGTTCTCCCTGTTTAACCGTCAGCCGGATTTGATTGGGAAAGACAACCACGCCCCGGCGGCGCGGTCTTGGGGACGGGTGCCAAAGAATTTGCGTCCTGCGCCAAAATTCCGCCGCGATTGCAGGTGTTGAGAAACCCGCGCGGCGAGCTGCCGAATTGCTGGCGGAAGCTGCGGTTGAAGTGGGAGATATCGCCAAACCCCGCGCCATAGGCGATCTGGGCAATCGGTACCCGGGCGCCCTGCCGTGCCGCATGGCGCAGCTTGCCCGCCACCGCGGCCAGCCGGGTGCGGGTCAGGCACTCGGTGAAGGTGGTGCCGTTTTCCTGAAACTCCCGCTGCAGCTGGCGCCGTGACAGCCCGGTGCGCGCGGCCAGCGTATCCACCGTCAGCCCCGGGTCGGCACTCAGCAGCTCCAGCGTCTCGCGCACCAGACGGAAGCGGTGCTTGCGGCTGCTCAGGCTGCCTGCGCCCGGTGGCACGCCTGCACCGGCAAAGGCCAACGGCACCAGGTCAAAGATATAGCCCGCGTTGTCCTGTGCTCCGACCGCATCCATCAGCCCGCATAGGCTGGCGTGCAGCGGATGCGCCGGAGTGATCTTGCAGCCTGCAGCGGGCATCTCGCGGCGCCGCTCCAGCACCAGCGCCCGCGGCAGATGTGCGGACAGAAAGGCGGCAGGCGTGCCAGTGATGCAAAGCTCTGCCATGCGGGTGGAATCGAGCAGCAGGAACTCCCCTGGCCTCAGCATGGTCTCGCGGCCTGCATGTTGAATTCCGATTTCGCCTTCCAGCTGGCGCAGCAGAAAGAAATGCTCCAGATCGTCGCGCAGGATGCCCTTGCGGGTGCGTTCAATGCGGGCCGCCGGACAGCGGATCTCGGCTACATCGATGCCGCTGCGCTGGCGAAGGATGAACGATCCGGCCCACTCCCGCGCGGACCGGCCCGGGGTTGCATAGTAATGCCCGCAGCTGGCACGCAGGGTGCTGTTCCAGTGGTCAAAACAGATCATGCGGCTTGCGGGCCTCCCGCCCCGATGCGTTCGCGGCCGTTGAAAGAGGGGGACTGCAGCATTGCGTCTGCTCCGCCTTGCCTGCAGGCTAGGGCCAGCAGTCCAGTGAAATGCGCCGCCGCCAGGCTGGCCCCCCGCACCGGTGTGCCGGGACCGCCCGGGCAGGCTCCATAGCGCGCCGTGGCCAGGTTCAAAAGCGACCACTGGCCAACGCCGCAGCGGGCATCTCCCTGCACGGAAAGCACGCCCTCGTACCCCGCCGGATAGACCGGCCCGCCGCGCGCCGGGGCGGAGGCCACCAGCAGTTTCCCCGCAGCCTGCACCGCCGCCACTGCCTCCGCCAGTTGCGGGCTGGCCTCACCATGGCCAAAGGAGCAGTGGACGATCTCCGCCTCCGTCACTGCGGCATGGCGCAGCGCCTCCGCCACGATGGCGAGCGAAGTGGACAGCCGCCCGGGAAAGATGCTGAGCCCCAGGATCTGCGCGTCGGGCGCATTGGCTCGGATGGCAGCAGCCATGTGGCTGGCGTGCAGCGCCGCCGGGCTTTTGGCGGCCCTCGGGTGCAGCTTGCAGACATCTGTGCGCGCGATGAGGCCCGGGGTCTCCGCCGCCAGCGGACCGTCAATCAGCGCTATCCGCGATGCGGGGGTCATTCCTGAGCCTCCTCCAGGTCGATTACCATGTCGAACTCCCCGCCCGCCGCCGCGCCGCCATGGGCAGTCAGGATGCGGGTGGCATGGGGAAAGGCTTCGTCGATATGGGCCAGGATCCGGGCGGCGGTGGCGGGATCCACCTCCGACAGCGCCTCATCCAGGATCAGGACGTTAAACGGCACCAGCAGCGTCCGCAGCAGGCACAGCCGCTGGCGCTCACCGCCAGACAGGGTCAGCCCGTTTTCACCCAGCGGGGTGTCCAGGCCCTCAGCCCTGTGGAACCTGTCCGACAGGCCGGACAGCTCCAGCAGTGCCCAGACCTGCGCTTCATTCTCCGCCTTGGACCAGAAGGCTCGGCTTTGGAACAGGTTGTCTCGCAGGCTGGCGCCAACGGTGAAAGGGCGCTGGCCGGCATAAGCCACCCGCTCCGGCAACATGGCCCCGCTCAGCAGGCCCAGATCCGCGCCACCAAGGGTCACATTTCCGGCTATGGGCCGCGCTTGCCCGCACAGCACCGCCAGCAAAGAGGTCTTGCCCGCCCCGCTTGCCCCTTTCAGTGCCACCCTTGCGCCTTCGGGAATGGTCAGGGTAAGCGGGCCAAGGGGCACGGCGGCGCCACGAACCACGGTTACGCCGGCCAGTTCCAGAGTATAGCCTGTGGGTGCAAAGCGGGCAGGTTGGGCAAGGGAGGTTTGCATCACCGCATCCAGCCGCGCCGCTGCAACCTTGACCCGCGCCTGCGCGTGCCATAGGCCCAGCAGCGACTGCATCGGCCCGGTCATGAAGCCCATATAGGCGATGAAGGCAATGAGCGAGCCCAGCGGCCACTCGCCCCGGATCACCATCAGCCCGCCCGCCAGGAATATCGCCGAGCGGGTCAGCGCCGACAGCAGCACCGGCACCGCGCGGGTGAATTCGCCCCACAGGTTCTGCGCAATCAACCTCTGGCTCAGCCCCGCGTGGTCGCGCAGGCTGCGCCGCTGCGCCCATGCCGAACCGCGGGCGGCCTGCAGCGCGGGCAGGCCGAACAGCGTCTCCGACAGCCCCGCGGAATACCGACCCTGCATCTCGCGCACTGCCGCCGCGTGGCGCTCGGTCCGGGGCCGCGCCCAGATCAGAAAGGCCAGCTCGGCAGGCGCCAAAAGCGCCGTCAGCAGCCCCAGCCGCCAATCCAGCACCATCAGCATCGCAGAGCCGCCAACCAGCCGGATCAGCGCCGAGGAGCCGCCCAAGACTGCGTTGAATGCAAACTTCTGCACCTCCGCCGCGTCGCCATCAATCCGTGCCAGCAGCTCACCCGCGCGCTGGCTGGCAAACCACCCGGCCGGCTTGGCGGCCAGCCGCGACAGCAGCCTCTGCCGCATCCGCGCCAGCATCCGGACCGAGGCGCGCATATGCAGGATGTTGCTCAGTGCACCGGTGCCGGTTGCCAAAAGACCAACTGCAAACAGCGCCGCGGACCAGGTCACCAACTGCGCCGCATCCCCCGCCATCAGCCCGCGGTCGATCACCAGCTTGCTGATATAGGGCGGCAGCAGGCCAAGCGCGGCAGCGGCAAAGCTGATCAGCAGCAGCACCGCCAGCCGCCGCCGGTGCGGGCGCAGCAGCGGCAGCAACCAAGCGGCTGTTGCGGGTGTAAAAAGCGCCGCACCTGCACGCGAAGGCAGGCGCGGCCAGGCCCGGGCAGCGGCACTGCCCGGCTGGGGGGAAAGTTTGGCAGCAGGCCCGGTCATCCCTGCGGCACGACATGCAGGGTGGAGACAGACATATCCCCGCCCGACGGCATCCGGATTTCGCCCACCCGTTCCAGCGTTTCGCTATCATAGATGCCGATGTCGTCATTGGTGCCCGCGACATAGATCTCTTTCCCGTCGCTTGAGACATTGACGACGTAGTAGGTGTGCGGCAGGTCCACCCGCTTGACCAGCTCCTGGGTTTCCAAGTTGTGCTTGGACAACTGGGTATAGACACCATACAGATGCTTGGGATCCGTCGCGCTGCGCACGGCGGAGAACATCAGCACCTCGAAGGAGGCGAAATCGGCGATCTCCGTTTCCCCCGTTGTCAGGTCAACGGACTGATATCCCCAGACAAAATCCGCCAGCTCCTGCTGGGTTTCGTCCGTAAACACCGCCGCCGTGTACATCAGCAGCATCTCGTCGTTCTGGCTGCCGGTCGGCCAGAACGCCAGCACGTCCGGCGGGCTGTAGGTGGGGCGGTCCCAGCTGGCATTGGCAATCGCCACCTCTGTTTCACCGTTGGAGGGATCCACCCGGTAGATCTCATGCCCGGCCACATAGACCTGCCCGTTGCGGTCGCTCGCCATCAACGTGGAGCGGCGCGGCGCCTCGAAGGTGGCGGACGGCTTCGCCTCCAGCCCGGCGCTGGCGTCATAGACGGCGAATTCCGGCTGCATCACCTCATAGCGGTCGGTTTTCTTGCGTACGGGGTTGCGCACCGTGTAGATCTGGCTGCCGTCCTTGGACACTGCCAGCGAGGCCAGCGAGCGGCGGGTCACATCGCCCTCGGACTGGGCGGCGTGAAAGACCTTTTCGCAGGTTTCGATATCGACCCCGACCACATCCTGCCAATGGTTCAGCAGCACATAGGCAATGCGGTTGTCCGGCGACATGGCAATGACACCGGGTGTTACATTCGCCCCCAGTTCGCAGTCGGCTTTGACTGAGCGGTCCGCTGCATCAAAGACATAGAGGTTGGAGGGCCGGGCCACCGTCACCAATAGGTCGCCAGCGGCCAGCGGCAGGGCTGACGCGCAAAACGCGGCAGCAGCAAAAAGCGCGGATTTCATGATGCGAGTCTCCTCAGGTTTCTGCGTCGGTGGGGTAGGTGGCGCCAAGCGCGCGCCAGTCCTTGGCGGCATTGGGCGCGCCCTCGTCCCAGTTCGGGTGGTTGACCATGATGTCGGGCACCTGCGCGGGCCACCAGCAGGGGTCGGAGCAACCGTAAAGGTCCGCCTCCATCGGCTGGCAGAGGGCAGCAAGGCCGCCAAAAGGGTCGACCTCCCAGCCCGGGTCAAAGGTGGTGGCACAGCCGGCGGTCACGGTCTGCATTGCGCGGACCTCTTCCATCTGGCCTTCGGCGGCGGCTTGCTGAACGCGTTCGGCTTTCTGATTGAGCGGTTTCATTTTCCAAACGCCCTCCTCGGCGCAACATGGTGGTGAAAATACTGCGGTGCCTGGGCGATCAGCCGGGCATAGGCGGCGACCCCGAAATCAATCCAGTCGCGCATCAGGTCGCAGTAGTGATAGGTCGGCATCATCGGGTCGCTGAAGTGGGCGTAGCTTTCGTGGTAGCAGCCGCCCGCGCACAGGTTTCGGATGCGGCAGGTGGCGCAGCCCTTCTCTGTGCGGTCAGACCGTGCCTTGATGAAGCTCGACAACTCCTTGCGTTTGATGCCGTCATCGACGGTGCCGAACTGGTCCATTTCCGAGCCGGTGAACCGGTGGCACAGGTTCAGCGCACCATCGTGATTCACTGCCAGCATCCCCACCCCGGCCCCGCAGGGCAGCGCCTTGGAGCGCCCCTCGTAGAGGTCGTTCATCATCTGATGCATGTTGGAAAAGCCGATGTTGCGGCCTTCAAGCGCCGCCTCGATATAGAGCCTGCCAAGGGATTTCATGCCCTCGAAAACCTCCAGCAGCTCGGCACCGTTCAGGTTGAAGGCATCCATCTCGCCGGAGGTGACTGGCGAAAACCCCACCTCGGCGAAACCGATATCGTTCTTCAGATGGTCCCAGATCTCGACGATATTTGTGATGCCTGCGGTCAGGGTGACGCGGGCGCCCACCGGCTTGGATTTGTACCGCGACAACAGCAGCCGCGCCTTGGCGGCCACGGTGTCATATGTGCCCTTGCCGCCCACCGTCTTGCGGTTCAGGTCATGCTGCGCCTTGGGCCCGTCGATGGAGACCGTCAGGCTAAAGCGATGGTCGTCCAGCCAGTCAATCAGCGGCTCGGTCAGCAGCGTCGCGTTGGTCGTCAGGCTGAAGTTCACCTCCTTGCCAAGCGCCGCGAAATGCGGCTCGGCCCAGTCCACCACCAGGCGGATCAGCGGCAGATTCGACAGCGGCTCTCCGCCGAAGAACACAATGTTATAGCTGTCCCGGTCCGGGTTCTCGGCCAGCAGCATCTCCGCCGACTTCCGCGCGGTCTCAAAGGCCATCTTCTGCCCCTTCGACGGCACCGCCAGGTCCTCCTTGTAGCAGTAGGAACAGGCCAGGTTGCAGCCGGTGTTGACGTTCAGAACGATGGTGGTCAGCGGGAAGGTCTCGATCTCGATCGGCGGCCGTTCCGGCTGCAGCGGGCGGCCGTCGTTGACGATATCCAGCCGCACCAGCCCGTCGAGCCTTGCCGCTGCATCCTCCTCTGCAAACCGCGCTTCGAACTCGTCCATGGAGAACGCCTGCTCCTGCGCGGCATAATCAAGGATATCCCGGTCCACCCCGTCCATCTCGAAGATCGAGGTGGTCGGGACGTGGAACAGAACCTCGCGCCCCCCGACCTCAACCCGGTGCGCATTGGCCGGTTGATAGTGAAAGTCTTTCATGGTCTCTCTCCCCTGTCTCAGCGGATCGGCGGGTCGATGAAGCGCTGCACGGTGACGATCAGCATCGCCTCCGCCTGCTGGCCCATCGCCTCCGCCTGCACTGTCAGCTCCCCGGCATTGTTGGCGCTAAACGGCCGGTTCGGATTGGGGCCGGCAACCGCGGGCGCAAAGATGCCGTTTGCCTGCATTTCCCCCGCAAATTCAGTGTCTTTCATGTGGACTGCGTGCTCATGCGCGTTGGCCACGGTCCATTGCGCCTCAATCCGTCCGATACGTACGTCGTCCTCGGTGCCTGCTTGGCCGTCGGGGCCGTTCCACATGCCAACCGCGTTGAAATAGGCAGGCACCGCTGCCGGTCCTTCCTCGCTGCCGCCGCCCACGCGGGCGATGGTGAACTCCGGCTCCACCCGCAGGCTGTCGAGCGAGATGTAATGGGCGATCTGCCCCTCGGCCCCGCCTGCGCTGAAGCTGACAACGCCATTGCCCTCAGACGCCAGCGAAAGCGCCGCGCCATAGGTGTTCGCAGCCGCATCGCCACTGGAGCTGTCCAACCCGCCCAGCCCGGTGCCAACCACCTGCACCTGCGCCTCCCCTGCTGGAACGGCAGAAGGAACCGTGCCTAGGATGACGCTGCCGGCCCCGTCCCGCACACCACTCAGCGACGCGCCCAGGGCGTCGTTGTTGCGATCAAACTGGCGGCCCTGCAGGCTGTTGCCATCTTCCGACAGCGCCAGCACCTGGCGGTAGGCGGTACCGCCAATGTCCAGATTGGCGCGCCATTCATAGCCGGTATAAAGGTTCATCTGCCCCGACGCAGGATGCGCGGTGCCGTCCGCCGTCATGAACGCGCCGCTGACCTGATAGGGCGAGGCATCGCCCGTCACCGTCAGCTTGCCATAGGCCTCACCGATGCCGGGCAGATCGGTCATCACCACCCAGTCGCCCGCCACCGGCTGCTTCTCCGCCGCCTGCCAGTCCGACCAGGCAGCCGTTTCCAGCGGGTTCTTCTCCGCCAGATAGCCGGCGATTTCGGTCTTGGCGATCTTGTACCACTCCCGGTCGCGGCCAAGCGCCTGGTATTCGATGGTGGGGAAATGGCCGACATGGAAATCCATGTGCAGCACCCACTCCTCCGCCGTGCGGTTCTGCAGCAGCCCCCGCGCGCCGGTATGGCAGCGCGCGCACATCGAGGCGAACGGTTCGTCAAAGCTCTCCTGCGCGTTCGGGTCCTTCTCCAGCGCATAGCGGAACGGCGCGGCCTCGGACGGTGCCAAGCCTTGCGTGTCCGCCAGATGCTGCACGATGGCGCGGCGGTCTTCTGCGCCGATCTCCAGCCCGTGCGCCTGCTGCATCCGGACGATGGTCATCATCCAGCCCTCGGGCGTTTTGCGCTGGCCGCTGATCCGGCTCAGCCCGCCCTCCTCAGCCGTGTGGCAGCTGGAGCAGGTGTTCTGCAGCAGTTCCTCGCTGGCCATTGCTGGCACCGCGCCCGCCGCGGATATCAAAAGTGCAGCCGTCAGGCCGCGGGGTCGTAGTTGCATGGATCAGTCTCCCTGTTTGCAGTGTCCCAGGGGATCTGCGCCCCCTCGGTAAACCCTTGTGACAAAAGCCATTGATGGATTGCCCGCGCCGCCTGCGGCGGGGCCTCTGGCAGAACCGCGCTGTGAAAGCGCTCCGCGTCCGGCAGCGGCTGCCCGTTCAGGCGGCGCAGCAGCGGCACGATCTCCTGCCCGGCAGCAAAGGCCGCACCGCCCGGGGCATCGCGGGTGATCAACACCTCGCGCCGCGCCAAATAACCGTCCTGCACCACCACTCGCGTGCCCACATGCGGGCGGATGTCCGTGTCATGCGCCGGGGCCTCATCCGGCCAGGCCGCGCGCTGTTGCCAGAACGGTGTCTGAAACCCCGCCTCGCGGTAAAAATCGCGGCCCACCCGCACCTGCCGCCAAAAGGTCTCTGCCACCCGGTTGCGGTAGAAATCACGGGCCAGCGCCGCATCCCCCGCCAGCAGCGTCCGCGCGATGGGCGCCGCCATCAGCGCCGAGGACACCGCCCAGAACATCCCGTGCCCCGACAGGGGGTCCAGCGCCACCGCCGCATCGCCGAGGCGCGGGCAGCGCGGATCCAGATCCGGCGCCGCCAGCCGCGGCGCAATCGCATGAACAACGGGGCGGCGGGGCAGAGGGAGATCCGTCAGCACTGTCTCCCACAGTGCCGCCACCGCTGTCTTGCCGCGTGCCGGCCCCAGCGAGGCCGCAGCGCCCACTGCCTGCAGCCACAATCGGCCCCGGTCCACCGGAACCGACCAGATCCAGCCACCGGGCTGGGCCTCGATCCGCGGCGTCTCCATTTCGCCCGCCCGCGGCGGCACAAATCCGGCAATGGAGATCGTGTCCGGCCCCACCAGCTCAGCCCGGCTCAGATCCGAGCCCTGGCGCGGTGCGCGGCGGCCGCGGGCCTCAAACAGCAGCCGGGCGGTCAGGCAATTGCCATCGGCCAGGCGGATTTCGCCCGCCTCCGGCCGCACGCTGGACACTGCCGCATAGATAACACGGACGCCTTCAGCCCGCGCCGTCTCCAGCAGCCCGGCATCAAAGGCGCTGCGGTCGGCCAGATGCTCGCTATTCTGGCCGCCCTGAAATGCGCCCCAGTTGACATGGCGCTGCGCCGCAGGGCCGATCCCCGCCAGCGGCAGCCGGTGCCGCGCCAGAATCGCGGCGACGCGGGCTGACATCCCCTCATACCGGGGCGCACGCGGCGGCAGTGTGGCCAGCGCCACGCGGAAGCCGGCCCGCGCCAGCAGAACCGCCGCCACCGACCCGGCCGGGCCGCCGCCTGCTATCGCAATATCAAAGGTGCCATTTTGAGGTGCCATTTACACAAGCTGCACCGCCGGTGCGGCCCTTGTGGCGGACGCATCCGGACAACAACCCGACATTTCCGGACAGAATCGGCGGCTCAGCCCCGGACCGCGGCAATTTTTCTGGAATGACGGATTTTTGCGGTATTCTGGCGCAATCCTGAGGAAATACGCGATGCCACACAATTATCAGCCCCGGATTTCTGCTTCCACTTTGAACGATCCGCTGCGGGCGGTTGAGTTCATGAATGGCGATTCCGCCTCGCTTTGCCGCAATGCCCGGATCACGCCGGAGGACCTGCACGGCGAGATCGGCCTGAAGAAATTCGTGGACTTTTGCGAACATGCTTCCGAGCAGCTCGGCCTGCCTGATTTCGGCTGGCGGGTCGGTTCTGTTTTTGATTTGCAAAACCTTGGCACGCTTGGGGAATTCATCAAACAGGCACCAACGCTGGGCGCCGCTCTGTCGTTGTTCCGCAATGCTTTCCCGATGGTGCAAAGCGATTCTGAAATGCGGCTGGATGTCGATGGGGACAAGGCGCGGCTAACCTACCGCATCCTGGACACCGGCATCTGGCCGCGGCAGCAGGATGCAGAGCTGACTCTGTCGGTGTTCCACAGCCTGATCAAGTCCGCCGCCGGACCGGACTGGCGGCCGGACCAGCTGATGCTGGAGCACGAATCAAGCGCCCTGCACAGCCACAGCACGGCTGGGCCCCGCTGCGCGGTGCAATTCGCTGCGCCCTCAAACACGCTGGTGTTCCACGCAGGCCTGCTGGACCTGCCGCTGTCCAGCAGACAGAACCAGGCGTTCAAGGAAGCCTCCCAGCGGATTGTCAACTCTGCCCGCCAAAGCGAACGCGCCGCGCCGGTGACAATCCGGGTGCGCCGTGAACTGCTGATGCGCATCGGGCAGGAAAGCTTTGAACAGACCACCGTCGCGGCAGCGCTGGGCATGTCACGGCGCACCCTGCGGCGCAGGCTGGAAGACGAGGGTCAGAAATTCTCCCGGCTGCTGGCGGGCTGCCGCATGGAAATTGCCAAGCGCATGCTGATGGCGCCGGGTGTGCAGATTCAGGAGATCTCCGAGAAACTGGGCTATTCCGAGGTTTCCGCGTTTGAGCGCGCCTTTCGCCAGCAGGAGGGCGCAACACCCAGCCAGTACCGAAAGAACGTCTCTGCCGGTGCCGAACGGGTGCTGCAGCCGCTGGGCGATGGCACAGGCTGACGCGGGAAACCGGGCTGGCGGCCGGGGCGGCCTACAGCCGGGTGGTCATCTTGTACCCTGGGGCAAAGAACAGCCGCGCCAGCGTCACGGGCTGATCGCGCAGCCATGTAATCCGTTCTGCAGAAAAGACGGGATCGCCTGCGGGCGCATCCAGGAATTCTGCAATCGCCTGGTCCGCCTTGGCCGCCATAAAGCTCAGTTCCAGGTTTGTGTAGGGTACCTTTTGCACCAGCCAGTCGTTGGGGCCTGACTGGCTGAAGTCTGCTTCCAGAACCCCGGGAATGCTATCCGTTACCACCCAGCGCACTTCGTATTGAAAGGGAGCATTATCCGCGAAATGCATGCATCTGAGGTGCAGCACCTCCTGCTGCGGGGCGATGTCCAGCCGGGCCGACAGCCAGGCAGGTGCGGGCATGACGCTACGCTCGACCAGCGCATAACGGTAATCCGCGCCCATTGCGGCGATCTCGTCGCGCACCAGGGGAATCGCAAATTGGGCCTTGCGCACCGGTGAATTCAGCACCCGGGTTCCAGCCTTGCGCTTGCGCTCCAGATATCCTTCCTCGGCCAGTTCCCTCAGGGCCCGGTTGACGGTGGTGCGGGTGCTGGAAAACTCTGCCGCCAGTTCCGTCTCGCTTGGCAACAGGCTGTCCGGTGCCCAGATCCGGTTCTGGATCCGGTCCAGAACAACCTGCTTGATGTCCCTGTAGCTCATGGTTTCGCGGGCGGATGGCATCGGGCCTCGTTCTTCATTAAAGAATTTTATTGCCTTTATATATACACATAATGCGGGCGCGGGAAAGCGCGAACCCGGCCGTGCCAGCCTGCCCGTGACAGCCCGCCAGTGCCAGCCTGCCCGTCAGGGCAGATTCTCTGCTTCACTCTGCAACGCAATCGGCAAAATACTGAGTTACCCCGTCGGGGCCGGTCTCCTGCACCAGCCCGTGAATGTCGGTCTCGAAACCGGGGCAGTCCCGTGCAAAAGCGCGGTTGAACTTCAGGTATTCAACGATTTTCCTGTTGAACACCTCGCCGGGGATCAACAGCGGAATGCCCGGCGGGTAGGGGGTTACCAGGCTGGTGGTGATACGCCCCTCCAGCTCATCTATCGGCACCCGCTGGGTGGTGCGCCGGGCGATATGGCTGAAGGCCTCGCTCGGCTTCATCGCTGGTGTCAGGTCGCTCAGGTACATCTCGGTCGACAGCCGCGCCACGTTGTTCTTGGCATAAAGCGCATGCACATGCGCGCACAGGTCGCGCAGCCCCATCTGCTCATAGCGCGGCTGGGTTCCGCAGAACTGCGGCATGGCGCGCCACATCGGCAGGTTGCGGGCAAAGTCATCCTTGAACTGCTGCAGCGCCGTCAGCAGCGTGTTCCAGCGGCCCTTGGTGATGCCGATGGTGAACATGATGAAGAAGGAATAAAGCCCGGTCTTCTCCACCACCACGCCATGCTCGGCCAGGTATTTGGTGACGATTGAGGCCGGGATGCCCCAGTCCTCGAACCGGCCATCCAGGTTGAGACCCGGAGTGATGATGGTGGCCTTGATCGGGTCGAGCATGTTGAAGCCCGGCGCCATGTCGCCAAATCCGTGCCAGCTGTCCTCGCCGCCTGCCTGCACACCGTCGGCATCGGTCCCTTTCAGCACCCAGTCCTTGGTGCTGCCGATGCCTTCCTCGGCCAGATCCTCTGGCCCCCAAACTTGGAACCACCAGTCATCGGCGCCGTATTCCTCATCGACCTTGCGCATGGCGCGGCGGAAATCCAGCGCCTCCATGATGCTTTCCTCGACCAGTGCGGTGCCGCCCGGCGGCTCCATCATCGCCGCCGCCACATCGCAGCTGGAGATGATCGAATACTGCGGGCTGGTGGAGGTGTGCATCAGATACGCCTCGTTGAACAGATGCCGGTCCAGCTTGGTCTCTTCACTGTCCTGCACCAGCACATGGCTGGCCTGGCTGATCCCCGCCAGCAGCTTGTGTATCGACTGGGTGGCATAGGTCACCGAATGCTTGGTGCGCCCGCGCTTGCGGCCCATCGCGTGGTAGGTGCCGTAAAACGGATGGAACGCCGCATGCGGCAGCCAGGCCTCGTCGAAATGCAAGTTCTCGGCATAGCCGTCCAGTTGCCCCTTGATCACCTCGGTGTTGTACAGAACCCCGTCGTAGGTCGACTGGGTCAGCGTCAGGATCCGCGGCTTCACCGCATCAGCATCCTCGTCCTTCAGCAGCGGATTAGCACGGATCTTCTCTTTGATGCTGTCAATCGCGAACTCAGAATGCGGGATCGGGCCGATGATGCCCCAATGGTTGCGGGTTGGCTTCAGGAATACCGGGATGGCACCGGTCATGATGATCGAATGCAGGATCGACTTGTGGCAGTTGCGGTCCACCACCACCACGTCGCCCGGCGCCACCGTGTGGTGCCAGACCATCTTGTTGGAAGTCGAGGTGCCATTGGTCACGAAATAACAGTGATCGGCGTTGAAGATCCGCGCCGCATTGCGTTCCGAGGCGCCAATCGCGCCATTGTGGTCCAGCAGCTGCCCCAGCTCCTCAACCGCGTTGCAGACGTCTGCCCGCAGCATGTTCTCGCCATAAAACTGGTGGTACATCTGCCCGACCGGGCTTTTCAGAAACGCCACGCCGCCGGAATGCCCCGGGCAATGCCAGGAGTAGGAACCGTCCTCGGCATAATCCAGCAGCTTCCGGAAGAACGGCGGCTGGATGCTTTCAAGATAGCCCTTCGCCTCGCGGATGATGTGGCGCGCCACGAATTCCGGCGTGTCCTCGAACATGTGGATAAAGCCGTGCAGCTCGCGCAGGATGTCATTGGGCAAGTGGCGGCTGGTCTTGGTTTCGCCGTAGATATAGATCGGCACATCGGCGTTTTTCCAGCGCACTTCCTCGATAAATGTGCGCAGGCTCAGCACCGCAGGGTCCAGATCCGGCCCCGGCGTGAACTCTTCGTCGTCAATCGATAGCACAAAGGCGCTGGCGCGGGACTGTTGCTGCGCAAATTGCGACAGGTCTCCGTAACTCGTAACCCCCAGCACCTCAAAGCCTTCGTCCTCAATCGCCTGTGCCATAGCTCGTATGCCGGAGCCTGAGATATTCTCGGAGCGGAAGTCTTCGTCAATGATGACAATGGGAAAGCGGAATTTCATGCTGTTCTCCTGGGAGCATGCCTGAATTGACGATACAGGCTGCCCGCGATGATGCAACGCCTCGCAGGGCGCAGATTGCGTATGTCCATCCGGGACCACCGCAAAGAGAGTATGTGCAGAATTGGCTGGCCTTTGACAGGTATATAGTTGACACTGTCAATTACCATGACTCAGGCACGATTCCACCTGCACCAATCCCTCGGCTACCAGATCACCATGCTGGCGCGTGTGATCGAACGCCGTTTTGAACAGCGCATCGCCGATTACGGGCTGACCCGTGTCACCTGGTGCGTGCTGCTGGCGGCCGGAAAGGAAAGGCTGGCAACCCCGTCGGAAATCGCGGATTTCATTGGCATCGACCGTACTGCCACCTCCCGCGCCCTGCGGCAGATGGAGACGCGCGGGATGCTCACCCGCTGCAGCGGTGAGGGCGACGGGCGTTCTATCCGGGTCGAATTGACCGCTGCGGGGCAGGCGGCGCTGCAGGCGGTGCTGCCCATCGCGCAGGAAAACGCCGCGTATTTCGAAGCCAAGCTGAGCAGTGAAGAACTGACCGCACTGCGCCGGTCCACCGCCAAACTGCTGCAGGACGAGCCGCGCATCGTCGCCAAGCTGTAACTCAAAGGGGCCATCCATGGGCAAACTGTTCTCCTACCGCAACCGGCCAGTGCATCTGGGACCGTACCCGATGGAGACCCTGGCGCGGCAAGCGGCACCTGAAGGGCTGGACGCGCTGCCGCCGATGGCGCAGATCAGTTTCTGCCGCCCGGATGCGCCGCTCTCCATAGTCAACGCAATGCGCGACTATCAGGCAATGCTGGACGCCACCCGCGAAGGCTTGGTGAAGAAGGAGCGCGCCGACATCCCCGCCAGCCCGCAGGAGCGCACGGATCATCTGAAGGCCTTCGGGTATTTCTGCGATGCCTCTCTGGCCGGTGCCTGCGCGGTGCCCTCCTGCGCGTGGCTCGATACACCGCTGGAGAACCCGGACGTGGCGGCGCTGGCGGACACCCTGCGCAGCAAGCAGACCAAGACCTTTGCCTCCGGCATCGACGTGGTGATGGCAAACTTGCGTGAGGCGATGCAGGCCCCGCCCGCGGACTGCAGCCACCACAGCCATGCGCTGGTCTATGTCTACGAATTCCCCCGCGACCCCGAAGCAGGGGAAGATGGCACCGATTGGCTTTCGGACGCCCAGGCCCAGCGCGCCTGCCTGCGGACGGCGGAAACCGTGGTGACGCTGGCAAACTACATCCGCCTTCTGGGCTGGGAGGCGCGCGCCCATACCGGTGCTGCCACAGATGTGCACCTGGGCCAGCTGGCGGTGCAGGCCGGGCTTGCCACCTATGAAGCCGGCGCCGTTATCAACCCGTTCCTTGGCAGCCGTTTCGGCATCGCTGCTGTCACCACCACGCTGGAACTGGCCCCCGATCTTCCACTGGCCCCAGGGCAGGCGCCGGGCCTCAAATACCGGCTGGGCCTTGGCGCCCACGCCAAGAGCGCGGCCACCCGCGACCCTTACGCCAAGCGCCGTTTCATGGATGGCCCGCACCCGTTCGAGACCCTGAAGCGGGTGCCCGACCCCACCACCTACATCGACGAGGTGAATGTCGCGCGGGTTCCGAAGCGCGCCGACATGTTCGCGCGCTCGCTGTTTGGCGACCTCGGCAAAGGCCCGCAAGAGGCAGCAAAGAACGGGAACTACGTCCGCAAATCCTCCTCTGCTTTCGCCTTCCGCTCTTCGCTCGCGGCCTTTGTGCTGCTGCAGGACGGCGAGGCTGCGCCGCAAGTGGACCCAAGTGCTGGCGACGCCGCCCGCAACGCCGCAAACATCAAGGCCGCGGCCTACTTCCTCGGCTGCGATGCGGTAGGCATCTCGCGCTGCCCGGACTGGGCTTACTACTCCCATGATGCCGCGGGCCAGCCGCTGGCGCCGTATCATGAGAACGCCATCAGCATCATCATCGACCAAGGCCATGAAACCATGGAGGGTGCCTCTGGCGATGACTGGATCGCCTGCGCCCAGTCGATGCGCGCTTACCTTCGGTTCTCGCTCTTGGGCGGGGTTATCGCGCAGCAGATCCGCAACCTCGGCTATACCGCCCGGGTGCATTCGGTGATGGACGGCGAAGTGCTGCAGCCGCCGCTGCTGCTGCTGTCCGGCCTTGGCGAGGTTTCCCGCATCGGAGAAGTAATCCTCAACCCCTTCCTCGGGCCGCGGCTGAAATCCGGCGCCGTGACGACCAACCTGCCGATGACCCATGACAAGCCGGTCGACTTTGGCCTGCAGCGGTTCTGCGAGGCCTGCAACAAATGCGCCCGCGAATGCCCCTCCGGCGCCATCACCGCTGGGCCAAAGCTGATGTTCAACGGCTACGAGATCTGGAAGTCCGACAGCCAGAAATGCACCACCTACCGGGTCACCGTGCCCGGCGGCGCCATGTGTGGCCGCTGCATGAAAACCTGCCCCTGGAATCTGGAGGGGCTGTTTGCCGAAGCGCCGTTCCGCTGGGCCGCAATGAAGGTACCTGGCAGCGCGCCGCTCTTGGCAAAACTCGACGACGCGCTGGGCAACGGCGAGGTGAACCCGGCCAAGAAATGGTGGTGGGATCTGGAGATGGCGGAGGAGGGACCCTATGCTCCCTCGCAGCATCCCGTGAATACCCGCAAGCTGTCCAAGGATCTGAACCTGAAGTTTGAAGACCAGACGCTCGCGGTCTATCCAGCACCGCTGGCGCCACCGCCTTATGCCTGGCCCGCCCCGATGGACCGCGAGGCCGGGATTGCCGCCTATCAGGCCATGATCCCCGCCGTGGAGCACAAGCGCCGCCGCGCCGCAGGCCTGCCGCCGGAGCATGTCTATTCTGCCGATCAGGGCACTGCGCCGGTGATGCGGGTGCGCCTGTCGAAGGTTGAGCACCTGACGGAGACGGTCACCAAGTATGAATTCTCCCTGCCGGATGGCTCACTGCTGCCGCCAGCCGCCGCTGGCGCCCATATCGACGTGGTCGTCGCGCCGGAGTTCTTCCGCCAGTACTCGCTGTCGGGCGATCCGGCGGACCGTTCGAAATACCAGATCGCGGTGCTGCGCGAGGACACGGGCCGCGGCGGCTCCAAACTCATGCACCGGATCTTTGAGGAAGGCCGGATGGTGTTCATCTCCAAGCCGATCAACCACTTCCCGCTGGTGGAGGACGCCGCCAAGACCTACCTCATGGGCGGCGGCATCGGGGTGACACCGATGATCGCCATGGCTCACCGCCTGCACGCGCTGGGGCGCGATTTCGAATTCCGCTATTCCTGTTCGAAACAGGCAAATGCTGGCTTCCTGCAAGACCTGCAGAACGTCCCCTGGGCGGACAGGGTGCATCTGCATTTCTCCGACCAGGGCACTCGCGCGGACCTGGCGCAAGTGCTGCAGTATGCGCCAGGCAGCCACGTATATACCTGCGGGCCGGAGGCCTACATGCAGGCGGTTCTGGATGCATCCGGGGCAAACGGCTTCCCCGAAGAGGCGCGCCATATGGAGTACTTCTCAGTCCCGGAGCAGCCGGAATATGAAAACCACGCCTTTACTTTGAAGCTGGCAAAATCGGGCCGCGAAATTCGGGTTCCGGCAGAACAGACCGCCACAGAAGCGCTGGCCGAAAGCGGCATCCACGTGGATGTGAAATGCTCAGACGGGATCTGCGGCGTCTGCAAATGCGGGTTGATTTCCGGTGCGGCGGAGCACCGCGACTTTGTGCTGTCGAACAAACAGCGCGAGGGTGCCATCATCCTGTGCCAGTCCCGCGCGCAAGCGCCGGATGGGGTACTGGAAATCGATCTCTGAGCCGCGGGCCGGAGGGTGCAGTGCAATTTTCTTCAGAAAGAAAATTGCCAAAAGTTTTTCTGAAAACTTTTGCGCGCGGGACGGCGGCGGCTCAGAACGGCTGCCGCTCTCCCAGCAGATAGCGGCCAACATCTATGGCATCGAAAACCAGCGACACTGCAATCACCGCACAGATCATCAGGATGATCCGCCGCGGCCAGGCGGGCATCTCAGGCCGCGCCCCCTGCCGCCACAGCCAAATCACCAGCGGCGTCCACAGGATCACATGCGGCAGCCCCAGAAGCCGCACATATCCCAGCTGGCCGTAGATCCAGTAAACCCCGCCCGCGGCCAGGGTGCTTGCCGCGACTGTTATGAGGCCGTGCAGACGGCTGGGCTGCCAGATCAGCAACGTCAGCGGCAGAACAAAGGCCCCTATAAACAGGATGTTGACCCAAATCTGCACCCACTGAGGCTGGGTTGCAATTGCCTCTTCCAATGTCATCGCGCGGCCCTCCTGGCCGCGACCCTAGGCAACGGCAGGGCAGGCGGCAAGGGCTACAGCGGCGATCCTTCACGCATCCTGTCCTGCTCGTCCGGCGTTGGCGTGTGGTTGAAAACATAGGCCGTGCGGCAGGCCTCTTCGCCACCCAGTTCCTCGATCCTGCGGCGCTGATCGGCGAAAGCACGGGCGTTCACCTCTTCCGGGTCGCAGATTGCGCGCAGCCGCCGCTCGCCCTCAGCCAGCGCCGCCTTGATCTCCGGATCCTTCACCCCGTCCATCGCCCGGTTAATCTGCTCATGCGGATCCGTTTCCAGATTGAACAACTGCGGCTGCATCCCGGCGTAATAGACATATTTCCACTTGCCCCAGCGCACCATGAAGGCACCGGTTTTCGAGCCGCCGTCGTGGTATTCGCTAAAGCCGGTCCGGGCTTCATCATAGTGCGCGCTGGCAACTGAACGCAGGGAGACGCCCGGCAGTTCCGCAGCCTCCGTCATGCCGCAAACCTCGCGCGCGGTGGCGGCGATATCGGTCAGGCTGGTGCAGGTCGCCAACCTGTGCCCGGCCGGAATCCCCGGCCCGGCCGCAATCATCGGCACCCCGGCCGATTGCTCATACATCACCTGCTTGGTCCAGAACCCCTGATCCCCCATCATGTCACCATGGTCCGACACGTATAGGATCACGGTGTTTTCCAGCTGGCCGCCGGCCTCCAGCGCCCGGATCACCCGGCCCACGCAGTCATCCATGAAAGATGTCAGCCCGTAATAAGCCGCCTTGGCCTCGCGCATCTTCTGTTCGTCGAAATAGTCATCGTAGTTGAAGAACTCCGCGATATTGCGCAGCTCCTCATGGTCCGGCAGCCCCTCGCCATAGCCAACCGGCAGGTCCATCTCTGCCGGTTCATACATGTTGTACCACTCCTCGGGGCACGTGAGGGGGTAGTGCGGGCTCACCAAGGAGACAAACGCTGCCCAGGGCTGCTGCTGCCGCTTGGGATCGGCAAGCCAGGCTTCCGCCGCAGCCGTGATCGCGAGGTCATAGTCAGTATAGGTGCTGGACCCGGCGCCGACGTCGCCCGCCAGTTCCGCCGCCGAGTCATAGGGCGGCGGGTTCTCCCGCAAGAGACCAATGGCCCAGCCCACACCGCCCACCACATGCATCGGCACGATCTCCTCGGAAAACCCGTTGTCATCCTCAACTGAGCGGAAATGCAGCTTGCCGATCGACACCACCTCGCGGCCCGCCTCCCGCAGGGCGTGCATCCAGCTGCGGGGGCTGCCGCTGTAGGGCGTGGCGCTGTCCCAATGGCCGGTCTTATGCACCCAGTCCCCGGTGGCCAGCGCCGCGCGGGTGGGAACGCACATGGGCGAGGGCGTATAGGCAGCAGTAAACATTGTGCCACGTTCTGCCAGCGCATCCAGGTTTGGTGTCTTCACAATCGGATGGCCGGCACAGCCCATCGCATCCTTGCGGTGCTCGTCGGAAATAATCACCAGGAAATTCGGCTGCTCGCTCATCGGATCCTCCCATTTGGCCGCCTGCGCCACGATGGTCAGGAAGGCAGGCCACACTGTTCTGGAAATCCGCACGGCAATCCAATAGATAAATTTTCCAACTCCCAATAAGAAAATTAATGGCCTGGCATGACAATACCTCTGAAGTGGCTGCATAATTTCGAAGCCGTGGCACGGCTGGGCAACATGACGCTGGCAGCGCAGGAGGTCGGGCTGACACAAGCGGCGCTCAGCCAGCAGATGCAGGCGCTGGAAACCCACCTGAAATTGCAGCTGTTCACCCGCGAGCCGCGCGGCATGTCTCTCACCGCTTCCGGCGCCCAGCTCTATAGCGACGTCTCGCCGGGGCTGGAGCAGATCAACAACGCACTGAAACGCTACCAGCAGCCGCAAGGCAGCCGCCTTCGCATTCTCTGCAACGCTAGTTTCGCCCTGCGCTGGCTGATCCCCAATCTGCCCAGGTTCCACGCCCTCTATCCTGAAATCCAGGTGGAAACCCGCACTGCGCTTTGGCGGCCTGAGCGGCACGGCTACGACCCGGATGCCGAGATTTTCCTCGCCGGCCCCGTGCAGCCGGCGCCGGCCAAGGCGATTGTGCATTGCGAAATGGCTGCGGTCCGGGCGCCAGGCTGCGCTGATGAAGGGCCGCTGCCGGTGATCCGCATCAGCGGTCAGGAAAGCCTGTTCGAGGAATGGCTCAAGACGCCGCGCTTTGCGGCCGGAACGATCCGCCAGACCCTTGAAGTGGACAGCGTGCACGCGGCGGTAAGCCTGGCCGCCGATGGCCTGGGCTGGACCCTGTGCCCGTCGTTCCTAGTCCGCGAAGAATTACGCACGGGGCGGCTTCTCGCGGTTGATGCCGGTGTGGCTGTGCCCAAACGGGCCTATTGGCTGCAGCTGAAAGACCGCCCCAGCGCGGCAGCCGAAGCCTTCTATGATTGGATTTCTGCGGCGGCGCCCGCCGCTCAAACCGGAAATTGCGCCGCCGCCCCGGCGCCGCGAGGGGATTGAGAAGGTGCACAGGAACCGCACCTTCTTCTTTGCAGAAATACTCAAAATTCCGAGGCCGGCCACAGGCATTGCGCGGCGATAGATGGCGCTTGCCCGGTTTCCTTCTTGCAGGCGCGCAGATGGGCTGCTATTCCCGCCGCGATAAATGTTATGATATAACATAAATGGAGATCTGCATGACGGACAACAGGCTGCCGGTCACGGTGCTGTCGGGCTTTCTTGGGGCGGGCAAGACCACGCTCTTGAACCACGTTCTGAACAACCGGGCAGGCCGCCGGGTTGCGGTGATCGTCAACGACATGAGCGAGGTGAACATCGACGCAGACCTGGTGCGCGGCGGGACGGAACTGTCGCGCCAGGATGAGAAGCTGGTGGAAATGACCAACGGCTGCATCTGCTGCACCCTGCGCGACGACCTGCTGCAGGAGGTGCGCCGCCTCGCAGACGAGAGGAGGTTTGACTACTTGCTGATCGAAAGCACCGGCATCGCCGAACCCTTGCCGGTGGCGGCGACCTTCGATTTCCGTGATGAAGAAGGGGCCAGCCTCTCCGACGTCGCCCGGCTCGATACGATGGTCACGGTGGTCGACGCTGTGAACCTGTTGCGCGACTTCGCCAGCCATGACTTCCTCAGCGACCGTGGCGAAAGCCTGGGCGAGGAAGACGACCGCACATTGGTCAACCTGCTGACCGATCAGATCGAGTTTTCCAATGTCATCATCTTGAACAAGGTGTCGGACGCAGGACCGGATCAGACCGCTGCGGCGATGGCTGTCATCAAGGCGCTGAACCCGGATGCTGAGGTAATTCACACTGATTACTCCGAAGTCGACGGAAACCGAATTTTCGACACTGGCCGCTTCGATTTTGACAAGGCGCATGAACACCCCCTGTGGGCCAAGGAGCTCTATGGGTTTGCGCACCATGTGCCGGAAACCGAGGAATACGGCATCTCCTCCTTTGTCTACCGCGCCAAACGCCCCTTTGATCCCGCCAAAATCCACGCGCTGCTGAATGGCGACTTGCCCGGGGTGATCCGTGCCAAGGGCCATTTCTGGCTGGCCACCCGCCCGGAATGGGCCGCTGAGTTCTCGCTGGCCGGGGCGATCTCTTCTGTCCGGCCGCTGGGCCTGTGGTGGGCGGCGGTGCCAACGGAACGCTGGCCAACGCATCCTGAGGCCCGGCGCGAATTCCTGCAGAACTGGGATGAGACCTGGGGCGACCGGCGGCAGGAGTTGGTGTTCATCGGGGCAGGCCTCGACAAGGAAGCCACCACCGCGCGGCTGGACGCTTGCCTGATGCCGGAAACGGCGAATGGCTTCGACCCGGCCTGGGCTTCCTTGGATGACCCCTTCCCAAGCTGGCGCCGCAATGGCTGACCGCAGGGCGCGCCGTAATCTCAACTCGCGCCTGAAAAGGAGGCGCAGGGCGGGGGATCCGATGCAAGCCTATGATGCCTTGCCGCCGGCATTGCGGAAGTGGCTGGCGTCCGCCTGCCTGCCTTGGAGCCCGGCCTCAGCGCTCAGGCTCTGGAGCAAGGCGGGCGGCCGCCGCGATCCTGCTGCTGCGGCCGCGCGCCTGGATGCGGCCGAACAGGCAATGCTGAAACAGGACGCACGCGTCTGGGCATTCCGGCAATAACCGCAAGGGCCGCCGCCTCAGGCGGTCTTCTTCTCCGCCTCCGCCGAGGCATCAAACTCTGCCCGCGCCGCATCAATCACAGGCAGATGCTCCAGCGCCCACAGCCCCAATGCCCTGACCGGTTCGCGGAACGACTCGCCTAAGGGCGTCAGCGCATATTCGACCTTGGGCGGGATCGTCGGGTAATAGGTGCGGCTCACCAGCCCGTCACGCTCCAGCTCGCGCAAGGTAAGGCTTAGCATCCGCTGGGAAATCCCCAGGTGCCGCTTCAGCTCATTGAATCGCAGCACGCCGTATTGCGCCAAGGAGATCACAATCAGCACGCTCCAGCGGTCGCCGACCCGCGACAGCACCTCGTTGATGCGCCCGCACTCCGGGCATTGCGCCTCCGCCATGGTGGTTCCTTCCGTGTAACCGGGGCTCAGGAATGTGCCTTCTTGCGCCCTTTCCAGTGCTGATTGTATAGCCGGTTACAAATTTATACTACCCTTTCTGAAAGGACCGGACACATGAGCAAGAGCACCCTGATCGAGAAGCTGAACTGGCGTTATGCCACCAAGAAAATGGACCCGGCCAAGGCCGTCCCACAGGAGAAGGTTGACCAGATCATCGAGGCGATCCGCATGGCGCCGACCTCGTCGGGCACCCAGCCGTTTGAGGTTTTTGTCATCACCAACCCGGAGATCCGCGCGCAGATCCGTCCGCATGCCTGGGACCAGGCGCAGATCACCGACGGCTCGCATCTGATCGTCTTTGCCGCCTGGGACAACTACTCCGAGGACCGGATCGACGCAGTCACCCGCCAGATGACCGAGGAGCGCGGCGAGATCCCGATGCTGAACCAGTATTACGATAACCTCAAGGCGACCTACCTGCCGCGGGAAGAGCGAACCAACCACGACCACGCCGCCCGCCAGGCCTATATCGCGCTGGGCTTTGCCCTGGCCGCTGCCGCCGAGCTGGAGGTGGACAGCACCCCGATGGAAGGTTTCACGCCTGAGAAAGTCGATGAAATCCTGGGCCTGCGCGGCAAGGGCCTGCGTTCTGTCCTCTTGCTGCCGCTTGGCTATCGCCAGGAAGACGGCGACTGGCTCTTGCCGATGAAAAAGGTGCGCAAACCCCGTGAAACCATCGTGACAGAGATCGCCTGAAGGCCCAATAAACACTGGCGGTAGGCGGCCCAGGACGGCGCCGCCTGCTGCCGCCCTCCTGGGAAATGCAAGGAAAGAACCTTTAATATACTGATTTCATGCTACATTAGGAAATGAGCGCCATTTTATGTTTACGAGTCCCTGCGGCATCCTGAGGGCGGCTGCCGCTAGGAGCGACATTACCGGGGGCCGCCTGAGGCATGTTTACTGCAGACTTTTCCGTCAGCGATCTGGAGCCTGAGCTGAAGTTCATCTTCCTGCTTTGGAAAAGCGCTGCGGAGGGCGGGCGCTTCCCGCGGCTTACGGAATTCGGCCTTCCGAATGCCGAAAAAGCCCCGAATGTCCTATCTATCTTTGAAATTGAGCGCACAGACGCCGGCAGTCTGTCCAATTTCAAGGCCATCTATGCCCGCAGCAAGCTCAGCAACACGCTCCGAAGCAAGCTGGTGGGCACCAGGCTGACCGAACACCCCGGCAAGGGCCCCGGGTCGCTGGTCTGGAGCTGCTTTGCAGAAGTGGCCGGCAATCCCCGCCCGCTGATGGTGTCGCTGCCCTATGTCGGTCCGCTGCCCGGCTTCCGAAGCTCGAACGAAGTGTTTCTGCCGCTCCTGGGGGAGAAGGACGCGGTTGAGTTCGTTCTGGTCGGTGTGGTGCTGCTGGAGCGGGAATACTGGCGGCAATAGCAGCGCAGCCCTTCTCGCCGCCTTGCGGCGCTGGGCTTTCCCCTTGCACGCTCATGGGAATCCGCCTATACGCGCGCTGTCAGAACATGGGCGGCAAACGTCCGGGCGGCATATCTGAGCAGGGCTGGGGAATACCTCGGCCCTTTGTGTTTGTTTGATCAGATCTGCTCCGGGCCACGTTCTGGACTGGCTTAACCAAGACCGGCGGAGACAACCGCCCGGCCAGAAACACTAGTAAAGGAAACCTGAGACCTCATGGCTCAAAACGCATCGATGGAGGAATTCGAAGCCCTCCTGAACGAAAGCTTCGAAATGGACACCCCGGACGAAGGTTCGGTTGTCAAAGGCAAAGTGCTGGCAATCGAAGCCGGCCAGGCCATCATCGACGTCGGCTACAAAATGGAAGGCCGCGTTGATCTGAAAGAATTCGCAAACCCCGGCGAAGCGGCTGAAATCGCAGTCGGCGACGAAGTGGAAGTGTTCCTGCGCGCCGCTGAAAACGCCCGTGGCGAAGCCGTCATCTCCCGCGAGATGGCCCGCCGCGAAGAAGCCTGGGACCGCCTGGAAAAAGCCTACGCAGACGATCAGCGCGTCGAAGGCGCGATCTTCGGCCGCGTCAAAGGCGGCTTCACCGTCGACCTGGGCGGCGCTGTTGCCTTCCTGCCCGGCTCGCAGGTTGACGTGCGCCCCGTGCGCGACGCAGGCCCGCTGATGGGTCTGAAGCAGCCGTTCCAGATCCTGAAAATGGACCGCCGCCGCGGCAACATCGTTGTCTCCCGCCGCGCGATCCTCGAAGAGTCCCGCGCCGAGCAGCGCGCCGAAGTCATCGGCAACCTGTCCGAAGGCCAGGCAGTGGACGGTGTCGTCAAGAACATCACCGAATACGGTGCGTTTGTTGACCTGGGCGGCGTTGACGGCCTGCTGCACGTCACCGACATGGCATGGCGCCGTGTGAACCACCCCTCCGAGATCCTGTCGATCGGCGAAACCGTCAAGGTTCAGGTCATCAAGATCAACAAAGAGACCCACCGCATCTCCCTCGGCATGAAGCAGCTGCAGGAAGATCCGTGGGATCTGGTTGGCGCCAAGTACCCGCTGTCCTCCGTGCACAAGGGCCGCGTCACCAACATCACCGATTACGGTGCATTTGTTGAGCTGGAGCCGGGCGTCGAAGGTCTGGTCCACGTCTCTGAGATGTCCTGGACCAAGAAAAACGTCCACCCGGGCAAAATCGTCTCCACTTCCCAGGAAGTCGACGTCATGGTTCTGGAAATCGACGGTGCCAAGCGTCGCGTCTCCCTGGGCCTCAAGCAGACCATGCGCAACCCGTGGGAAGTGTTCTCCGAGAACAACCCCGAGGGCACTCAGGTCGAAGGCGAAGTCAAGAACATCACCGAATTTGGTCTGTTCATCGGCCTCGACGGCGACATCGACGGCATGGTTCACCTGTCCGACCTGTCCTGGGACGAGCGTGGCGAAGATGCGATCCAGAACTACCGCAAAGGCGACATGGTTTCGGCCGTTGTCTCCGAAGTGGACGTTGACAAAGAGCGTATCTCGCTGTCGATCAAAGCCCTGGGCGGCGACAAGTTCGCCGAAGCCGTGGGCGGCGTGAAGCGCGGCTCGATCGTGACCGTGGAAGTGACCGCAATCGAAGACGGCGGCATCGAAGTGGAATACGAAGGCATGAAGTCCTTCATCCGCCGCTCCGACCTGTCCCGCGATCGTGCCGACCAGCGCCCCGAGCGTTTCTCGGTTGGCGACAAGGTCGACGTGCGCGTCACCAACGTCGACTCCAAGACCCGCCGCCTGGGCCTGTCCATCAAGGCGCGCGAGATCGCGGAAGAGAAAGAAGCAGTGGAACAGTATGGCTCCTCGGACTCCGGCGCATCGCTGGGCGACATCCTGGGCGCCGCACTGAAGTCGGGCGACTAATCTCCCCGGCCTCACGGCTGACAATCGAAAGCCCCGCAGGCGACTGCGGGGCTTTTTTTGTTGGGGCAGGCTCAGTCCCTGCTGCAGGTGCGTGGCCGCCTTTCAAAACCAGGCGAAGGCCTGCCCTGGGTTCTCGAGTGTCTCACACAGCGATCAAGAGAATTCACAAGTCATTGATTTAACTTCTGAAACCGACCTCTCTGCCGCATTTGAGCAGCCTGAAACCGACCTGAACGGCGGATGTGAAGGCGAAGCAGACGCAGGCCTGATGCAGATTCGGCATCAAGCCAAAGATACCCGGAGGAGGCAAAAATGGGCGAAATGAGCTTTGCGGGCGGTGTCTACACCACCTTGCCGGCCCGCAGCTACACGGATGAGCCGCTCTTTGCGCAGGAGAAGGTGCAGATCTTCCGCCGGTCCTGGCAGCTGATCGGCCACGCCAACGATATCCCCAATGCAGGCGATTATGTGGTGGAGGAGGTTTCGGGCACTTCCGTGATTGTGATGCGCGGTCAGGATGCGGAGATCCGTGCGTTTTACAATGTCTGCATCCACCGCGGCCATGAGCTGTTGGAGGGCAAGGGCTGCGCCAAGAAGATGACCTGCCCGTATCACGCCTGGACCTATGACACCACGGGCCAGCTGCGCGCCGCGCCCAATGCCGCGAACTTCCCCGGGTTCGACAAGTCGCAGCACAAACTGCGCCAGGTGCGGGTGGAAGTGTTCTTTGGGCTGGTGCTGGTCAATCTGGATGCAGAGGCCGCACCCTTTGCCGACTTGGCCGCGGACGCCATACCCGAGATCCAGGACTATGCACCGAATCTTGCCAGCTACCACAGAGCGGCGCGGACCGAACGGATGGCTTCGGCAAACTGGAAGGTAGTCGCCGAAAATTTCAACGAATGCTACCACTGCGCGGTGGTGCATAAGACCCTGACCACTGGTGTGGTGGACCCGGACGCGTACCGTACGCGCGGTTATGGTTACGGCATTCGCCACGTCTCGCCCGCACGGTCTGACGAGAAGAAGAGCTATTCCTATGTGGCCGACCCGGAGGCAAAGACCGACAAGTTCCTGACCTGGTGGTTCTTTCCGCTGGTGGCGCTGCAGGTTTATCCCGGCGGCATCGTCAACACCTACCGCTGGAAGCCGTTAGGGGTGAATAAAACCAAGATCGAAGTCGATTGGTGGCTGCCCGAAGCCACGCCGAACCCGGTCGAGGAAGAGATCATCCTGCAGCACCGCCACACCACCTTTGCCGAGGACGGGCCGATTGTGGATTCCGTGCAGCGCGGGCTGGAATCCGGCGGTTTCGACACTGGGCCGCTGGTGGTGGATGCCGTCTGCTCATCACAGTCGGAACACCCGATTATGGCCTTTCTGGAACACTACCGGAACGCGATGGCAAATGGTTGATTAAGGGCAGGCGGCTGCGCGGGCTCTTCTGGTTGCGCGGCTGCTCTGCTCCGGTCCCTAGTTCGGCCGGACGGCCACCAGCACCACGCCAAGTTCCTCTTCCAGCTCCTGCAGCCTTTTCAGCTGGTCATCGGGCAGGGCGGCGGTATCCGCTTCGACGCCGGCCAGTGCCACCACCGGGCTGCCGATGTCCTTTTCGAGGGCCTTGATCGCGTCCAGTTTGTCAGCCTCAAGCGAGGCAAGCGGGTACAGCATGGTCGTCTCCTCATTGTTGATGAGGTCAACTATAGCCGATTCTTTGAACTTCAGGCCTGCAGTCACGAAAAAAGGCCCCGGCAGCAACCGGGGCCTTCTGCAATTCAGCCGCGATCAGGCGCGCTGTGCGCTGTCCGCGTGAGTGACAACATCCGGCTCCAGGTCCCAGACTTTGCCGTCCAGCCCGTCGATCTGGTCGTCCTCAGAGACCCGCAGGCCCACGGTGCGTTCCAGGATGAAGGACAGGATCAGCGCGGTGACCACCCCTGTGCCGATGCAGACCGCGGTGCCCGCCAGCTGCATCACCAGCGAAATCTCACCATGCTGGAACGCATAGGCGCCTTCCTCGATCCCGAAATAGCCGCCGCGCGGGGTGCCGGCCTTGAACAGGCCCAGCAGCACCATGCCCAAAGTGCCGCAGCCCAGGAACAGCGGGAACAGCTTGTGCTCGTCGATGCCGCGCTTCAGCGTGAACTCATAGACCGCATAGGCCGCGAAAGGTGCCGCCAGGCCGACGATGAAGGCCTGCCAGGGCAGGTAGACATCAAAGCCGGACGCGCCGGCAACATAGCCTGCCAGCGGCCCTAGCAGGGTATATGCGTATTTGCCGGTGGCATAGGCAATCAGCAGCCCGGTGATGGCACCGCCGGCCCAGACCATGGCGTAGTTGTTGATGGCGATGCCGACGCTGGTGTCGGCCATGGTGACGCTCACGGCCAGTGCTTCGGGATCAAAGAAGAACAGGCAGGACAGGATCACCATCGGCAGGCCCGCAAAGATCAGCAGCAGGCCTGGCGCGCACAGCCCGATGCTGGGCGCCAGATAGGCCGAGATCCGCGGATGCGGCGCCATCATGCCGGGGCGCGCGCCCAGCTTGGGGGTGAACACCAGTGCCATGCCGGCCGGGAACAGGTAGACAAAGCCCACACCAAAGAAGTCGTGAAAGCCCGCATTGGTCAGCGGCCCAACCGAGCCCCAGGTCGCCCAGCTGAGCGCCGAAGAAACCACTGCCGCCACGATGCAGGTGATGAAATAGGCCGAGGCCTTCATCCGCTCGGACACCGCGAAATGCAGCAGGATGTTGATGATGCCCGCAAACACCGCCAGGAAAAAGATGAAGATCTGGAAGGTGTTCAGCCCCGGGAACGTCGCCGGGTCGGTATGATGCGCCAGCGCATTGGTCAGGGCGCCGCCCAGCCACCAGTCCTTGATCGAATCCATCATGGTCGCGCCTTCCATGATGTAATATTGCCCGGCCCACAGGCCGAACCCGATGACGTAATAGGTGGCAAAGCCGAGGAAGAACCCCAGCGACTTTTCAATGGTCGAGTTGAACAGGTTCCGGCGCCGCGCCGTGCCCGCGTCGATCAGCAGCAGGCCGACCACAACCAGGATCGCGCCCACGATCCCCGAGGCGTACAGAATATTCTGTACCAGCGAATTCAGGGTAACTTGCTGAGCATATATTGTGCTCACATCCAGTGACATTTCCAGTTTTCTCCATGTTGTCTTGTTATTGTGCCGGTTGTTGTCCACCGGCTTAGGCTGGCTGGCCCGCGCTGCTGCCAGCAGCGGCACGGGGCCGGGTTTTGGATCACCGGATCAGGCCAGATGGCCCGGCCCGCCCGGTTCCAGGGAATGATGAGTGATCCGGGCCTCTTTACAAAGGTAAATTTTATCATCATGAATAAATATTTCACCACACGGCGCATATGGCCGAGTCGCTGCCGCATCCGGCGCAGGTCGGGGCAGGGGCTGCCCGATTTCGCGGCAGACGGTGGCTGGTGAAGGGCGCAGATCCGGCACCGCCCCCGGCGGTCCCGACTCTGATGCACCGGCCTGGGCGCGGGCAATCCTCCGGGAAAAGGCCGCCCTGGGGCCGGTCCGCAACGCTGGCAGCGCCTGCGAATCAAATCTTGCGCAAAGATCTGCGGTCTGCCGTTGCCGCACTGCGGCGGCGCCGTGTGGCGCCGGAATGGCGCCCCGGGGGGCAAAAACCTGGTAATGCGGTGCCGATTTGCCGCCCGGAGCCGCGGCATTTTGTTCCCCCATGCGGGGATTTTTCCTATACTCTCAGAATAATAGCCAAAGCATAATGCTGTCCTGGGAGGAATTTGGATCATGATCCGCTCTGAGCTTATTCAGAAGATTGCAGACGAAAACCCGCACCTGTATCAGCGGGATGTGGAGAGGATCGTGAACACGGTGTTCGAGGAAGTAACCGATGCCATGGCCCGCGGCGACCGGGTTGAACTGCGCGGTTTCGGTGCCTTTTCGGTCAAAAAACGGGATGCGCGCACCGGCCGCAATCCCCGCACCGGTGAAACGGTCGAAGTCGAGGAAAAACACGTGCCGTTCTTCAAGACGGGTAAACTCTTGAGGGACCGCCTGAACGGGAAAGCCTGATGCGTTACATTCGCTACGCGATTCTTGGGGCACTGGCCATCGGGCTGGTGTCCGTGGCTCTTGCCAACCGCGCCGTTGTTGAGCTGAAACTGATGCCCGATGCCCTGGCAGAGCTGTTCGGCTTCAACCACGGCATTTCGCTGCCGTTGTTCGTGGTGGTACTGGGCGGTGTTGGCACCGGGCTGGTGATCGGCTTCCTGTGGGAGTGGATGCGCGAGCACAAGCATCGCAGCGAAGCCGCCCAGAAGGCGCGCGAAGCCCGCAAGCTGAGCCGCGAAGTGACCCGGCTCAAGAAGCAGAAGAACGAAGGCAAGGACGAGGTCCTGGCGCTTCTCGAAGACGCGGGCTGAGCCACTCATGACTGACATCCGGGTAAAGATCTGCGGGCTCAGCAGCCCGCGGGATGTGGCTGCCGTTGCCGCGGCAGGGGCCGCCTATGCGGGTTTTGTGTTCTTCCCGAAATCGCCGCGCAACGTCTCCATCGCCCAGGCGGCCGCGCTGGCTGTCGAAGCGCCCATAGGCCTGTGCAAGGTGGCGCTGACAGTGAACGCCTCGGACGCGGAACTGGACGCCATCACCGGCGCGGTGCCGCTTGACATGCTGCAGCTTCACGGCAAGGAAAGCCCGGAGCGGGTGGCAGAGGTGCGGACCCGCTACGGCCTGCCGGTGATGAAGGCGGTGGGCATCGCCGATGCCGCCGACATCCCTCAGATTGCGCTGTATGAACAGGTGGCAGATCAGCTGTTGATCGACGCCAAGCCGCCGAAGGAGGCAGAGCTGCCCGGGGGCAACGGCCTCGCCTTTGACTGGCGGCTGCTGGCGGGGCGCAAATACTGGCAGAAGCCCTGGATGCTGGCCGGCGGGCTGACACCTGAAAACGTGGCAGAAGCGATCCGCATGACCGGCGCTCGGCAGGTGGATGTCTCCTCCGGCGTCGAAAGCGCACCAGGCGAAAAGGATGCGGGTCTGATCGGGGCCTTTACCAGGGCGGCACACGCCGCCCGCGGCTGACGCCTTGCATTTCCCATTGGCAGCGATCGCGGCTCCGCCGGGATTTGAGTATTTAGGGAAAGATGAAAACACCGGGCCTGCACCTTCATCTGTCCAAAAATACTCACTGCGCGGCATCAGCGGCACACGCAGCGCCCAGGGTGTTGCGCACCCTGCGTACGCTGGTCTCACGGGATCTTAAGCGGCGTGCGGCAAAGTCCCAGTCGATCGCGGTCACCGCCGGGCCTGACACCCCCGGCACCTTGGAACAGGGCCCTTTGGCAAGGGCACGCAGAGACAACGTTTAGCGTGCGGGAGGAACCTCCCGTCCCGCCTCCGCCCTTTGGCGGCGCCGCCATACTTATCCTTCCGCCTCTTAAGGCAGGCAGCACAGCAAAGATTAGCAGCACACCGGCAGGGCAGGGGCCTTGGCCGGACGCAGCTGGTTGCGCAATCTCCCTTTACCAAGCCGCTGCCGCGCTATAGTCATTGCGGGCGCTGCGAAAGTGAGGGAAGAACCATGGCCGACGATCTTTTCAACAGCTTCATGAACGGTCCGGACGAACAGGGCCGCTTTGGCATCTTTGGCGGGCGTTTCGTTTCCGAAACCCTGATGCCGCTGATCCTGAGCCTTGAGGAAGAATACAACAAAGCCAAGGACGACCCCTCCTTCTGGGCCGAGATGGAGGACCTGTGGAAACACTACGTCGGCCGCCCCAGCCCGCTTTATCATGCGGAGCGCCTGACGGCGGAACTGGGCGGCGCCAAGATCTATATGAAGCGCGACGAACTCAATCACACCGGCGCGCATAAAGTGAACAACGTGCTGGGCCAGATCCTTTTGGCGCGGCGCATGGGCAAGACCCGCATCATTGCCGAAACCGGTGCGGGCCAGCACGGTGTGGCCACCGCTACCGTTTGTGCCAAGTTCGGCCTCAAATGCATTGTTTACATGGGCGCCCATGACGTGAAGCGCCAGGCGCCGAACGTCTTCCGCATGCGCCTTCTGGGTGCCGAAGTGGTCCCGGTCACTTCTGGCCGCGGCACCCTGAAGGACGCGATGAACGACGCCCTGCGCGACTGGGTGACCAACGTGCGCGACACCTTCTATTGCATTGGCACCGCAGCCGGCCCGCACCCCTACCCGGCGATGGTGCGCGATTTCCAGTCCGTGATCGGCAAGGAAGTCCGCTGGCAGCTGGCCGAGCAGGAGGGCGAAGGCCGCCTGCCGGACACCGTGATTGCCGCAATTGGCGGCGGCTCCAACGCCATCGGCCTGTTCTACCCGTTCCTCGATGACCCCTCGGTCAAGATCATCGGCGTCGAAGCAGGCGGCAAAGGCGTCGACGACCGGATGCAGCATTGTGCCTCGCTCACCGGCGGCCGCCCCGGCGTGCTGCACGGCAACCGCACCTACCTTCTGCAGGACGAGGACGGCCAGATCCAGGAAGGCTTCTCAATCTCTGCGGGCCTCGACTACCCGGGCATCGGGCCGGAGCATTCCTGGCTGCATGACACGGGCCGCGCCGAATATGTCTCGATCACCGACAAGGAAGCGCTGGAGGCCTTTCAGCTCAGCTGCCGCACCGAGGGCATCATCCCGGCGCTGGAGCCCAGCCATGCGCTGGCCCATGTGACCAAGATCGCGCCGGACCTGCCCAAGGACCACATCATCGTGATGAACATGTGCGGCCGCGGCGACAAGGACGTGTTCACTGTTGCCAAGCATCTGGGCTTTGACATGTCCGACACCGAAGAGGGGCGCACCTTCGAAGAGTGACCCGCCCCTGCGGAGCACGAATACCCTATTGAAACGGCATCCCGCCACGGGGTGCCGTTTTCCGTTGCCGCAGAAGATTCCTGCGCACCCGGCATGGTCTGCGCGCGGATTAAACCCTTGGTCTACGCCGGCTCTGCCGCCGGACACAGGCCGATAAACCAAAGTTCAATGGCCTGTGAGCGGCCTGCGTGGCTTCATGAAGGGACAGCGAAGACCCTGGAAGGATGCCCATGACCCCGCCGATGCCTTGCCTGAAACTGACCCCCGGCCCCGGCCCGCAATGCCCCAAACGGCTGCGCAGCGCGCTGGAGGAGAAACTGTCGCGCCTGGGCTATGGCAGGATTTCCTTCATCGAGGAAGGGCCGGATCTGCTGGTCACGGCCCGCAAGGGAAATGAGGTGCTGGGCGCGGTCTATGACATGCCCAGCGGCGCGCTGATGGCGCAGGATATCTGGCAGGCGGGCAGCACGGGCGATCCCGGCCAGCTGGCGGGGTGAGGCTGGCACGCGGCCAGCCCCGGCGGCTTCAGGCCTCGTGCAGGACGGTCTCGAAACCCTCGAACTGCGGATGGCCCAGGATCGGGCTTTCGCCTTCGCGCTTGCCGGCATTGCGGTGGGCGTCTCGGAACTGTTCGGATTTGGTCCAGGCTTCGAAATCTTCGCGGCTGTCCCAGATCACATGGCTGGAATAGAGCCGGTGATCCCCGCCTTCCGGCCCCTTCAGCAGGCGGAATTCGCGGAACCCCTTCAGCTCTTTCAGTCGGCTTTCCCGCGCCTTCCAGATGTTTTCGAAATCTGCTTCGCGGCCCGGGCGGATCTTAAAGCGGTTCATGGCGATATAGCTCATGGGCGAGCCTCCTTGTAGTGGGATGATGTGCAGGGAGGCTGGCAGCGCCGGCGAGGGACCGGCGGGCTGGCTGGGTGCTGCCATAGCGGCAAACCCGGAGGCGGGTCAATGCGGCAGTTCAGGCCGGGTCGGCAGCATAGCTTTGCAGGACGCTCAGCGGCACGATGTCCAGCGCCCGGGCATGGGTGGCTTCCAGATGCACCTTGGGGGCGCAGCCTTCATCCGCGGCCTGCAGGAACCGCGCGGCGCACAGGCACCAGCAGTCGCCGGGCTGCAGGCCGGCAAAGTTGAACTCCGGCCGCGGCGTCGACAGGTCGTTGCCGACGTATTTGGAGAACGCCAGGAATTCCGCCGTCGTCACTACGCAAACCGTATGGCTGCCGTGATCCTCGGCGCAGGTATTGCAGTGGCCGTCGCGGAAGAAACCGGTCAGCGGCGCGGCGGAGCAAGGCGCAAGCGGGCCGCCCAGAACGTTGATGCTGTCGTCTTTTTCCATGGAAGGCCTGCCCTTGCTGCGTGCATCTGTAACTGTAGCGCGATTGCGCCGCCCGTCCCGGGAATTCCGGCAACGCGTTTGCTGCCTGCAGCATTGCCCCAGGCCAAGACAAAAAGCAAACCGCCCGCCAGCGGGGCTGACGGGCGGCAGGAAAAATCACCGGAACAAGGGATCAGGTGTTGAACAGGAAGTGCAGCACGTCGCCGTCTTTGACGACATAGCTCTTGCCCTCGGCGCGCATCTTGCCCGCTTCCTTGGCGCCCTGTTCGCCATTGCAGGCGATGAAATCGTCATAGGCGATGGTTTCGGCGCGGATGAAACCTTTTTCGAAATCGCCGTGGATCACGCCGGCCGCCTGCGGCGCCGCGGTGCCGGTGCGGATAGTCCAGGCGCGGGCTTCCTTGGGGCCGACGGTGAAATAGGTTTCCAGGTGCAGCAGCTCATAGCCCGCGCGGATCAGCCGGTCGAGGCCGGCTTCTTCCAGACCCATTTCCTCCAGGAACATCTGGGCTTCTTCGGCGTCCAGCTGGCTGATCTCTTCCTCGATCTGGGCAGAGATGATCACATGGCTGTTGCCCTGCGCCGCGGCCATTTCGGCCACTTTGGCGGAGTGTTCGTTGCCCTCGACCGATTCCGACTCGCCTACGTTGCAGACATAAAGCACCGGTTTGGTGGTCAAAAGCTGCAGCATCTTCCAGGCCTTGGCGTCCTCGGCATCGACCTCGACCAGACGGGCAGGCTTGCCGTCTTCGAGCATCGCCTGCGCGGCGGCCAGCAGGCGGTCCTGCTGCTGGGCCTCCTTGTCGTTGCCCTTCAGCTTGCGCACCAGGTTGGCGCGGCGCTTCTCGATGCTTTCGAGGTCGGCCAGCATCAGCTCGGTCTCGATCACCTCGGCATCCGTAACCGGATCGACGCGGCCGTCCACATGGGTCACGTCGCCGTCTTCAAAACAGCGCAGAACATGGGCAATCGCATCCGTTTCACGGATGTTGGCCAGGAACTGGTTGCCCAGGCCTTCGCCCTTGGAGGCGCCTTTGACCAGGCCCGCAATATCGACAAAGGTCATCCGGGTCGGGATGATCTGCTTGGATCCGGCAATCGCCGCCAGCTTATCCAGCCGCGCGTCCGGCACGCCGACCTCACCCACGTTGGGTTCGATGGTGCAGAACGGAAAATTGGCCGCCTGCGCCGAGGCGGTTTTGGTCAGCGCGTTGAACAGTGTCGATTTACCCACGTTGGGCAGGCCGACGATTCCCATTTTAAAGCCCATTCCGGCCTCCTGATACCACTTGGGAGCTGCTTCTAGGCAGCATTGCAGGCCCGTGCAAGCCATGTAAGGCTGGCAAAAGGGCCACAAAGCCCAATGTGCAAGGCTGCACAGTAAGCCCTCATATTGCTTTTTCGTGAGGCGGCTTGGAAAAGAAACGCAAAAAAATATCTTGGTGCAAAGAAAATATTACTGCGAGGGGCTTGATATGAAACAGACAGCTTTGCTGGCGGCAGCACTTTCGGCATCCATGGCCGTGCCGGCGGCGGCCCAAGAGGTGACGCTGGGTCTGGGATATTCCGACTACCACCGGGAAACCGCAGAGGATGGCGCGCAATTTGCCATTGATTACCTGCACCGCCCCTTTCACGAGGGGAGGCTGTTCTCCACCCGGTTCGGCGCGACACTGGAGGTGCAAGAGACCGGTGATGTGTTTGCCGGTGTTGGGATCAGCGCGGTGGTTGACCTGAAGAACGACTGGTTTATTGAAAACAGCGTGATGCCGGGCGCCTATCACGAGAGCTCTGCCGGCAACGATCTGGGCTCTGCCTTTGAAATCCGCACCCTGCTGGCGGTGGGCAAGCGGTTTCAGAACGGCCGCGCGGTGTCGCTGGCCTTCAGCCATAAATCCAACGCCTCTACCGCGGATGAGAACCCGGGTGTGAACTCCCTGACCCTGCGCTGGCATATTCCGCTGGGTGGCTGAGCCGGGCTGCAAAACTGCGCGGGATTGATTTCCCGCGCAACATTCGGCACACCGGGGCGGACAGATTTCAAAAGGCCCGCCCATGACCCGTATTGATGCCAAATTCGCCGAACTGAACGCCGCCGGCAAGAAAGCCTTTGTCACCTATGTGATGGCGGGCGATCCTGACTATGCGACCTCCTTGGAGGTGGTGAAAGGGCTGCCGGGTGCTGGTGTCGACATCATCGAGCTGGGCCTGCCGTTCACCGATCCGATGGCCGACGGGCCGACCATTCAGCTGGCGGGGCAGCGTGCGCTGGACGGTGGTATGACGCTGGAAAAGACGCTGCAGCTGGCCGCAGATTTCCGCAAAGGCGACGACACCACCCCGATCGTGCTGATGGGCTATTACAACCCGATCTACAGCCGCGGCGTGGACAAGTTCCTGGAGGACGCCAAGGCCGCGGGCATCGACGGGCTGATCGTGGTGGACCTGCCTCCCGAGGAAGATGACGAGCTGTGCATCCCGGCGCAGCAGGTGGGGTTGAACTTCATCCGCCTGGCGACCCCCACCACCGACGACGCGCGCCTGCCCAAAGTGCTGCAGAACACCTCCGGCTTTGTCTATTACGTGTCGATCACCGGCATCACCGGCGCCGCAGAGGCCGAGGCCGGCGATGTCGGCCCTGAGGTTGCCCGCATCAAGGCGGCGACCGATCTGCCGGTCATCGTGGGCTTTGGCATCAACACACCGGAGAAGGCGCAAAACATCGCGTCTATTTCGGACGGCGCGGTTGTGGGCAGTGCCATCGTAAGCCAGATCGGCGCGGGCAAATCCCCGGCGGAGGTGCTGGCGTTTGTGAAATCTCTCGCCGATGGTGCCCACAAGGGCTGACGCACGGGCACAAACAGGTTTGGAAAACCGCGCCTTCGGGCGCGGTTTTTGCGTTTCAGGGGTGCGGCAAACCGGGCGTTGCTTTTGCTGGTTTGAATTGGTAAAGAAACTTTACCAAATGAGATCGGGAGAGAATCCAGTGCCGGTGATCACCAATATCAACGACCTGAAGCGCATCTATGAACGCCGTGTGCCGCGGATGTTCTTTGACTACGCCGAAAGCGGCAGCTGGACCGAACAGACCTTCCGTGAGAATACTTCGGATTTCGAGCAGATCCGCCTGCGCCAGCGGGTGGCGGTGGACATGACCGGGCGCACGACCGCGGCCCAAATGATCGGCCAGGACGTGGCGATGCCGGTGGCGCTGGCGCCGGTGGGGCTGACGGGGATGCAGCACGCAGACGGCGAGATCAAGGCGGCCCGCGCGGCGGAAGAGTTTGGCGTCCCCTTCACGCTGTCGACCATGTCGATCAATTCGATCGAGGAAGTAGCGGAGGCCACGGACAAGCCGTTCTGGTTCCAGCTTTATACGATGAAGGACGAGGACTACATCCGCCGCCTGATCCAGCGCGCCAAGGATGCCAAATGCTCAGCCCTGGTGATCACGCTGGACCTGCAGATCCTGGGCCAGCGTCACAAGGACCTGAAGAACGGGTTGTCCGCACCGCCAAAGCTGACGCCTGCGACCATTGCCAACCTGATGACCAAATGGGCCTGGGGCATCGAAATGCTGGGCGCCAAGCGGCGCAACTTTGGCAATATCGTGGGCCATGTGCAGGGGGTTTCCGATACCTCGCAGCTGGGCGCCTGGACGGCAGAGCAGTTTGACCCGGCGCTGGACTGGGGCAAGGTCGAAAAGCTGATGGAGATGTGGGGCGGCAAGGTGATCCTGAAGGGCATTCTGGACGCCGAGGATGCCAAAATGGCCGCCAAGCTGGGGGCAGATGCCATTGTGGTGTCGAACCACGGCGGGCGCCAGCTGGATGGCGCGCTGAGTTCGATCCGGGTGCTGCCGGAAATCATGGATGCCGTGGGCAGCGATGTGGAGGTGCATCTGGATAGCGGCATCCGTTCCGGCCAGGACGTGCTGAAGGCGCTGGCGCTGGGCGCCAGGGGCACCATGATCGGGCGTGCCTTTGTCTATGGGTTGGGCGCACGGGGTCAGAAGGGCGTCACCGAGGCGCTGGAGGTGATTCGCAAGGAGCTGGACACCACCATGGCGCTGTGCGGTGAACGCTCTGTCGAGGGGCTGGGGCGCCATAATCTGCTGGTGCCTGAGGATTTTGGCGGGCGCTGGCAGGAATAGTGCCTTCAGACCGGCGGGCAGGGGGCTTTGCCCCTTCCCATACTGCGCGTTCCGGTCTATAGGCACGGCTTCACACGGGGTGACAGCCTTGGAGGCACCCCGATAGTCATATTGGAGAATTAAGATGGCAAAAGAGATTCCTGATCTCGTAGCCCAGGAACGTGCGGGGACGGGCAAGGGCGCCGCTCGCGCTGCGCGCCGCGCAGGCATGGTTCCGGGTGTGGTTTATGGCGGCGACGTGGATCCGGTCGCGATCCAGATCCCGTTCAACGAACTGCTGAAAAAGCTGAAAGCCGGCCAGTTCAAGTCCACCCTGTGGAACCTGAAAGTGGAAGGCCACGACGACGTGCGCGTGATCTGCCGCGACGTTCAGCGTGACGTTGTCAAAGACCTGCCGACCCACCTGGACCTGATGCGCCTGCGCCGCACCTCGAAAATCAACCTGTTCATCCCGGTTGAATTCGTCGGTGAAGAAGCTGCACCCGGCATCAAAAAAGGCGGCATGCTGACCGTTGTCCGCCCCGAGGTGGAACTGGTTGTGACCGCGGGCGACATCCCGGAGAAGATCACCGTCGACATCACCGGCCTGAACATCGGCGACGTTGTCACCATCTCGTCGATCGAGCTGCCGAAAGGCACCAAGCCGACCATCGACCGCGACTTCGTGATTGCGAACATCGCCGCACCGGCCGGCCTGTCCTCTTCCGATGACGAAGACGGTGAAGGCGAAGAAGGTGAAGCAGCGGAAGCCGCTGAAGCATAAATCCACAGCCCCTTCGGGCGAGGATGGAAACGGGGTCCTTCGGGGCCCCGTTTTTCGTTTGACTTTCCGCTGCTTGGCTGCCCCATTTCCCTCTGAGGACAGGGGAGGCAGCCATGGCGGATTACGACATTGCCATTGCAGGCGCAGGTGCGGTGGGCATGAGTTGTGCGCTCTGGGCGCAAATGCGCGGCCACCAAGTGGTGCTGCTGGATCCTGAGCCGCCGGGGTCGGGCACCAGCTATGGCAATGCCTGCACGCTGGCGACCTATGCCTGCCTGCCGGTGAACGACCCTTCGGTGTTGCGGTCGCTGCCCAGCCTGATGTTTTCCAAGGACAGCCCGCTGTCGCTGTCTTATGCCTATGCGCTGCGGAACCCGCGCTGGATGCTGTCTTTTCTGGCCAACTGCCGCAGCGGCCCGTCGCGGCGGATTGCCGGGCATCTGGCGGATCTGCTGGTCCATGCGGATGCCGGGATCAACCCGCTGATCGAGGCCGCAGGCGCCCAGGATCTGGTGGTGGAGCGCGGCCAGCTTTCGGTTTGGTCCACTGCGCAAGCTGCGAAAGCGGCAACCGCCGGGCTGGAGCGCCGCCGCAGCCTGGGCGTGCCCTGGCGCGAGGTGGCGCCGGACGAGGCTTATGAGATGGAGCCGGGACTGCGGCTGCCGGTGGCGCGGGCGGTGCATTTCCACGCTGCCCGGCACCTGCGCGACCCGCTGGAGTTCATCACCCGGATGCACAAGGTTTTCACGGATCTGGGCGGAGTGACGTTGCGGGCGCCTGTGGGCGCGGTGCGGGCCTCGGGCACAGGCGTCGAGCTGCAGGCCGGCGGGCAGAGCCTGACGGCAGAGCGCGCTGTGATTGCCAGCGGCGCATTCTCGAAGCAGATCGCGGGGGCCGGGACGGAGAAGCTGCCGCTTGGCACCGAGCGCGGCTATCACCTGATGTTTGACGGCGAAGCGCAGAGGGTGACGCGGCCTGTTGGCTGGGGCGAGGCGGGGTTCTATGCGGTGCCTCACGCAAAGGGTCTGCGGCTGACCGGCACGGTGGAGATCGCCGCGCTGGACGCGCCAATGAACCGCAGCCGCCTGGATCACATCGCCCGCAAGGGGGAGGAGATGCTGGGGCCGCTGCCGGAACCTGCCAGCGAATGGCTGGGCTACCGTCCGACGATGCCGGACTCGCTGCCGGTGATCGGGCCAAGCCCGCAGTCGGACCGGCTGCTCTATGCCTTTGGCCACCAGCATATCGGCCTGACCCTGGGCGGCATCACCGGGCGGCTGATCGCGGATTTGGCGGAAGGGCGGCAGCCCAACCTCGATCTGGCGCCTTTTGCTGCGGACAGGCGCTATGCCTGATCCCGCCTGCCTCTGGATTCCGGCGGGTAAATGAGGCATCACTCGGGGTCTGTAGAAACGCAAGCGGGCAGATCCCATGAAACTCTTTGTCGGCCTGGGCAATCCCGGCGGAAAGTATGAGCGCAACCGCCATAACATCGGCTTCATGGCGCTGGACCAGATTGCTGGCGATCACGGCTTCAGCCCCTGGAAGTCCAAGTTCCAGGCGTTGATCTGCGAGGGCAATTTGGGTGGTGAAAAAGTTCTGCTCTTGAAGCCGCAGACCTTCATGAACCTCTCCGGCCAGTCGGTGGGCGAGGCGATGCGGTTTTACAAGCTGACGCCTGCCGATGTGGTGGTGCTGCATGATGAGCTGGACCTGGCGCCGGGCAAGGCGCGCATGAAGCAGGGCGGCGGCCATGCCGGCCACAACGGTTTGCGCTCGATCCATTCGCATATCGGCGCAGAGTATGCCCGGGTGCGGCTGGGGATCGGCCATCCGGGCCACAAGGACGCGGTGGCGGGTTACGTGCTGCGCGACTTTCCCAAGGCGGATGAGGGCTGGCTGGACGACCTGATGCGCGGCATCTCGGACGGGGCGGCGGAACTGGCCAAGGGCGATGGCGGCAAATTCATGAACGCGGTTGCCCTGCGGGTGGCGCCGCCGCGGAGCTCGGCCAGCAAGCCCAAGGCAGAGACCAAAAAAGCCGCCAAGGAAGAACCGGCGCCGGATACCCGCTCGGCGATGGAAAAACTGCTCGACAAGTTCAAATAGGCCAGAGGATTCAGGCAGATGGTAAAGCTGATTATCGACACCGATCCGGGCATCGACGATGCGATGGCGATCTTCTATGCCGCCGCAGCGCCGGATATCGAGCTGTTGGGCCTGACCACGATCTTCGGCAATGTGACCACCGCAACCGCCACCCGCAATGCGCTGCGGCTGCTGGAAGCGGCGGAGCTGGAGGTGCCGGTGGCGGCCGGTGACGCGGCACCGCTGGTGCTGCCGCCCTTCGCCCCTTCGGCGCATGTTCATGGGGAGGAGGGATTTGGAGACATCCCGGCGGCAGAGCCCAAGGGAAAGGCGCTGGAGGAAGAGGCTGCGGATTTCCTCTGCCGCATGGCGCGCGAACATAAAGGTGAGCTGGTGGTCTGCCCGATCGGGCCGCTGACCAATATTGCGCTGGCGATGCAGCGCGACCCGGATTTCATCAGCAATGTGAAATCCATCGTGGTGATGGGCGGCTCGCTGGAGGAAGGCGGCAATATCATGCCTCACGCCGAGGCCAATATCTATCACGACCCGCATGCGGCGGATGTGGTCTGCCAGGGCGGCGAAAAGGTGGTGTTTGTCGGGCTTGATGTCACCCACCGCATTCTGTGCCTGGCGGAGGATTTTGAGGCGATTGCCGCTAAGTCGCCGGAACTGGGCGGCATGCTGCAGGAAATGTCGCATTTCTATCTGAAGTTCTATTTGGAGGTTGCGGGCAAGACCGGCTGCTCGCTGCATGACCCGGCGGCGGTGATTGCCTGCACCAACCCCGAGTTGTTCGGGATGCGGGAGGTGCCTTTGCGGGTGTCCTGCGAGGGCGAAACCTCCGGTGCCACGCTGGCGGATCCGGACAACGGCCGGGCGCCGGTCAAGGTCTGCATGACGGTGGACGCCGATGCGGTGAAATCCCTGTTCCTCAAGCGTTTGGCGCTGCTTCCCTAAGGCATTGATAACATGCGCCGCCTGGCAGGAGGCCGGGCGGCAGCTGATGTGATCCCCGAACACGCCTCCGTTTTTGATTAGAGTTTTCCGCAGAGAACCCCTGGCTGGAAGAGGAGCGGAAACACATGAAGGCATCGAAGTTCACGGACGCGCAGAAGGCGTTCATATTCAAGCAGGCGGAGGACGGCACCACGGTGGCCGAGGTCTGCCGCAAGGCTGGGATCAGTACGGCGGCATTCTTCAACTGGAAGAAAAATATGCTGGCCTGATGCCATCCGAGATGAAACGGCTCAGGGAACTCGAGCAGGAGAACGCGCGCCTGAAAAAGATCGTCGCGGATCTCGCCCTCGACAAGGCAATGCTGCAGGACGTCATTAAGCGAAAGCTTGGAGGCCAGCCCGGAAAAGGACGCTGGTCGACGGGATGCGGGCGGATTTGAAGGTGCCGATCCGCCGGGCCTGCGAGGTGATCCGGTTCGATCCGAGGATCTATCGCTACAAATCCCGCCGGCCTGGGCAGGCCACTTTGGAACAAGACGCCCAAGCGCCGGGTGAAGGCCGGGCTGCGGGATGACCGCAAAGAGGCTGTCAGCCCCAATGACGTTTGGGCTATGCGTTTTCCGAAAGGCGATTGCGCATGCGCAATCTGCCGGAAGGGACTTCGTTCATGATCAGCAGGCGACAGGCCGGAAAATTCGGGTTCTGACGGTCGTCAACACCTTTTCACGCTATGTCCCGGTGCTTGATGCGCGGTTCACATATCGCGGGGAGGACGTGGTCGCGACGCTTGAGCAAGTATGCAAACGCACCGGCTACCCAGCCACCATCCGTGTTGACCAGGGCAGCGAGTTCATCTCCGAGGATATGGACCTTTGGGCCTATGCCAACGACGTGGCATTGGACTTCTCCTGTCCGGGCAATTCTACCGGCAACGCCTTCATCGAGGCGTTCAATGGCCGGTTCCGGGCGGAGTGCCTGAACGCGCACTGGTTCATGAGCCTTGAAGATGCAGCCGAAAATTTGGAGGCTTGGCGTTGAGACTGCAATGAGGAACGCCCGCACGGGGCTATCGGGAACAAGGTCCCGGGACGACCATATGAAATCAGTTCACGACACCAGCCCGCGAACCTGATGGAACCGCGGAAATTCTAACAACGGCCGTGGGCGCGTTGGGTAGCGCATCAAACCCTGAACAGAGCGAACTAATATCCGCGGACTCTACGGGAAGCACGTCAATACCAATCCTGACTTGCCGCCTCGCGGGTGAACTGAAATGATCACGTCGTCTTTCCCGTGACCCAAAAGCAAGGAATTTCATGCAAACGAAACGTCTCTACCGGAACATTCAAAGGCTGCTGCCAGCCTTTGAGGCGGCAGCCCGGCTGGAGAGTTTCACACTCGCAGGGGAAGAGGTGGGGCTTTCCCAAAGCTCAGTCAGCAAGCAGATCAAGGAATTGGAAGAGCGGCTTGGCCAGCGCCTCTTTGCACGCAGCCACAAGAGCATCAGCCTGACTTCAGCAGGCCGGAAACTGTTGCGCGCATATAGTTTTGCGGCGTCGCACATGGCCGACACGCTTGAAGATATTCTGCAGGATAAATCAAGGCACCAGATCGTGTTGTCGACTTCGACTTCAAACGCGGCTTTCCTGCTGTTGCCGCGCGTAGCCGAGGTCAGAGACTGCTTTCCCGGGGGCGAAATCTTTGTGGTGACCTCAGACCCGCAAGGGATTGAGCCCTCCGGAAAGGTTGACTTGGCCCTAGTGTTCGGAAAACCCGATTTCCCCGGGTTCAAATCGCAACCGTTGTTCAATGACATCCTTACTCCAGTTTGCACACCGGAGTATCTGCGGCAAAACGGGCCTATCGAGAGCGTCCAGGATTTGCTCGGCTGCGAGCTTTTGCACATGCAGGCGCAGCATGGCTCATGGGTGGGCTGGCGGCGCTGGCTGCGCCACTTTTCGCAGGAGATGCCCAAGGACCGCCAGCCGATGGGTTTCAACAACTATTACCACGTCATTCAAGCCTGCCTTGCCGGGCAAGGTGTGGCGTTGGGCTGGCTGCGAATGCTGGGTGACCTTACGGCCGCCGGGCAGTTGATCACTCCGCTGGCTGAGCGTCTGGAAACTGAAGACCAGTACCACCTGGCCTGGCCCGCGCACCAGCACCCCGCGTTCGACACGGCCCCGTTCAAAGACTGGCTGAACCGGCAATTCAGTGGCTGCCCGCCCTCAGAACCAGCTCCTCTCCCGTAGACTCCGCTCCGGCATCCACGCTCTGACCGCAGCAGTTGCATTCCCTCAAGGAATGCAAAACGGCAACAGCTTTCATTTGAGAACGCAAGCTTCAACCAGCATTTTGTGCGGGTCACTTGTGCAGGCTGTTTAGCCTGCCCCTTCACCACACCCAGGAAGACCCAAGGAATGCACAACATATTCACCTTCGGCCACCAGCCAGCGCAGCGGAACTGGACCGTTGCAAGCCTGCGCGCCAACAAGGGAAAGATTCAGCTCACAGAAGTGACGGCCATGAATGCCGGGCAGGCAGCGCGGGCTGCCGCCGCCGGGGTCGATACGCTGATTACCCGTGTTCAAACTCTGGGCGAAGTCCGGGCAGCTGCGCCCAATACCTTTGTTACTGCTGCGCTGATGCTCATAGACCATCCGACAGAAAAAGATGTGCTGGAAGGGGCAATGCGGGCTATGGATCAGGGCGCCGACGCGCTCTACACCACCCGTAGCCTCGACACGGTCAAGATGCTGGCCGATCTTGATTTCCCGGTCATGGGGCATGTTGGCCTGGTTCCGCCCTACAGCACTTGGATTGGCGGTTTGCGTGCTTATGGCACCACCGCCGGCGAAGCCATGAAGCTATTGGAACGCTTCCGCGCGATGGAAGACGCAGGCGCTTTTGCCGTCGAGGTTGAATTGGTTCCCCAGCAGGTTCTGGAGGAGATCAACAAGCAGACCAGCCTGATCACTTTCTCTATCGGGTCCGGCTCTGGCGGCGATGTCACCTTTCTGTTTTCCGAGGACATCTGCGGCGAGACCGAAAACCCGCCGCGCCACGCCTGCGCTTATGGCAATGTCCTGCGCCTGCAAAGGCAGATTGAGGAGGAACGCATCGCAGCACTGAGCACCTTCCAATCTGCCGTGCGAAGCGGCGCCTTCCCTTATGAGGACGTCTCCGTTCGGATGAACCCCGATGAGCTTGAGGCGTTCCGCGCCCGGCTGGCAGAAGCTGCCCCCCTAGGGGCCGAGAGCAAAGGATGACCGGCATGGCACAGGAAACCGCAAACGCCGCGCCCGGCGCCACACTGCCCCGCAAATCCACCTGGAATTGGCATCCGGAGCTGCCCCTTCAGGATCATTCAATCTTCAATTTGAAGCGTGGGCCCATTGCCGCGCTGAAAGTCCTGTGGGGGTCCTGGCTGCCTGTTTCTGATCGTCTGATTGTTGTAGCGCTCTCGTTTTTGACCTGGTTCTATCTGTCTCCGTCCCTGGAGACTGCGCAGACCTTTACTGTGGGTTGGGTGGCCGCCGTCTACTTTCGCAACCTCGCACTGATGGTGCTGCTGGCAGGCGGGATGCATCTCTATCTCTATACGTTCAAACGCCAGGGCAACTATTTGCGCTATGATACGCGTCCGTTCCACAAAAAGAGTGCTCTGTTTACCTTCAACAGCCAGTTCCGCGACAATGTGTTCTGGTCGATTGCCAGCGGCGTGACGGTCTGGACAGCTTATGAGGTCATTGGCCTCTGGGCCTATGCCAACGGGTTCATGCCGGTGATGGAGTTCGCCAGCAGCCCGGTCTGGTTTGTGCTGTGGTTTGTCTTCCTGCCGGTTTACGGTGTGTTCCATTTCTACTGGATTCACCGGCTGCTGCATTGGGGCCCGCTCTACATCCAAGTGCATGCGCTGCATCACCGCAACGTCAATGTCGGCCCTTGGTCTGGCATGTCGATGCACCCGGTTGAACATATCGGTTATCTGAGCTCGGTCCTGATCCATCTCGTGCTTGCTTCACACCCGATCCATTTCATCTTCCAACTGCAGCAGAAAGTGCTCCTCGCTGTCAGTTCGCACGCCGGATACGACGCGGTTACGGCCGGGGAAGGCAGCGATAAAGGGCTGAAAGTTGGGGATTTTTTCCATCAGCTGCATCACAGGTACTTTGAGTGCAACTATGGCGAGCCGGAAGTTCCCTGCGACAAGTGGTTCGGCACCTTCCATGACGGCACCGAAGAAGCCACCGCGCGCACACGCGTGAGGCTGAAAGAGATGCGCAGGAAGTAAACAGCTGCACCGGCAGGCAATGCCCCGCCGGTGCCAAGGTCTTGAGAGACTGGACAGCCCCTCATCGCCGGGCAAGAAACGAACGCTATCAGTGTGGGTGTCCCGGTTATAATCCGCTTCCTGCGCAAATCGGACACGCTGGCATGCCCAGACTGCAACCGCACGAATGGTTGAAAGGTCCCGCGGTGTGAGAGTTCGCCTGATCCTGAACCATGCACCTCCTCTGACAGGCCCCACCGCGCAGCATCGGCACGCACCGGTGGAAGGCAGGGCGGCTGACGTGCTCCCCTTAGAGTCCGCGTATTTCAGTTAGCTCTGTTCAGGGTTTGGTCCTCTCTCGAGCGCTGGTGATACTCCCGCGGGGTGAGCCCGTCGAGGCTCGAATGCGGGCGTTGGTGATTGTAGTCGTCGCGCCAGGCGTGGATCAGGTGGCGGGCATGGCGCAGGCTCGCAAACAAGTGCTCGTTCAGGCACTCATCCCGAAGACGGCCATTGAAGCTCTACGAAGCCGTTCTGCATCGGTTTGCCGGGCGCGATGTAGTGCCATTCGACCTGCCGGCCCTGCTGCCATTTCAAGATCGCGTTGCTGGTCAGTTCGGTGCCCCTCGCCATTGTTTCTCGGACCAATGGCGTTCCAATGGCTCGATCGGACACCACCAAGCAGGGATAGCCACGCAAATCCGCGATCCTGTCCAGTTCCCTGGCGACACGCAGGCCCGACAGAGATGTGTCCACGACAGTAGCCAGGCATTCCCGGCTGAAGTCGTCGATCACACACAGAATGCGGAACCGGCGCCCGTCCGAGAGCGTGTCTGAGACGAAGTCCAGCGACCACCGCTGGTTCGGCCCCTGCGGGATCGCCATAGGCGCCCTGGTTCCGATTGCGCGCTTGCGGCCGCCCCGTTTGCGCACCGTCAGCCCCTCTTCCCGGTAGATGCGATAGAGCTTTTTCCAATTCACTTCCCAGTCTTCCCGCTTCAGAAGAATGTGCAGGCGCCGATAGCCGAACCGCCTGCGCTCACCAGACAGTTCACGCAGCCGGTGCCGCAGGTCCTTGTCTTCCGGCCTGACCGGCCGCCGCCGGTACAAGCGCGGATCGATCCCGGCCAGCGCACAAGCCCGCCGCTGCGAGTAGCTTTTCTCTTTCATGGCCCAGTCCACGGCGCGCCTCCTTGAACCGGGCTTCAGAAGTTTTTTCCAAGCATCTCTTTCAGCGTGGCGACATCAAGCATTTGCTCCGCCAGCATCTTCTTCAGCTTGGCGTTCTCGGCCTCCAGCGCCTTCAGCCGCCGGGCATCCGAAACTTCCATGCCGCCATATTTCGACCGCCACTTGTAAAAGGTCGCATCGCCCCCTCTCGGGACATTGCTGCACAATGCCCTGCCGGGTGGTGGATGCCGTGCTTGCGGCACAACTCTATCGCGCCCATCCCGGCCTGGTGCTCCTTCAGAATGCCTATGATCTGCTCTTCGCTGAACCGGCTTCTTTTCATCGTCTGTCTCCTCAGTTGGAGAACAGGCTAACCTCAAAGCGAGGACATTTCAGGGGAGCACGTCACGGCAGGCGCGTATGGCTGTTAGGTTTGCGATAGTCGTGGCGGCTCTTCCAATCCGCCACGTTCCGCCGCATCGCCAATCCGTCATTGGCAATTCAGAGCAACACGATGAAGGCCGATCCATTGATGACTACTAACAGCCCAAGCCAGACAATAGCACTATTCTCTGCAGGCGCAGCACTTCGTGAACTGCGTCAAGCAGACGTTGACCAGGGGTGGAAGCTTGGCGGCATTCTATTCAGCGGCATTCTTTAAAGTGGCCATCAACTGATGGAATTTCTCACCTTGGACAGCCACGTGTTCCCGGAGCGTATCAGCAGCAAGATCTGATGTGCCCATTTCCAGCGCTCGAACAATATGCTCGTGTTCAGCCATCGACTGCGCCATACGGCCGCGGAAGCGCAGTTGCTGGCGGCGGAACGGCTTTAGCCGTTTGTGCAGCTTGGCGGCCTCCTGGGCCAAGAAGCCGTTGCCTGACTGCTGATAGATGATTCTGTGGAACCGCTCGTTCTCGGCATAGTAGGAGTCTGAATCACGGGCATCGACTGCGGCCTGGCACTTGGAATTCGCCTCCCGCAGCTCCTCAAGCGCCTCCTCGGAAATCCGCAGCGCAGCAAGCCTGCCGCAAACCGCCTCCAGTTCCGCCATCACTTCGAACATCTCCATCAGCTCCACCGGTCCGGGCTGGCGCACAAAGGCGCCGCGGCGGGGGATCAGCTCAACCAGGCCGGACAGGGCAAGCCGTTGAAAGGCTTCGCGAAGCGGTGTGCGCGAGACGCCGAACTGTTCGGCCAGCCGGACCTCGTCCAGCCGGTCGCCATCGGCAAAAGTCCCGTTGAAAATCAGCTCTTCCAGCTGCTCGGCGATGTTGTCGGCGCGGCGTTGTTCCATGCCTTCAGGTTTACTCATGGCGTGGTGAAAATTCAACCTTGGCATTCTTGTATACAAAAACGTTGACTTGAAAAACATATAGCGTTTACCCTTTTGCCATCCCCTGGTCCGCCAGGAGAGTTTTTAGGGAGGAAAAAATGAAATCTGTTTTGAAGGCCGCCGTGGCCGGACTGGCGCTGGCTGCTGCGGGCAGCCTGGCAAACGCAACCGAGCTGCGCCTGTCGCATCAATGGTCTAACAAGGACATCCGCCATCAGGTCGCTCAGATCGTCGCCGACGAGGTGGCTGCTGCGGATGTGGATCTGAACATCAAGATCTTCGGCTCGAAATCGCTGTTCAAGCCGCGTGAGCAGTATAAGCCGCTGAGCCGCGGCCAGCTGGACATGACGGTGCTCCCGCTTTCCTATGCCGGCGGCCAGCAGCCTGCCTATAACCTCACCCTGATGCCAGGGCTGGTGAAGAACCACGATCACGCAGCGCGTCTCAGCGACTCGCCTTTCATGGAAGCGTTGGAGGCCAAGATGGCTGAAGACGACGTGATGGTGCTGGTGCATGGCTACCTGGCAGGCGGTTTTGCCGGCAAGGACAAGTGCATCACCAAGCCCGAGGACGTGAAAGGATTGCAAACCCGCGCGGCCGGCAAGTCGTTTGAACAGATGCTGGCCGGTGCAAGTGCATCAATTGCATCGATGGCGTCTTCCGAGATCTACAACGCCATGCAGACCGGCGTTCTGCAGGCCGCGAATACCTCTTCCTCGTCCTTCGTTTCCTACCGGATCTACGAGCAGGTCAGCTGCTACACCCCCGCAGGCGATGTGGCGCTGTGGTTCATGTATCAGCCGCTCTTGATGAACAAGCGCACCTTTGACGGCCTCAGCGAAGAGCAGCAGAACGCCCTGCTGGCGGCCTCTGAAAAGGCGCAGGCCTTCTATCTGGAAGAGGCCAAGAAGCAGGATGCCGCCTCGGCCAAGATCTTTGCCGATGCCGGTGTCGAGATCGCCGAGATGACAGCGGAAGACTTTGAAGCCTGGCGCAAGCTGGCGATGGAGACCTCTTATCAGAAGTTTGTCGATGAGGTTCCGGACGGGCAGGCTCTGCTCGACCTGGCGCTGGCTGTTGAGTGACCCCCTCGCCTGACTGCCGCCGGAGCGGCCCTCGTGCCGCTCCGCTCCCCCTCAACTTCTACAAAAACGGGAGGCGATGATGGCCAGCCATAGCAATGCAGCCATTGCCCATGCCGGCAACAATCCCTTTCTCCGCCTGGTCGCGGCGCTTTCGACCCTCGCGGGCTGGTGCTCGGCCGGCATGATCGTCGCCGCGGTAGCCATCACCTGCCAGATGATCGTGGTGCGTTTCGTGCTGAACGGCTCCACTGTCTGGCAGACCGAGGCCGTGATCTATCTGATCATCGCAGCCACCTTGGTGGGGCTGCCTTATGTGCAGCGCTTGCGCGGCCATGTGAATGTCGACCTGATCCCGCTGTCACTGGCACCCCGCGGCCGCTTTGCTCTGGCGGTGCTGACTGCGGTGCTGTCGATCGTCATCGTCGCAATCATGCTCTGGTACGGCTTTGAGTACTGGCATTTCGCCTGGGAGCGCGGCTGGCGGTCGGACACCGTCTGGGGCGTGCGCCTGTGGATCCCCTATCTTGCGATCCCCGTCGGCTTCGGCCTGCTACTGCTGCAACTGGTTGCAGATCTGGTGGCCGTGCTGACCGGCATCGACAAACCCTTTGGACTGGAGTAAAGCCGATGGACCCGCTTCTTCTTGGCGGAATCGTGGCACTGGCCACCATTCTCGTACTGTTCTCCGGCGTCTCCGTGGCCATTGGCCTGCTGATTGTCTCCGCCGGTTTCCTGATCATCTTTGACGGCCCCCGCTCGCTGGAGCTGATGCCGGAAATCCTGTTCGGCAAGCTCGACAACTTTGCCCTGCTGTCGATCCCGATGTTCATCATCATGGGGGCCTCGATTGCCTCGACCCGGGCCGGCGCCGACCTTTATGAGGCGCTGGAACGCTGGCTTACCCGTATTCCCGGCGGGCTGGTGGTCTCCAACCTTGGCGCCTGCGCGCTGTTTGCCGCCATGTCCGGCTCTTCGCCCGCAACCTGCGCCGCCATCGGCAAGATGGGCATCCCGGAAATGCGCAAGCGCGGCTATCCGGACGGTGTTGCGGCCGGCTCCATCGCTGCAGGCGGCACGCTGGGCATCCTGATCCCGCCCTCGGTCACCATGATCGTCTACGGCATCGCTACCGAGACTTCGATCGGCCGCCTGTTCCTGGCCGGCGTGATCCCGGGCTTGATGCTGGTTGGCTTGTTCATGGCCTGGTCGCTCTACTCCACCTGGCGCTCGGGCGATGCCACCCGCCTTGGCTCGGGCAGCTACACCTGGAGCCAGCGGTTCGAGATCCTGCCCCGCGTGCTGCCCTTCCTGGCGATCATCCTCGGTGTGCTCTACGCCATGTACGGCGGTATCGCGACACCGTCCGAGACTGCTGCGGTCGGCGCGCTGCTGTGCCTGATGATCGCGATGATCATCTACAAACTGTGGAATCCGCGCGATCTGTGGGTGGTGCTGCGCGACAGCACCAAGGAAAGCGTGATGATTCTGTTCATCATCGCTGCCGCCGGTGTGTTCTCCTACATGCTGTCCTCGCTGTTCATCACCCAGGCGATTGCCGAATGGATCGGCACGCTGGATGTGAACCGCTGGGTGCTGATGGGGGCGGTCAATGTGTTCCTGCTGATTGCCGGCTTCTTCCTGCCGCCGGTTGCGGTGATCCTGATGGCGGCGCCGATCCTCTTGCCGATCATCACCACCGCGGGCTTTGATCCGATCTGGTTTGCCGTGGTGCTGACCATCAACATGGAAATCGGCCTGATCTCGCCGCCTGTCGGCCTGAACCTCTATGTGATCAACGGCATTGCCCCGGACATCTCGCTGAAGACCATCCTTACCGGCTCGCTGCCCTTCGTGGCCTGCATGGTGGTGGCGATTGTCCTCCTCTGCCTGTTCCCGGGCCTGGCCACCTGGCTGCCGGATCTGGTGATGGGAGCGGCGCTATGACCCTCTTGGCTGATCTCCTGTCCACGGTGTTCGAGCGGCGCCAGCGCCGCGAGGCCGCCGCGGAACCGGACGGCCGCCCGCTGGAGGAGCTGGCCGGCGCGCTGGTCGGCTCCACCGGGGAAACCTCGGGGCTGGCTTTGGCAGAGCAAATCCTGACCCGCTTTGCCGCGCTGGAGGACGAGGGCAAATCCGCCTTCTTCCGCCAGCTTGCCACCGGCATGAATATCGCCCCCGAAACCGTCCGCCAAACGCTGGAGGCCTACGAGAAGAACCCTTCCAAGGCCACATACCGCGCCTTTATGGAGGCTTCCGAGCCGCGCCGGCAGGAGCTGATCCGCCGCCTGAACCGGGTGCCCAATGCCACCGGCGCTCTGGTGCGGATGCGGGCGGACCTGCTGCGGCTGGGCCGGGGCGAGCCGGAACTGGAGGCGCTGGACCTCGATTTCCGCCACCTTTTTGCCAGCTGGTTCAACCGCGGCTTCCTGGTGCTGCGCCCGATCAGCTGGGAGAGCCCGGCCCATATCCTGGAAAAAATCATCGCCTACGAGGCGGTGCACGCCATCGGCAGCTGGGACGACCTGCGCCGCCGGCTGGAGCCCTCGGACCGGCGCTGCTTTGCCTTTTTCCACCCGTCAATGCCGGACGAGCCGCTGATCTTTGTCGAAGTGGCCCTGACCAAGGGCATTCCCGGCTCGGTCCAAGCGCTGCTGGCCGAGGACCGCGAGGCGATGCCCGCCGAAGACTCCACCACCGCAGTATTCTATTCGATTTCCAACTGCCAGGCCGGGCTGGCCAGCATCTCTTTCGGCAACTCGCTGATCAAGCAGGTGGCCAGCGATCTGGCTGCGGAAATGTCGGGGCTTGATACTTTCGTCACCCTCTCGCCCATCCCCGGACTGACCAAATGGCTGAAACAGGAGGGCCTCGCCTGGGACGAGGAAAACCCGGAAGACATGCGCGCCACCGCCGCCCGCTACCTGCTGACGGCAAAGGGCAAGGGCGGGCTGCCCTACGACCCGGTCGCCCGCTTCCACCTGGGCAACGGCGCCATTGTGCATGCAGTCCATGCCGATGCCGACACCTCGGACAAAGGCCGCGCCCAGTCCGGCGGCGCCATGGTCAACTATCTCTACGACCTCAAGAAAACCGCCCAGAACCACGAGCACTTCGCCGCCACCCGGGAGGTGGTGGCCTCTCCTGAAGTGCAAACCCTTGCGGCATCCGCCAGCCCACAGGCTTAAGAAAGGCAAAACCCCATGGCAAATCCATTGTTTGACCGGCTTTTCGGCATCCACGCCGGCAAGGCCACGCCCTTCCTGCATCTGCTGAACGGCGAGGTGATCACCCATCAGGACTTCCTCGGCATGGCCGCCCAGATCGCCAATGTCCTGGCCCAGACCGGGCTGAAACCGGGTGACCGGGTCGCGGCGCAGGTGGAGAAATCCCCGGAAGCTCTGGCGCTTTATGCTGCCTGCGCCCAGGCCGGGCTGATCTTCCTGCCCTTGAACACAGCTTACACCGCCGACGAACTCACCTACTTCATCGAAAACAGCGGCGCCTCGGTGGTGATCTGCGATGCCCGCAGCGAGGCCACCCTGGCCCCCATCGCCAAACAGCTTGGCGCCGGGATCGAGACGCTGAACGCCGACGGCTCTGGCACCCTGATGGATCAGGCCGCCGCCATGCCGGTCTCCTTTGCCACAGTTGAGCGCGACAGCGATGACCTCGCCGCCTTTCTCTACACCTCCGGCACCACCGGCCGTTCCAAGGGGGCGATGCTGACCCAGAACAATCTGCTGTCAAACGCCGAGACCCTGGCGCAGGAGTGGCGCTTTACGGCGGACGACGTGCTGCTGCACGCCTTGCCGATCTTCCACACCCACGGGCTGTTCGTCGCCACCAATGTCACGCTGGCGGCGGGCGGCAGCCTGATCTTCATGCCGAAATTCGACCTCGACGCGGTGCTGCTGCACATGCCGCAGGCGACCAGCCTGATGGGGGTACCGACCTTCTACACCCGCCTCCTGGGCGATGACCGTTTTACACGCAAGCTGACCGGCCATATGCGGCTGTTCGTCTCCGGCTCGGCGCCGCTGCTGGCGGAAACCCATGTCCAGTTCGAAGAACGCACCGGCCACCGCATCCTCGAACGCTACGGCATGACCGAAACCAACATGAACACCTCCAACCCCTTTGAAGGCGACCGCCGCGCCGGCACTGTCGGCTTTCCGCTGCCGGGGGTGGAGCTGAAAATCACCGACCCGGCCAGCGGCGAAGCCCTGCCGCAGGGCGAAGTCGGCCAGATCGAGGTGCGCGGCCCCAATGTGTTCAAAGGCTATTGGCAGATGCCGGAGAAAACCGCTGCCGAACTGCGCGAAGACGGGTTCTTCATCACCGGCGACCTCGGCAAGATCGACAAAGACGGCTATGTCCATATCGTCGGCCGCAACAAGGACCTCATCATCTCGGGCGGCTACAACATCTATCCCAAGGAGATTGAGCTGGTGCTGGACGACCAGCCCGGCGTGCTGGAAAGCGCGGTGATCGGTGTGCCGCACCCGGATTTCGGCGAAACCGTGCTGGGAATTGTCATCGCTGAACCGGGCCAGTCCCCCGATCTGGACGCCATGATGGAGGCGGTGCGCCAGGCACTGGCCCGTTTCAAGCACCCGCGCCAGCTGATCCTGCTGGATGAGCTGCCCCGCAACACCATGGGCAAGGTTCAGAAAAACATCCTGCGCGACGCTTACAAGAGCATGTTCGCGTCCTGACCCTCCTCTCCCTGGGCAGGCGCCTCCGCCCGGTGGAGCGCCTGCCGCCCTTTTGCCGGAGAAAGATACTATGCCGAAATACAACAACATCCTGGTCCCGGTTTCCTTTGAAGCCGGCCGTAATGCCGCCCAGGCCTTGGAAATTGCCAACGCCCTCCGCGCCAGCGGCGGACAGATCACCGTGCTGCACGTGCTGGAGCAGCTGCCGCAGTATGCCAGCGACCAGCTGCCGGCGGACCACATGGAAACCGCGCGCTCAACCGTCACCGGAAAACTTGCCCCCCTCGCAAGAGACCTGCCGGATGCGGAGATCGTGGTGGTGGAAGGCCACAGCGCCCGCAGCATCCTCGATTACGCCGAGGAGAACGCGAAGGATTGCATCGTCCTGGCCAGCCATCGGCCAGGAATGCAGGATCTTTTCCTTGGTTCCACAGCTGCACGCGTCGTGCGCCAGGCACGGTGCTCAGTTCACGTAGTCCGGTGAAGGCTTGTCTTTCGGGGAAGCCGCATCGTGATGCGTCATGCCGGTTGCCCGCCGGTGTCGGACAGATCGAGCCATCTAACCCGCAATGGTGAACGAGAGTTTGCAATGGTTGCTTCCTGCGCTCTGATGCCGCCGGTGTAACCCGCAACATCAAATGAGGCAGCTTGGCCTGCCGAGGGTCCGCTTCCGGGAAAGTGACCAAGGAGTTTCGCGTCGGCAGCATCTTTGGCCCGACACCCCTTGTCTACGGCCGCTTCGGGCTGATTGAGCAAATCACAGTTAGCCTGAGAAAGGTTGGCACTGGTTTCTCGGTGCGGTGCTGCCGCATAGTGGCAGTGAGCCCAAACCGAATTTGCTGCAACGGCGTAAGTTTTCACGTCGGCTCATAGCGAAAACAGCATCCGCTCTAGCATGTGGTAGAAGAGCCGTGGTGAAGCGTGATGAGGTCACCGCTCGCCGATGCCGCCAACGCGGTGTCTAGGATCGCAAGCGCTTCTTCCATTGCGGCATGGCGGTGCTCGCCTTGGCGGCTCTCATTACAGCCGGAGCAGGGGAGGAATCAATTTCAGGCCGGTTGCCGTGAACATCATGTGAACACGGCTGCACGGATTTTGCTCGCGTATCATGTGCAGTTCCCGGAAAACCGGGGAAATCCCCTTTTTTTCTGACGCAGCAAAAATTTGAAAAAACGCCTTGTTTCTCTAGGCTCTGGCAAATATACGGGTCAGCGGAGACGTGGCCGAGTGGTCGAAGGCGCTCCCCTGCTAAGGGAGTAGGCGGGAAACCGTCTCGTGGGTTCGAATCCCATCGTCTCCGCCATCATACCTTGATTTTGTTGGGTGATTTCATCTTGAGTGAACTTGCTCGCCATGCCACCCGCCAAAAGCCGAGCTTCTATTTTAAGTCAAGTGCCTGTCATTTGAATGCCTTTAGGTGCGGACTGCCGGCGGGTTGCGCGGAAAGGCAGCGCTGATTTGAGGTTCCCCGGTGCCAGCGCAAATTGACAATGCTCGCTGTGTCCCGCATCGCAGGGCCGAGGCCGCCGGCTTAAACAGCGGCATGCCGAACTCTCAGGAGCGGAGAGCTGCTGGATCCTGTTGCGCGGCAAACTCTGCCAGCAGCGCATTGAATTCTGAGAACCGTTCTATGTTGACGAGGTGGCCGGTGCCGGGAAACCGATGCCATTTAGCATCCGTCAGCGTTTGCTGGAGAAAGGCATTTGTTTCCTCGACCAGGTAGTAGTCCTCGTCTCCGGTCACCAGAAGAACTGGCTTTGCCAAAGCCCTCAGCCTCGCTGGATCATCAAACAGGGACCGCCGGTTCCAATGCACGGTCGACAGTACATGAACGGCGCCCTCAGGCGATTGGCCGCGCAGGTTCGCGGCATAGATGGCCCAGGCCTCTGGGTCATTCCTCTGAAAACTCTGGTAAGCCGGGTCATCCTCAAGAACGGCAACTGCACCATCGCCGCCCCGCTCTTCGCGCAGCTTTGCTTCATGGCTGACCCATTCCTGGCGGTAGCGGGTCCGTTCCTGGCCGTCGCGCGGGCCGGAGCTGTTGCCGACAAGCGTTACGCCAGCAACCCGGCCGGGATGGTTCAGAGCAAAGTCCAGGCTGGTGAAGCTGCCCATGGAGGTCCCAACCACGTGGGCCTGGTCCAGCCCGAGATGGTCCATCAGGGCCAGAAGGTCGCCGGTTGACTGCTCTTGCCCGTATTGGCTGCGGTCCCGGGGGACAGAGGAGGGCAGGAAGCCGCGGGCGCAATAGGTGATGCAGCGGAAGGATTTCGACAGTTCCGGTATCTGCCGGTGCCAGCTGCGGTGATCGCCGCCGAACTCGTGGACAAAGACAATCGGGATGCCGGTTCCGGTCTGTTCGTAGTAGATCGAGATGCCGTCAGCGGTCTGGAATTCGGGCATTTTGGTGCGTCCTGCCTGGGTTTTCGGGGCGGTCAGCGCGTCAGCGCTGCGATTGCGGTGGCGTCATAGCCAAGTTCAGCCAGGATTTCCCCTGTATGCTGGCCCAGTTCCGGCGCCGGGCTTTCCTGCAGGCCGCGCTCCGCGATAGGATTGCGGGCGAACTGCATGGTTCGCCCCGGTGCTCCGGCCTCAACATCCGAGAAGGCCGCGTATTCCTCGGCAATTGGGCTGTCGCCAATGGTCTGGATGGTTTCCACCACTGAACAGGGGATGGCTTTGTCGATCAGGATCTTGGTCCAATAGGCCGACGAGTGCTGTCTTAGATGTGCGCCCAGCACCTCATCCAGCGCATCCCGGTTGGCAAGCCGCGCCTCATCGCCCTGAAACCGCGGATCGTCCAGCAACCTGGTAAAGCCGATGGCCTCGCAAAAGCGTGGCCAGTCCTTATCGCTGCCGAGGCCGATGACAATATCGCGGTCGGCAGTGGGGTAGGGCTCGAACGGTGTCATCGACGGGTGGCGCGAGCCGATCGGCCCCGGCACGATGCCTGCGTTGAGGTAGCGGGCAAAGGCGTTCTCCAGGCAGACCCACTGACACGCGAGCATGGACACATCCAGATGGCTGGTTTCAGACTTGCCTTTGGCGTCGCGCTCATACAGCCGCTGCATAATGCCGATGGTGGTGAACAGGGCGGCGGCGATATCGCCAACCGAGAAGCCGACGCGAGTCGGGCCGCCGTCCAGTTCGCCGTTGATGCTCATCATGCCGCTCATCGCCTGCACCACGATGTCGTAGGCGGGGCGGTGCGACAGGCTGCCGGTCTGGCCGAAGCCGCTGATCGAGGCGGAGATCAGCCGCGGATTGATCCGCTTGAGGTCGGCATCGCCGCAGCCCAGCCGGTCGCGCACACCGGGGCGCATGTTTTCGACAAAGACGTCGGCGGTAGCCAGCAGCTTGTGCAGGGCTTCCTTGCCTTCCTCGGTTTTCAGGTCCAGTTTCACCGACCGTTTGTTGCGGTTCAGCGAGGCGAAGTAGAGGCTGATGCCGTCCTCGAACGGCGGGGTGGTACGGGCCAGATCGCCGTTCGGGTTTTCCACCTTGATCACATCGGCGCCAAGGCTGGCCAGCAGCCAGGTGCAGAACGGACCGGACAGGACCGAGGTCATGTCGACAACGCGGATGCCTTTCATGACGAACCTCCCTTCAGCATCGATTTGAGTGTCTTCAGATGCGCCCCCTCTGCTGCCAGCGCGGTGGCACAAAGGCTGCGGCAAGTCTCTTCCAGCGCATCCCGCGGCACCAGACGGTCGGCCAGGCCCCAGGCGGCGGCGTCCTCTGCGCTCACGGTGTCGCCGCCAAGCAGGATTGCAGCGCAGCGGCCCGGGCCGGTCAGCGCCTGCAGTTTATCCACATCATACTGCCCCGGCAGCACGTTGTTTTTGAGGACGGGATAAGAGAACCGTGCCTCGGGCACGCAGACGCGGATGTCGCAACCCAGCGCCAAGGTCAGCCCGCCGCCGATGCAGGGGCCGTTGATTGCCGCCACTGTCAGCACCGGAACAGCACGCAGCGCCGCGGCCATTTCGTCCCAGGGATCAGGGCCGTCCAAATCGTCATAAAGCGTGTTCAGATCCGCACCGGCACAAAATACCCTTTCGCCTGCACCGGTGAGGATGACAGCCCGCAAGTCGTTGTCGCTGGCGGCCGCACGGAAGATGTCCCGCAAGGTGCGTAGCATCCCGGCTGTCAGCGAGTTTGCCTTGTCCGGCCGGTTGATGGTGACAGTCAGGCAGACGCCTTCGCGCCGGGTCAGGATCAGGCTGTCTGCACTCATGACCGGAACTCCGGTACTGTGCGCTCCAGCATCCGGATCAGCGCGGGCCATTGCACATCGCCATGCGGGCCGTTCTCCGGTGCACCCCAGTCGTGCAGGGCGGCCATGGCGTCCTTGGTGATGGCGATGGGCTGATCCGTGGCCCCCAGAATATCCACCTGAATCTTGCAGGCCATCTCAAGGTAGTAGTGATAGGTGAAGGCCTCCGCCGCGGTGCGCCCGGCGACCAGCAGCCCGTGGTTCTGCAGCAGCATGGCGAAATTGCCGCCCAGGTCGCGGGCCAGCAGCGCGCCTTCGTCTTCCACTGCGGTGGAGTCTTGGTAGGGGTGGCTCGACAGGGTGCCAAGCACAAAGCCCGCGTGCTGCGACAGCGGCAGCAGGCCTTCAGGCATTGCCGAGACAGCCACACCGGCGCGGGTGTGACTGTGGATCACATAGTTCACATCGGGGCGCGCGTTCAAAATGCCGGAATGGATGATGTGCCCCGCCAGATTGATAACCTTGCCGCTGCCCGGCTGATCATCCACCGCTTCACCCTCAAACGACATGCGGGTGAGGTTCGATGCCGTAATCTCATCGAACATCAGGTCGTGCGAGTTCAGCAGGTAATGCCCGGGGTCTTCCGGCAGGCGGGCCGAGATATGGGTCGAGGTCAGGTCGGTCCAGCCATAGTGGTGGGACAGCCGGTAGAGCGCGGCCAGATCCTGGCGGGTCTGGGTGGCGGTGCCGGAGGAAGAGGTCAGCATTCCGGTTCTCCCAAGGCATCGCGGTACAGATTGTGGAAATGGCGCAAGCCGACTTCGCTCATAGCGCCGCAGCCGTCGCCGATGACGTACGGGCCGGGCTCGAACGCGCGGCTTTGCATGCCTTTTTGGATCTTGGAGACGACCACCTCGTCCTCGGCGCCGGTGGTCTCCCGGTGCTTGACCATCAGGGCGCGGACCTCGTCGTCGGACACCGTGCCGCTTGCAAACCAGCGGTATCGGTAGATGGTGCGGTTCCAGGCCACTGGCAGCCACTGGCGGATGGTGAAATAGCCGCCCGGGTAGCAGCACATCGAGACATTCGGCCAGATCCAATAGGCGCCGTAGTCGCCCGCGCGGGGGCTGGCCTCGAGGTCGTAGTCGTATTGCTTTTCGTTTTTTGTCTGTGCCTTGCCGTCATGCCAGATGGTCATGCCCTTGGGCACAGTGGTGTAGCCTTCCATGTCCAGCACGCCATGGGTGAGCGAGGAGGCATGAACCGTCGGGCAGTGGTAGCATTCGTTGTAGTTTTCAACCGACAGCTTCCAGTTCGAGTTGTGCTCGATCTCGGTTTCGCAGACGAACCGCAGCCGCTCAGGGTCAGGGTGGAAGCTCAGCAGGTTTTCCTTGTACTCCTCCAGTGCCGGGGCCATCGGCGCGGCGTCCTCGTCCAGGTTGACAAAGACAAAGCCGCAGAAGATCTCCACCTGGACGGTGCGCAGATTGATCTGATCGCAGGTCAGCCCGTCGCTCTCCACCGACCCCGGTGCGCGGCGCAGCCTGCCGTTAATTTCATAGGTCCAGGCATGGTAGGGGCAGACCAAGACCCGCTTGCCCTTGCCGCTGCCTTCGACCAGCGGGTGGCCGCGGTGGCGGCAGATATTGTAGTAGGCCTTGATATCGCCATCCGGTGCGCGGATGACAAAGACATCCTCATCAACAATGGTGAAGGTCTTGAAATCACCAGGCTCCGCGATCTCGGACACATGGCAGACGCATTGCCAGCTGCGGAAAAAGATCTTTTCCTTATCGGTCTCAAAGCAGTCCGGCTCGACATAATACCGTGCAGACAATGGTGTATCCCGTGGCATCTGCCCTCCGCTTCCGGCTAGGCGGCCCAATGATCCGCCAGCCTGTTTGCTTTTTGATGAGCCACAGCCTGCCTTGTTGTAATCTTTGTGAATAGATAGAGAGATATTACACCTAGGGTAATTTCAAGTTGGTCTGACTATGCTGAACATTTCCAGTCAGCTGCCGCTTGGCGCGGTCCGTGTCTTTGCTGTGGCAGCCCAGTTCGGAAACTTCAAACGGGCGGCCGCTGAGCTGGGGGTGACACCAACGGCTGTCAGTTCTCAGATCAAGGTGCTCGAGGCCTATCTGGGCTGCACGCTGTTTGACCGTAACGCCCAATCCGTCACGTTGAACCATGCTGGACGGCAGTTCGCAGAAGCTTGTGATACGGTTTTTGCAAGACTCGGTAAGGCGGTGCAGGATGTGCGCCAATCGGCCAGCCGCGACTCGATCACGGTGGGTGTTGGGGCGCTGATCGGTTCGCAATGGCTGTCAAAGAAGCTTTTCAGTTTTTGGCAGCGCTTTCCCGAAACCGGGCTGCATCTGCAGTATTCACCCGGCGGGGTGGAGTTCTCGGATGGCCAGACAGACATGATGCTGGCTTGGGGTGACGGGCGCTGGCCGGAGTTGGTCTCTGAGCCCTTGCTGCGTTTCACGACCTCGCCGGTGGCAGGTCCTGGGCTGCTGGCGGGCCGTCCGCCCCTGACCAGCCCGGCGGATCTTCTGTCGCTGCCGCTGCTGCATTGGAAAGATCAATTCGACTGGCTGGAGTGGTTTGATGCCATGAAAGTTGAGACTGGCGGTTTCCTGACCGGCGTTGTGATTGATGATTCCAGCGTTCTTCTCAGGGCGGTTCTGTCCGGGCAAGGGGTTTCGCTTGGCCTGCTGCCGCTCATTGAAAGTGAGCTGCAGTCCGGGGATCTTGTCCGGCCTTTCGGAGAGGATTTCACGCCGTCCCGGTCCTATCATCTGGTCTACCCGCCGGATGCCATGGATCAGCCGCAACTGAAGGCCTTCCGGGATTGGATTGTCGAAGAGGCCGGTACAGCCCAGCCCTAGTTTCAGGGTTTGCAACCCGTAGATCAGAGGTGCGGCGCGGGCGTTGGCGTCGATGTGTGCCAGTGGCGGGCAGCCGGGTCTGCGGCAGCCCGCCGGGGAGACAGGAACGGGCAGGAAAAAGAGGCGAGCCTGGTAAAGGCCAGCCCGGATTGCGCCAGCTGGTGGATTAGAACCGCAGCGAAAGGCAGGACATGCCGCCGTCCAGCTTGGCGCAGTCGGTATTGTCGATCTGGACGACCTCAAAGCCCGCCTTGTCCAGCATTTCAGCCGTGCGCGGGAAGCCTGCGGCCATCAGCACCAGATTGTTGAAGCGGATGGCGTTGGCAGCGGCCTCCTCGCCCTCGGGGACATGCAGCACCCGGTAGCCGTCGAAGCAGCCCGAGGCATCCAGGCGTTTGGTTGACAGGATGGTCTCACCGTCCATCAGCGAGCAGTCGGTCTTGAAATGCAGCACGCCTTCGGGAGTAAAGACCTCGCGCAAGCTGTGGCCCCACTCGGCGGCAATCTCCGCCAGTTCGGCAACGCCTGCGGCATCGGTGCGGTCGGAGCGGCCGACCAGGATTTCCTTCTCCGTCACCAGAATGTCTCCGCCCTCGATATGGCCCGGGCCTTTGATTTCGTGGATGGTGTCATAGCAAGCGCGCAAAGTGGGGGCCATTTCCGCTACCTCGCCGAGGCGTGAGGGCGCGCCGGGGCGCATCAGGATGGCGCCCTGGGGCAGGCACAGTGCGGTGTCCTCGACAAATTGGGCGTCGGGGAATGCCTCAAGCGGCTCCAGCTCGATCACCTCGGCGCCGGTGCTGCGCAGGGCGTCCACATAGGCCGCATGGGCGGCCAGCATGCTGTCAAGGCTGGGGTTGCCAATGTCCTCGGCGCGCAGACCCGCGGCGATGGTCGAGGCCGGGCGGCGGGTGATGGCGTGGGTGAACTCAAAGGTGGGGTTGCGCATGGGTTACTCCTGCTCCGGCGCGGGGCCGGTGATTTCGATTTCCACGATGGACGGCGCATTGCGCGCTTGCGCTTCGATCAGTGCAGCGGCGATGGCCTGCGGGTCTTGGGGCACGCGGGTGAAGGGGATGCCGAAGGAGGCGGCGGTGGCGGCAAATTCCGGCGGGGTGGGGTCGCAGCCGACCACCTCGACGTCGACGGCCTCCATAGAGGAGGCGATCTCGCCATAGCCGCGGTTGTTCCACAGCACGAAGGTGATGGGCAGGTTTTCATCGACGGCGGCCATGACCTCAGGCAGCGAGAACTGGGCGCCGCCGTCGCCTGCGATGCAGATCACCGGGGTTTCGGGTGAAGCGATAGCGGCGCCGATGGCGGCGGGGATGCCATAGCCTAGTGCGCCGTAGCCGGTGGCGGCGTTGAACCAGCCGCCGGGGCGGTCGTGGTCGTAATAGAGGTTGCCGGCATAGATCGGCTGGGTGGAGTCGCCCACCATCAGCGCCTCCGGAACCGCTGCGCGCATGGCGTTCAGCACCTCGACCTGGGCGCGGTAATCCGGGCCGATTTCCTCAAAGGCCGCAGCGCGGGCTTGCTCGGCGCGGGCAGCACCCTCGCTTTGGTTCGACTTGCCGGGCAGGGCTGCGAGCAGGCCGGAGACCGCCTCGTCAGCGCGGCCCTGGATGGCGAGCGCGGTGTTGTGGCGGGCCAGCTGCCCGGGGCAGATGTCGACCCGGATCAGACCTTCCATCGCCGCCATGCTGCCGGTGGCATACATGTCGTAGTCGGTGGGGCCGAGTTCGGTTCCCAGTGCCAGAACGCAATCGGCGTCCTCGATCAGGGTGCGGACGGCTTGCAGACTGGGGCTGGCCGGGACGGTGAGCGCATGGCCGTGCATCAACCCGCGCGCGTTGACGGTCTGCACCACCGGCGCGTCGAGGCGTTCGGCCAGGGCTTGCAGGTCTGCGCCCGCGGTTTTCGCGCCGCCGCCGGCCAGGATCACCACGTGTTTGGCTGTGGAGAGCCGGTCTGCGGCTTGCGCGATTTGGGCCGGGTCCAGCGCCGGTTTGGCGGTGTCTTCTGCGGTCAGGCCGCCGTTTGCTGCGGTGCCTGCCACGTCCAGCGGGATCTGGATGTGGGTGGGGCCGGGGCGGCCAGCGGAGAAGGGCGCAAAGGCGTGGTCGAGGGCGGTGCTCAGCTCCTCCGGCTGAGAGACATGCTCTGAGACCAGCGCTACGGTTTTGGCGAGCGCGTGCTGATCCGGCAGCTCATGCAGGTGTCCGTGGCCCTTGCCAAGCGTGCCGCTGGCGTTGACACCGGAGAGCACCAGCATCGGCACCGAATCCGCCCGCGCCTGGGCCATCGGGGTCAGCGTGTTGGTGAGGCCTGGGCCGGTGATCACGAAGGCAACGCCGGGTTTGCCGGAGGACCGGGCATAGCCGTCGGCCATGAAGCCCGCGCCCTGCTCGTGGCGGGGGGTGACATGGCGGATGCCGGAGGCGGCGAGGCCGCGGTAAAGCTCTACCGTGTGAACGCCGGGAATGCCGAAGACGCAGGAGACACCGCGTTCCTTGAGACTGGCGACCAGCGCCTCACCAACTGTTTGCTTGGTCATGCAACGCTCCGTTTCGTGCGGTTTGCGTGGGCCACAATGCGGTCGAGTGCAGTGGCGAATTTGCTGTCGTCGATGGTGAGTGCGACCCGCACCCAGTCGCGCAGGCTGGCGCCAAAGGCGGAGCCCGGCATGACGGAGACGCCATGCTCCAGCAAGTCCCAGGCGTAAGCGTCGCCGTCCATGCCGGTGGCGGCGACATTCACGAGGGCAAACATGCCGGCATCGGGGCGGTGCACGGTCAGCCCGGTCTCGCCGTGCAGCCGCTGTTCCAGCAGGGCCGCGCGGGCGGAGAAGCGGGCGGCCATGCCGGCGGCGACCGAGGAGCCCTCGCGCACGGCCTTTTCGGTCATGTCGGCGATGAAAGGCTGGTTGCCGAACAGCATGGTTTCCGAGACCGGCAGCAGTGCGGTGCAGAACTCTGCGGGACCGACGCACCAGCCGCTGCGGAAGCCCGGGGCGGCGTGGGACTTGGAGATTGAGGAGACCGCAATCACCCGGTCGGCCAAGGCAGGGTCGGACAGCGGCGAGACAAACTTGGCGCCTTCGAACACCAGATGCTCATAGACTTCATCTGAGATGATCCAGAGGTCGTGCTTGATGGCCAGCTCGCCGATTGCGCGCAGGTCTTCGGCAGTCAGAATGGCGCCGGTGGGGTTGTGCGGAGTGGTCAGCAGGATGGCACGGCTGCGCGGGGTGATGCGCTCGGCAATATCGGCAGCCTGCAAGCGGAAACCGGCCTCGGGGCGCAGCGGAACCGGCGCGGGATTTGCTCCGGCAGCGCGGATCACGCCCTCGTATGTGGCATACATCGGATCGCCCACCAGCACCTCGGTGCCTGCCTCGGCGACGCCTTGCATGACGGCATAGAGTGCGGTCTGGGTGCCCGGGAAGCAGAGGATGTTTTCCGGGGTGAACGGGCGGCCGCGGCTGGCGGTGTAGGACTCGGCCAGGGCGGCGCACAGCCCGGCCTCGCCGCGGCCGTTGGAATAGCAGGTGCGGCCTGATTGCAGGGCCTGCGTTGCTGCGTCGAGCAGCTCCTGCGGGGCGGGCACGTCGGGCTCGCCGATGGTCATCTCGACCAGGTCGGCGCCACTTTCGGCCAGTTCGCGCGCCTTCAAGTGCACTTCCCATTTGCCGCCGCCCAATCCGGTCAGGCGTTCGGTGATTGCTGTCAGCCTCATCAGGTTTCAGCCTCCTGCGTTAGATCCAATTCAACGATGGCGGCAACGGATTGCCGTCCGATTTCAACCAGTTCGCCGGGCGCAAAAGCGTCCGGCAGGGCGCCGCCTTCCAGCCACAGCCCGTCGATCACCGCGTTGCAGGCAATCGCCAGCTGCCGCAGGCGGGCAGGGGGGGCAGGGCGGCCGGCTTCCTCCAGCGCGGCCTTGATCAGGCCCTCAAGCTGGTCGCGGAAATAGGCGTAGGTGCGCTCGTGCGTCGCCTTCATCTGCGCATCATTCTGCACCTTGTTCAGAAAGCTGGCCCAGAGTGCCAGCGACCGCGGATCGACCACCGGCGGCGTCAATGAGCCGTCGACAAAGGCCCTGAGCCGTGCGCGGGCGGTGCCCTCTGCCGCGCCGGGAGCAAAGGTGTCGTCCGTCATCTGGTTCATGTGGTGCTCGTAGGCGGCGGTGATCAGATCTTCCTTGGAGCTGAAATAGTGGCGGATCAGACCCTGGGTCACATCGGCGCGTTCGGCGATTCCCCGCACCGTGGCACCGCGCACGCCTTTCTCGGCCACCAGTTCGAGCGTGGCGAGAATCAGCGCTTCCTGCCGGGATTCGGCCGACTCGCGTTTGAATTTTTTGCGCTCCTCGCTCACCTTAGCTCCCTTTTTGCCGGGCGGAGAAATTATACACTTGCATAATTACTGGGATCGCGGCTTACTGCAATCGGAAAATTCGAGGTGACGCAACAATGGACACAGCCGCAGCCGCCGCATCAGTTCAGGAGCCGGAAGCGCGCCGGGAGGCGATCCGGGTGGAGGGGCTGCACAAGTCCTTTGGCAATCTGGAGGTGCTGAAAGGCGTGGACCTGACTGCACATCAGGGCGATGTGGTTGCGATCATCGGCGGCTCGGGGTCGGGCAAGTCGACCATGCTGCGCTGCATCAACTTTCTGGAGACGCCGAGCTCAGGGAAAATCGTGATCGGCGGCGAGGAAGTTGCGATGCGGGGCGACGGCAGCCCGGCCAATCAGAAGCAGATCGAACGTATCCGCACCAAGCTGGCGATGGTGTTTCAGCAGTTTAACCTGTGGACCCACCGGACGCTGCTGGAAAACGTGATCGAGGTGCCGGTCCATGTGCTGAAGGTGCCAAAGGCTGAAGCCGTCGAGCGCGCCCGCAAATTGCTGGAGCGGGTCGGGCTGGGCGGCAAGGAGGATACCTTTCCGGCCTATCTCTCGGGCGGGCAGCAGCAGCGGGCAGCGATTGCGCGCGCCTTGGCGGTGGATCCCTCGGCGATGCTGTTTGACGAGCCGACCTCAGCGCTGGACCCGGAGCTGGTGGGCGAGGTGCTGACGGTGATCCGCGATCTTGCCGCCGAGGGGCGCACCATGCTGCTGGTCACCCATGAAATGAAGTTCGCGCGCGAGGTCGCGAACCATGTTGTCTACCTTTACCAGGGCCGCATCGAAGAGCAGGGACCGCCTGCCGAGGTCTTTGGCAATCCGCAATCAGAACGGCTGAAGCAATTCCTGAGCTCAGTTGCCTGACACAAGAAGAGCCCAATAAAATCAACAGGGAGAGAACCTCATGAAACTGAAAACATTGCTTGCTGCGGCAACCGCAGCTGCCGCCCTGACTGCTGGCGCCGCTGCCGCTGAACAGGTCAAGATCGGCATCGCGGCCGAGCCTTACCCGCCGTTTTCCTCGCTCGACAGCTCGGGCAACTGGGCCGGCTGGGAGATCGAAGTGATCAATGCGGTCTGCGCCGCGGCTGAGCTGGACTGCGTGATCACGCCGGTGGCCTGGGACGGCATCATTCCGTCGCTGACCGGCCAGCAGATCGACGCCATCATGGCCTCCATGTCGATCACGGAAGAGCGGCTGAAAACCATCGACTTCTCTGATGCCTATTACAACACCCCGGCGGTGATCGTTGCGGACAAGTCGATGGATATCGAGCCGACGCCGGACTCGCTGGCGGGCAAGATCCTTGGCATTCAGGCCTCGACCACCCACCAGGCCTATGCGCAGGCGCATTTCACCGGCGCTGAACTGAAGGTCTATCAAACCCAGGACGAGGCCAACCAGGATCTGTTTGCGGGCCGCATTGACGCCACCCAAGCGGACAGCATCGCGATGGCGGATTTCGTGAATTCCGACACCGGCAGCTGCTGCGAGATCAAGGGTGCAGTTGCGGACGACCCGGCGATCCTGGGCCGTGGTGTGGGTGCCGGCGTGCGCAAGGGTGACGACACGCTGCGCGAGGCGCTGAACAAGGGTATCGCGGCGATCCTGGCGGATGGCACCCATGAGAAGATCACCGCCAAATACTTCACCACCAGCATCTACTAAGGTGCTGCCGTGACCGGACTGCTTGAATTACTGGGCCTCGGCGCCAGCGCGGAGCTGCTGTCGCTGTCGGGCTGGGGAGGCAACCTGCTGCGTGGGCTTGCCAACTCGCTGCAAATCGCCTTTGGCGCCTTTGGGCTGGGGCTGGTGATCGGGCTGTTCGGGGCCTATGGCAAACTGTATGGCGGGAAGGTCACGCGTGATCTTCTCGCCATCTACACTACGGTGATCCGGGCGGTGCCTGAGCTGGTGCTGATCCTGATCCTCTATTACGTGGGCAGCGATATCATCAACAAGATCTCTGCCGCGATGGGCGGCGGCCGGGTTGAGATCAACGGCGTTGCGGCCGGCATCTGGGTTCTGGGCGTGGTGCAGGGGGCCTATGCCACCGAAGTGCTGCGCGGCGCCATCAAGGCAGTGCCTGTGGGGCAGATCGAGGCGGCAAAATCATACGGCATGCCCGCCTTCATGATCATGCGGCGGGTGACGATCCCGGCGATGATGAGCTTTGCGGTGCCGGGGCTGGCGAACCTGTGGCTGATCGCCACCAAGGACACGGCACTGCTGGCGGTGGTCGGCTTTAATGAGCTGACGCTGGAAACCCGGCAGGCGGCAAGCAGCACGCGGGCTTACTTCACCTTCTTCCTGGCTGCGGGGTTTCTGTACCTGATGGTGACCCTGTGTTCCGGCGCGGTCTTTGCCCGGGTTGAGAAATGGGCACGCCGCGGCCAGCCTTCGCTGAAGGGGGGCACGGCATGATCCCCGTGAAAGAGCTGATGCAGCCGCACCGCATCGTGATGATGCTGGTCTTTGCTGGCATCGTGATCTGGTGCGCCGTTTCGCTGCGCTGGGACTGGATCCCGAAATATGCACCCTTGGCGCTGGAGGGGCTGTGGGCCACGGTGTGGATCCTGGCGGTTTCGACCTTCCTGGGGTTCATGCTGGCGGTGCCGCTGGGATTGGCGCAGGCGGTGGGGCCCTGGTATCTGTCGATCCCTGCGCGCACTTTCTGCACCATCATCCGCGGCACGCCGCTGCTGCTGCAGATCTGGCTTTTGTATTATGGGCTGGGGTCGCTGTTTCCGCAGTTTCCATGGATCCGCTCGTCGGAGCTGTGGCCGTATCTGCGGCAGGCCTGGCCCTATGCTGTGCTGGCGCTGACGCTGTCTTATGCGGGCTATGAAGGCGAAGTGATGCGGGGCGCGTTTTCCGGCGTCGCCAAGGGGCAGCTGGAGGCCGCGAAGTCCTTTGGCATGCCGCGTTTCACCATGTTCCGCCGGATCTGGCTGCCGCAGGCGGTGCGCAACGTGCTGCCCACCTTGGGTGGCGAAACCATCCTGCAGCTGAAGGCGACGCCGCTGGTGGCGACGATCACGGTGGTGGAGATCTATGCGGTTTCCTCGCGCGTCCGGGCGGATACGTTTATTGTCTATGAACCGCTGCTGCTGCTGGCGCTGGTCTACATGGCAATTGCGGGCGTGATTGCACTGGCTTTCCGGCGGTTTGAGAAAGGCTGATGCGACAGGGAATTAGCCCATTCTGACCGCGGTTTGAGACCGGCTGAAAAAATCAAGTTAATCTGACATACATCAAATTGCGGCTCTGCTGTTCCCAGTAGTGTCAGCGGCAAATGCAGCAAGAGAATCTTGTAACAGATGCCGCGCACTCCTTTCATATCCACTGCTTGCCGCGCCGGGCTGTTCCGGCGGCTGGCGGGGATCTGTGCGGTCTTCATGCTGGTGCTGCAGGTGGCCTTCCCTGGAGCGGGGCAGGCCGCAGCCAGCGGCGAATGGATTGAGATCTGCGGCGAGTTCGGCGTGCAGCAGATCCAGGTCGCTGCCGAGGACAGCGAAGACAGGCAGGATTGCCCCAAATGCAGCACTTGCGCCCTTTGCGCGGCTGAGACCGGGGCCGCTACGGCATTCCTTCAAACATCAGGGATCAGCCGGGCGGCGGATTGCGCCGTGCTGCTGCCTGCGGGCACCGCGGTGCAGCCGAACCCGGCACAATACTGGCATGAGGGCCGCGGGCCTCCGCTAGTGAAAGAGATAGAATCCGAACGCGCCCTGCGCGCGTCCGTGGCAGCCACTCAAGAAAAAGGAGAGGCGCCATGGTCCTGACACGCGCCTTCCGGGGCTGGCTGACAGCCCTTGTGATGACAATTGCCGCCCTTTTTGCAGCGGCGGCTGAGGCAGACAGCCTCGACTCCTTCCTGACAGAATTGACACCTGCCGACCTGGTGCCCGGCGCCGAGGGTTTTGGCCCGGTGCGCAGCGATGTGCCGGTGGCACCTGTTCTGAAGGGCGGCGAGACCGTCGCCTATGCTTTCCTGACCTCCGATTTTGTCGGCACCACCGGCTACAGCGGCAAGCCGATCCATGTGGTGGCGGCGATTGACACCGATGCGGTGCTGACCGGTGTGAAGCTGGTGAAGCACTCTGAGCCGATTGTGCTGATCGGCATCCCGAACTCGAAAATGGTCAAGCTGACCGAAGGTTATGCCGGGCTGGATCTGAAGGCCGAGGCGGCGGCGGGCGGCGATGCGCATGACCTGGACATCATCTCGGGCGCGACGGTCACCATCATGGTGATCGACGACAGCCTGGTGCGCGCCGGGATCAAGGTGGCCCGCGCGCTGGGTTTGGGCGGTCTGTCGCCGGTGCAGCCGGACGGGCCGAAGCGTGAAGTCGATATGGCCCGTGGGGAGGTGTCGGACTGGACTACGCTGGCAGGGGACGGTTCTGTGCGGCGGATGACGCTGGACGTGGGCCAGATCAATGCGGCCTTTGAGGCGACCGGCGACGAACGCGCGATCAAGCGGCCCGAGGCGGGCGAGCCCGGGGATACTTTCATCGACATGCATGTGGCGTTGGTCTCGGTGCCGTCAATCGGCAAGTCGCTGCTGGGCGAGGCCGAGTACAAGAACCTGCAGAGCTGGCTGAAAGAGGGTGAGCAGGCCATTCTGGTGCTGGGGCGCGGCAGCTACAGCTTCAAGGGCTCTGGCTATGTGCGCGGCGGCATCTTCGACCGGATCCAGCTGATCCAAGGCGATGCCTCAGTGCGGTTCTTTGATAAGCAGCACAAGCGGCTGGGCGCGCTGGCCACGGACGATAGCCCAAGTTTCACCGAGCTGGACCTGTTCAAGATCCCGGCCGATGCGGAGTTCGACCCTGCTGAGCCGTTCCGGCTGCAGCTGCTGGTACAGCGGGCGGTGGGTGCGCTGGAGCGGTCGTTCCTGACCTTTGACCTCGGCTACAAACTGCCAGAGCAGTATCTGCTGCCCGCCGCGCCTGCGCCCAAAGTGGTGGAGGATGCCACGGATGAAGCCGCCGCCAAGGCGGCGCTGTGGCAGCGGATCTGGAAGGACCGCACCGTCGAGATCGGTGTCTTGGGCGTGATGCTCTTGGTGCTGACGGGGGTGTTCTTCTTCCAGTTCCAGGCGACCGTGAATGCGCGCACTTTCTACTGGTTCCGCATCGGCTATCTGACCGTCACGCTGGTGTTCCTGGGCTGGTACGCCAATGCGCAGCTGAGCGTGGTGAACCTGATGGCGCTGGCGGGTTCCTTGCGCAGCGGGTTTTCCTGGGATGCTTTCCTGCTGGACCCGCTGGTGTTTATCCAGTGGTTTGCGGTTGCTGCAGCACTGCTGTTCTGGGGCCGCGGCGCCTATTGCGGCTGGCTGTGCCCGTTCGGTGCGCTGCAGGAGCTGACCAACAAGATTGCCCGCGCTCTGAAAGTGCCGCAGATCACCCTGCCGTGGGGCCTGCATGAGCGGCTTTGGCCTGCGAAATACATGATCTTTCTTGGGCTGTTCGGCATCTCGATGGTGTCGATCCCGCTGGCCGAGACATATGCAGAGGTGGAGCCGTTCAAGACCGCGATCATCCTGAAGTTCGTGCGCGACTGGCCGTTTGTAGTCTTTGCGCTGGTGCTGCTGGGACTGGGTCTGTTTATAGAGCGTTTCTACTGCCGCTACCTGTGCCCGCTGGGCGCGGCGCTGGCGATCCCGGCGCGGGTGCGCATGTTCGATTGGCTGAAGCGCTACCACGAATGCGGACACCCCTGTCAGACCTGTTCAAACGAGTGCCCCGTTCAAGCCATTCACCCGACCGGTGAGATCAACCCGAACGAATGTGTGAACTGCCTGCATTGCCAGGTTCTGTACCAATCCGAAGCCAAATGCCCGGTTGTGATCAAACAGCTGAAACGCCGGGCCAAAACTGGTGCACCCGGACCGGACGTTGCTCTCGGCCGGCCGCCGGCCAATCACCCCAACGCGAACAGGATCAAAGTTTCCTGAAGGAGGACATCATGTCTGAAGACCTGAAAAACAAACTGCCCGTCACCCGCCGCGGCCTTCTGGGGGCCACTGCCTCCGGCGCCGTTCTGGCGGCCACCGGTGCCGGCTCCGCGCTGCTGGGCGCCAAGCCTGCACAGGCGGCAGGCGTCAACCTGGAGCCGGGCGAACTGGATGAATACTATGGCTTCTGGTCCTCGGGCCAGACCGGCGAGCTGCGCATTCTGGGCGTTCCGTCCATGCGCGAACTGATGCGGATCCCGGTTTTCAACCGCTGCTCTGCCACCGGCTGGGGCCAGACCAACGAGTCTAAGAAGATCCTGACCGAGGGCCTGCTGCCTGAGACCAAGGAATTCCTGGCTGCCAACGGCAAGGAAACCTATGACAACGGCGACCTGCACCACCCGCATATGTCGTTCACTGATGGCACCTATGACGGCCGCTACATCTTCATGAACGACAAGGCCAACACCCGCGTTGCCCGGGTGCGCTGCGATGTGATGAAATGCGACAAGATCATCGAGATCCCCAACGCCAAGGACATCCACGGGTTGCGCCCGCAGAAGTTCCCGCGCACCGGCTATGTCTTTGCCAACGGCGAGCACGAGGCGCCGCTGATCAACGACGGCCAGATCCTGGATGACCCGTCGCAATACGTGAACATCTTCTCCGCCATCGACGGCGACACCATGGAAGTTGCCTGGCAGGTGATCGTCTCGGGCAACCTGGACAACACCGACTGCGATTACCAGGGCAAATACGCCTACTCGACCTCCTACAACTCGGAAATGGGGATGACCCTGGCCGAGATGACCGAGAACGAGCTGGACCACGTGGTTGTCTTCAACATTGCGGCGATCGAAGCCGCCATCGAGGCGGGCGACTATCAGGAGCTGAACGGCGCCAAGGTTGTTGACGGGCGCAAAGGCGCGCCGGGCAAACTGACGCGTTACATCCCGATCCCGAACTCACCGCACGGCATCAACACCGCACCGGACAAGAAGCACGTTTGCGTCAACGGCAAGCTGTCGCCGACTGTTTCGGTGATCGACGTCGAGAAGCTGGACGCGCTGTTTGACGGCGATGCCGACCCGCGCTCGGCCATCGTGGCGGAACCGCAGCTGGGCCTTGGCCCGCTTCACACTGCCTTTGACAACCGCGGCTATGCCTACACCACTCTGTTCCTGGACAGCCAGGTGGTGAAATGGGATATCGCCAAGGCGATCGAGGCCTATGCGGGCGCCGATGTGGACCCGATTATGGACAAGGTTGATGTGCAGTACCAGCCGGGCCACAACTCCACCTCCATGGGCGAGACCGCCGAGGCGGACGGCAAATGGCTGATTTCCATGAACAAGTTCTCCAAGGACCGGTTCCTGAACGTCGGTCCGCTGAAGCCCGAGAACGAGCAGCTGATCGACATCTCCGGCGACAAGATGAAGGTGGTGCACGACGGGCCGACCTTTGCTGAGCCGCATGACTCGATCATCGTGCACCGCTCCAAGGTGAACCCGGCCAGCATCTGGGACCGCAACGACCCGATGTGGTCGGAGGCGCGCGCCCAGGCCGAGGCCGACGGTGTGGACCTGGACGACTGGCAGGACACCATCGTGCACGACGGCAACAAGGTGCGGGTCTATATGTCCAGCCAGGCGCCAAACTTCAGCCTGGAGAAGTTCACCGTCAAGCAGGGGGATGAGGTCACCGTCTATGTCACCAACCTGGATGATATCGACGACCTGACCCACGGCTTCTGCCTGTCGAACTTCGGCATCGCAATGGAAGTGGGGCCGATGGCCACTGCCTCGGTTACCTTTGTGGCTGAGCGTCCCGGCGTGCATTGGTACTACTGCCAGTGGTTCTGCCACGCGCTGCACATGGAGATGCGTGGCCGGATGCTGGTTGAGCCGCGGAGCGCGTAAGCCATGAAACGGCTCCTGCCTATATCCTTGGTTGCGGCTTTGACCTGTCTGGCACCCGCCTGGGCGGCCACTTGGGACGTGCCCAACCGGGCAGGGGCCATCGCTGAAACACTGGCGCTGGCGGCGGATGGCGACACCCTCCGCCTCGCCCCCGGCGAATACGCCGAAACCCTGGTGCTGGACCGGCCTGTCATTCTGGACGGGCAGGGCAAGGCCACATTGGACGGGCAGGGCAAGGGATCGGTGATCACCGTGACCGGGCCGGGCGTGACCGTTCAGAATCTAACCGTTGTCGGCTCCGGCTCCTCGCATCAGGAGATCGACAGCGGCATCAAACTTACCAAGACCGCTAAGGCGCCGCAGATTCTGAACAATGTGCTGCTAGGCAACCTTTACGGCGTGGATATTCACGGCGCCCGGGACAGCCTGGTGCAGGGCAACCGGATCGAGGGGCGTCTCGACCGGCACATGAATGCCCGCGGCAACGGGGTCTATGTCTGGAACGCGCCGGGCGCTGTGGTGGACGGCAACGAGATCCGATTTGGCCGCGACGGGATCTTTGTGAACAGTTCCAAGAAGAATGCCTTCACCAACAACGTGTTTCGCGATCTGCGGTTTGCCGTGCATTACATGTATGCCGACAATTCCGAGGTCTCGGGCAATGTCTCGATCGGCAATCACTTGGGCTATGCGGTGATGTTCTCCAAACGGGTCAAGGTGACCGGGAATGTCTCGCTGAATGACCGCGACCACGGGGTGATGCTGAACTACGCCAACCAGGGCGAGGTGCGCGGCAACTATGTGAAGGGGGCCAAGGACAAATGCACCTTCCTTTATAACGCCCACAAGAATGACTTCTCCGGCAACTGGTTCGAGGGCTGCGGTATCGGCATCCACTTCACCGCCGGCAGTGACGGCAACCGGATGGTTGGGAACGCCTTTGTCGGCAACCGGCACCAAGTGAAATTCGTCTCCACCAAATGGGTGGAATGGAGCGAGGAGGGCCGGGGCAACTACTGGTCCGACTTCGCAGGTTTTGATGTGGACGGGGATGGCATCGCCGATGCGCCGTACCGTCCCAACGACAGCATGGACCATGTGCTGTGGACCCAGCCGGCGGCGAAACTCTTGATGGGTTCGCCCGCGGTGCAGCTGGTGCGCTGGTCGCAGTCGGCGTTTCCAGCGCTGCTGCCCGGCGGGGTGATCGACAGCCACCCGCTGATGGTCCCCGAGCGGCCCGAGGCTGCCAGAAAGGTTGAACAGGATGGATAAGGTTCCTCTGCAAATCCGCGCGCTGGACAAGTTCCGCGGCAAGGCGCAGGTGCTGCATGGCATCGATCTGGACATCGCGCCGGGTGAGCGGCTGGCGCTCTTGGGCCACAACGGTGCGGGCAAGTCGACATTGATCAAGGCAGTGCTGGGCCTGATCCGGCATGAGGGCGGCAGTATCCGCATCTGCGGCGCGGCGCCCGGCAGTGCTGCGGCGCGGGCGGCCACGGCCTTTCTGCCAGAGGCGGTCAGTTTTCACCCGGCGCTGACCGGGCATGAACAGCTGGCGCTGTTTGCCCGCCTTGCCGGTGAACGCGCTGACATCGAGGGCCTGCTGGAACGGGTTGGCCTGGGCGAGGCCATGCATCGCCGCATCGGCGCCTATTCCAAGGGGATGCGGCAGCGGCTGGGCTTGGCGCAGGTGCTGCTGGGCCGCCCCAAGCTGGCGCTGCTGGATGAACCCACCAGCGGGCTGGACCCGATCTCGCGCCAGGACCTCTATGCCATTATCAATGAACTGGCAGAGCAGGGCGCGGCGGTGCTGATCGCCTCCCACGCGCTGACCGAGGTGGAGGCGCGCACTGACCGTATCGCCATTCTGCGCAAGGGCGCAAAGGTGGCGGATGACACTCTGGCGGGCCTGTCGGCCCAGGCCGGGCTGCCGGTGAAGCTGCGGGTGCAGGTCAGCGGCGCGCACGCCGACCGGATTGCGGTGGAGACTGGCGGGCGGCGGATCAACGGTGCCTCGGTCGAGATCCTGTGTTCACCGCAGGACAAGATGGCCGAGCTGCGCAAAATCGCCGCCATGGGCGATGCGGTGGCCGATATCGACATGGTGCCGCCGAGGCTGGAAGACCTGTATCGCCATTACTCCGGGGAGGACCGCAAATGAGACGTGCCTTTGCCATTGCCCGTGCCGAGATGCTGATCCTGCGCCGCAACCGCTGGCTGTTCATGGCCACGCTGATCATGCTCGCCTTTGCGCTGGCCTTGTCCTTTGCTGGATCGGCGCCGACGGGAACGTTGGGGGTGGACATGCTGACCGTCTCGGTGGCCTCAATGACCACCCTGTCGGTCTACCTGGCGCCGCTCTTGGCGCTGATGATGGGGTTCGATGCGGTGGCAGGCGACCGCGACCGGGGCAGCCTTGCCCTGTTACTGGCCTATCCGGCGGGACGGGCTGAGATCCTGCTGGGCAAGCTGATGGCCCATCTGGCTGCCCTGGCGGTTGCCATGTGCATCGGCTTTGGCGCAGCGGGGGCCATTGCTGCCTGGTTCGGCGGCGCCGGCGCTGAGAGCCTGGTGGCATTGGGGCGGCTGGTGCTGACCTCGATCCTGTTGGGGGCCGTTTTCCTGGTGTTGGGCTATGCCTTGTCAGCGCTCAGCAGCGGTGCAACAGCCGCGGCGGGCCTGTCTGCGGGCGTGTGGCTGGTATTTGTGGTGCTCTATGACCTGGGTCTGCTGGGTGCGGTGGTGATGGACAGCGGCGGGGTCTTTACTCAGAAGATCTTCCCCTGGGTGATGGTCGCCAACCCGGCGGACGCGTTCCGGCTGTGGAACGTGGCGGCCTCGGAAAGCGTGGCCCTGTCCAGCGGCATGGCGGGTGCGGCCAGCGCCTTGCCCGGCTGGGCGGCACCGCTGTCGCTCTCGCTGTGGCCCGCGCTGGGCTTTGCTCTGGCTTGCGCTGCGTTCCGGAGGGTAGAGCCATGAAACGCCTGTTCCTTGCCGCCGCATTGGTTCTGGCCGCGTGCCGGGAAGAAGAAGCCAAAGCGCCGCCCGCGCCCGTGGAGCTGACCGAGGCTGCGCTGAGCTATTTCTGCCAGATGAATGTGGCCGAACATGGCGGACCGAAGGGGCAGATCCATCTGGACGGTTTCCCTGCACCGCTGTTCTTTGCCCAGGTGCGCGATCTGGCGGCCTATGTGAAAAGTCCCGAACGGGATGCGGAGATCACCGCGATCTATGTGAGCGACATGGGCGCGGCGGCGAACTGGGAGCATCCCGGCACCAATAACTGGATTGATGCCAATGGCGCGCATTTTGTGGTCGGCTCCAACGTCGCAGGCGGCATGGGCGCGCCTGAGGTGGTGCCGTTTGCCTCGCCAGAGGCGGCAGCGCGGTTTGCGCGACGCTATGGCGGGACTGTCGCCGGGTTCGACGGTATACCTGACGATGCCGTGCTGGGGCCGGTTGATCTGGACCAGCAGCTGGAGACGCCGTCCTGAGGGCAGTGTTCCGGTAAGGTCTTAGGCGGTCTCGGGCATCAGCCGCAGTTCGGCGGCGATGGCGTGGCCCTCCATGCCTTCCATCCTGCTGATGCGGGCGGTGCGCTGGGCCAGTTCATGCGAGGCGGCGGTGTTGCAGCGCTGCCAGGTCACGGTCTTGGTGAACTTGTGTACCGATAGCCCGCCGGTATAGCGCGCCGCACCGCTGGTCGGCAGCACGTGGTTGGGGCCGGAAGTCTTGTCGCCGAAGGACACCGTGGTCTCCTTGCCCAGGAACAGCGAGCCATAGGCGGAGAGGCGGTCCAGCCACCAGTCAAGGTTCTCAGCCTGTACCTGCAGATGCTCGGGCGCGTAGCGGTCGGCGACCTGAGCGGCCTCTTCACGGCTGCCGCATAGGACCACCTCGGCCCGTTCGTGCCAGGCGCGGTGGGCGGCGGAGAGGTTGGGTTCGGGCAGCTTGTCGATCAAGCCCTGTACACGGGCCATCACGCCCTTGGCCAGGCTCTCGCTGGTGGTGATCAGCCAGACCGGGCTGTCGGCACCGTGTTCCGCCTGGCTGACCAGGTCCCAGGCGACGGTTTCCACTTCGGCGGTGTGGTCGGCAATCACCAGCGAGTCCGTCGGTCCGGCAAACATGTCGATGCCGACTTCGCCGAACAGCATCCGTTTGGCCTCTGCCACATAGGAATTGCCGGGGCCAACCAGGATGTCGGCGGGCTGGGCGCCGAACAGGCCCTGGGCCATGGCAGCGATGCCCTGCACTCCGCCGAGGTTCAGGATCAGGTCGGCGCCGCACAGGTCCATCGCATAGATGATGGCGTCGGGAATGCCGCTGCCCGGGCGCGGGGGGGATACTGCCGTGATGTGCGGCACGCCAGCCACCTTGGCGGTGGTGATCGTCATCAGCGCACTGGCGATATGGCTGTAGCGCCCGCCTGGCACATAGCAGCCGGCGCTGGAAACCGGGATCTGTTTCTGGCCTGCGATCAGGCCGGGGATCACCTCGACCTCGCATTCGCCCATAGTGGCCTTTTGCGCCTCGGCAAAGCGGCGGATATTGGCGTGGGCGAATTGGATGTCGTCCTTGGTTTGCTGCGAAACCCGGTTGCAGGCCGCGCGGCGCTGGGCGTCAGTCACCACGATGGGCCCGGTCCAGCCATCCAGTTTTTCCGCATAGTGGCGCACCGCGTCTTCACCCTCGCGCCGGATGTTGGCCAGCATGACAGCAACTGTGTCGCGGATATCGCGGCTTTCGGTGTTGGGGCGTGCTTGGGCTTGCTTTAGATGGGTGATTGCCATGGGCTTATGTTCCTCGAAAAACCGCCGGTTGCGCAGAAAGACACAGGATGCGGAGTGCGCCTAAGACAGCGTCCGGCGGGCCGGGCGGTCAAGCGGCGGCGCATTGGTTTCGAGAAACACGAATGTTTGTTTCGAATTGCAGCCTGATCCTATGCCTCTTGCGCGGGCAAAGTTCTGAACTCTTCGGCCAGCCAGGGAAAACGGATGCTGATCGGATCTGTGAAGTGGTGGCGCAGGGACTTTTGCAGCGCCTCGTGGATCAGCTGCGAGGTGGCGGCCGGGTAGACGTTGGTGGTGAACAGCGACACCGTGCGGGCAAAGCTTTTGCCGGGAAACCGCACCACTTTGACCTTGTCATGAAAGCGCGCTGCACGATGGTAGCTGGCGGCGGTGGTGACCGTCCAGCCGCTGCCCTCCGAGACCAGGCCGATGATTGACTGGTTGCATTCCAGCTCGAACCGGTTGGGCAGCGCGATCTTGAGACGGGTCAGCTGAGTTTCGATTTGCTTGCCGATGGTGTGGTCACGGGAGTAGCGCAGGAACGGGAGCGGCGCGTCAGCTTTGGTCAGGTCCTCGACGCTGCCGGCATAGGCTGCCGGGACCACCAGGATGAATGGGTCGCGCATCAGCGGATATTCTATCAGGTCGGGCAGCAATCCGGACGGGCGGGTCGCGACGCCTGCATCCAGCTTTTGCTCCTGCAGCTTTTCGATGATTTCGTGGCTGGGGCGGGTGTAGTGGCGGAAGCTGCAGCGGGGCAGGGCGGTGGACAGGAACTGGAACAACTCGGGGCCGACTTCATTGTCGAAGTCATCCAGCAGCGCCATCCGCAGGTCGGTGGCATGCTGCCAGCTGCCGGAGCGGATTTCCGCCTCGCCGCGTTTTAGGGTCATTAGCCCATCATAGACATAGCGCGCAAAAACCACGCCTGCTGGGGTCAGCCCCATCGGGCGGCGGGTGTGGTCCACCAGTTCCACCCCAAGCGCGCTTTCCAGGCTGCGCAGGTGGTTGGATACGGTGCTGATCGACAGGCCGGTTTCCGCAGCCGCCTTTTGGATCGATCCCGACTTGGAAATCAGCTGGAACACCTCCAGCCAGCGCAGGCTCAGTGTCTTGTGCATATGCCGTCCTCCCTTGCAGTCTGCATATGCTGTCCTTTGATTAGCGCAAAATGTTCCGTAAAAATCGAAACTAAGTTTTACTTTAGCCGCAAGGGTAATTTTGTTCTACAGTGAAATTGCTTCCCGGATATGGTTTGCCGTGCAAAAATCCAAGCCTCAAGACCTGCAGTGAACGGGTCCGGCGTGTCAACTGGGAGGACTAACAATATGATCAAAAAGTATCTGCTTTCAACAGCCTGTGCAGCTGCGGCCGCGGTTTCGGCCACTTCTGCCTCGGCGCTGGACGAAATCACAGTTGCCTATTTCCTGGAGTGGCCGATGCCGTTCCAGTTCGCCAAGGCCAATGGCACCTATGAAGAAGAGATGGGCGTCAAGATCAACTGGGTCTCCTTTGACACCGGCACCGCAATGTCGGCGGCGATGGCATCAGGCGACGTGCAGATTGCCGTGAGCCAGGGCGTTCCGCCGTTTGTGGTGGCCACCTCGGCAGGGCAGGACATCCAGACCGTGGATGTGGCCGTCAGCTATTCCGACAACGACAACTGCGTGGTGGCCGAAGCGCTGGAAATCGACAAATCCAACGCGGGCGAGCTGAACGGCAAGAAGGTGGGAGTGCCGATCGGCACTGCCGCGCATTACGGTTTCCTGTCGCAAATGGCGCACTTCGGTGTGGATATCGGCTCGATGGAAATCGTCGACATGGCGCCCGCGGACGGCGCGGCGGCCTTTGCCCAAGGCAACCTGGACATGGTCTGCGGCTGGGGCGGTGCGCTGCGGCGGATGCTGGAACACGGCAACGTTCTGCTGACTGGTGCCGAGAAGGAAGAGCTGGGCATTCTGGTGTTTGACGTGACCAGCGCGCCGGCGGGCTTTATCGCCGAAGAAGGCGCACTTCTGAGCAAGTTCCTGAAGGTGACCGCAGATGCCAATGCGATGTGGAACGCGGGCGGCAGCAAGGATGAGATGCTGCCGGTGATCGCCAAGGATGCAGGTATGGACCTGGCGGATGCCGAGGCCACCATTGCGACCTTTAGCTTTCCCTCGGCTGAGGATCAGCTGTCCGGCAAATGGCTGGGCGGCGGCGCGCAGAGCTTCATGAAGGGCGTTGCCGATGTGTTCGTGAACGCGGGCAGCATTGAGGCTGCGCTGGAATCCTATGACGGCGCCGTCGACAGCGGGCCGCTGGAGGCCGCGGTAAACTGAACCGGGGCACACCGGTCAAGTCGGACGGCCCGGATCCCGGGCCGTCCGCGTCTGCGGTTTAAGGGCGGTGTTTGCCGACCCTAACAGGAAGGGGAAGAGATGTCGGGACTGGATATCAAGAGTGTCTCCATGCGTTTTGATCTGCCCAATGGCAGCTCGGTTCAGGCGCTGAAAGACGTTTCATTGAATTTGCAGGCGGGGGAACTGCTGTCGGTATTGGGTCCGTCAGGCTGCGGCAAGACCACGCTGCTGAATATTCTGGCGGGCTTTCTGGCCCCCACCGAAGGTGCGGTAGAGCTGAACGGCCATGTGGTAACAGGCCCCGATGCCGAACGCGGCATGGTGTTCCAGAAAGGCGCCTTGTTCGAGTGGATGAACGTGCGCGACAACGTGGAATTCGGCCCCCGGATGAAGGGCATGGCCAGGGCCGAGCGGGAGAAGATCTCGGACCACCTATTGGAAATCGTCGGCCTGCAGGACTTCAAGGAAAAAGCGGTTTATGAACTGTCGGGCGGTATGCAGCAGCGGGTGGCGCTGGCCCGCTGCCTGGCCAATGAGCCGGATGTGATCCTGATGGATGAACCGCTGGGCGCGCTGGACGCGCTGACGCGGGAGAAGATGCAAGGTTTGGTGCTGAAGCTCTGGAAAGAGACCGGCAAGACCATCATCCTGATCACCCACTCGGTGGAGGAGGCGCTGCTGCTGGGGGAGCGCCTGATCGTGATGGCGCCGCGTCCTGGGCGTATCCACCGCGAATACCAGCTGCCGTTTGCCGAGCGCGGCGTGAATGCCGACCTGCGCGACGTGAAGAAATCCGAAGGCTTTGCCGAGACGCGGGATGAGATCCTCTCAATGATCTGGGAGATGGAAGAGGAGATCATGGGCCGGACGGAGCAGGTTGCATGACAGTCCTTCTTTTCTATGTTGCGCTGTTTGCCGGCGCCTTCTTTTTGGTCCACCTGATCCGCCGCGGCATGCAGTCCCGGCAGGATTTCACCAGCCTGAAGACGGTGACTTTCGGCGATGAAAGCGCTGTGACGCCGGACCGGGCGGCCTCGATTATTTCGGTTTTGGTGATCTTTATCATCTGGGGAGCCTTCACCGGCTCAAAACTGATCCCGATCCATGTGCCGGGGCCGTTTACCGGTGAAACCACCTTTACCTACACGCTGGAAAACGCCGAAGGCGCGACGGACGATGCCGAGGTGACTGTGCGGGTCTTTGGCTTTGGCGAAGATGTCGAGAAGTTCGAAGTCGAAGCCGGGGGCGGCTTTGCCAGCAATGACGCGCTGGCGGCGCAGGCCGGGCGCTCGACCACGCTGCTGTTCGACAAGAACGACGAGGCCAAGCGCAAGGCGGGCGCCAGGATTGTTGCCATCAACGGCGAGGCGATTGGTGCGGATGGCGCGGTGGATACCGGCGACGGCACCGTGACGTTGACCGGCAAGGGGGCGATCAGCTTTACCCCGCATCAGGGGATGCAGATGAATCCGATCTGGCTGCCGGCACCGGAAACCGTAGTTTCCCGGTTCTTTGAAATCGCCTCGGACGGCTATCAGAACTTCTCGCTGTGGCAGCATCTGGGCTGGTCGCTGACACGGGTGATCGCGGGGTTTGTAACTGGGGCGATCGTGGGCATTCCGCTAGGCTATGCCATGGGTCTAAGCGGCTGGTTCCGCGGCTGGTTCGATCCGATTGTCGAGTTCATGCGGCCGGTGCCGCCCTTGGCACTGATCCCGCTGGTGATCATCTGGTTCGGCATCTGGGAGACCGGCAAGATCGTTCTCTTGTTCCTCGCCGCTCTCTGGATCATGACAATTGCGGCGCGGGCCGGGGTTTCCGGGGTAAATATCTCCAAGATCCACGCGGCCTATTCGCTGGGCGCCTCCAAGTGGCAGATCATGCGGCATGTGATCGTGCCGAACTCGCTGCCGGAAATCTTTACTGGCGCGCGGGTGGCGATGGGTGTCTGCTGGGGCACGGTTGTGGCCGCCGAACTGGTGGCTGCGCAAAAAGGGGCTGGCATGATGATCATCGCTGCGTCGAAGTTCCAGCTGACCGATATCGTGATCATGGGCATCGTGCTGATCGGCATCATCGGCTATGGCATCGATATCCTTATGCGCAAGGCCGAGAACTGGCTGGTGCCGTGGAAAGGCCGCAGCTGATTTCTGCCGCTGTCACGCAAACGAAAACGCCCGGAACTTCCTGGGCGTTTTCTTAATAAGCGGTGTCCGTTCTAGCTGCTAAGGGCCGCAAAGACCCGCGGGGTGGCGCATCGCGCCGCCCCATGGGGGCGGGTCGGCGCGGCCCGGCCTCTCGGCCGGGCAGAATGTTATCCACGGATCCGTGTGAATTCCGGGTCATAAGGGGAAGGTGCGATGACTGTTGCGCCAACCAGATCGCCGCAGAGGTCGAGCTGCATGGTGCTGCCCTCTGACGCCAGCTCTGGCTCGACAAAGGCATAGGCCAGGTTCATCCCCACCCGGTGGCCCCAGTCGCCGGAGGTCACGGTGCCTACAACCCTATCCTCCTGCATCAACGAGGCGCCGCCGTGGGCCGGGGCGTGGGTGGTACCGATCTGCAACGTGACCAGCTTTTTGCAGGCGCCTTCGGTCTGACGTCTCTCCAGGGCGTCACGGCCGATGAAATCGCATTTGTCCAATTTGACAAACCGGTCCAGCCCGGTCTCGAAAGGATCGAACTCGGTGATCAGATCGGCTTTCCAATGCAGAAAGCCTTTCTCCATCCGCATCGATTCCAGCGCGCGGGCGCCGAAGAGTTTCAGCTCGTGTTTCTCACCCGCTTTCCGCAGTGCCAGATAGGCAGCGTAAAGCGAGGCGTTGGGGACGTGGACTTCATAGGCCAGCTCGCCCGAGAAACTGACGCCCATCACCGTGGCCGGGGCAAAGCCGATGAAGCATTCGCGCACCGACAGCCAAGGGAAGGCCTCAACCGACCAGTCACCCCGGGCGCAGGCTGAGAGTACGTCCCTTGCCCGGGGGCCGGCCAGGACCAGGATGGTCTGGTCATTGGTGAGGGAGCGGATCTGCACGTCCTCGCCCCCGCGGATGTGCTGGGTAAGCCAGTCCATGTCATGGAATTCGCTGGCAGCGGCAGAGCCGTACCAAACGCGTTCGGGCCCGCGGTCCGAGGCGGGGAGGTTGGCGACGGTGGCCTCGCCCTTGATCATGCCTTGGTGGTTCAGGAGGTACCCCAGCCCGGCACGGCCCGCGCGTTTGGTGACGGCGCCGCAGAACATGCGGTCGAGGAAGCTGTGGCGATCTGCACCGGTGATCTCGAACCGGTTGAAACCGTTGACCTCGGCGAGGCCGACGTTCTCCTGCACATTCTTCACTTCCGCGGCGACCACATCGAAGGCTTCGTCGAAATTGAAGCTGAGCGAAGGATGGAAGTCCGGCGAAGGCTTGATGTACTCCACCCGCTCCCAGCCGTTCACCACGGTGAATTCGGCGCCCTCGGCGGCCATGACTGGGGTGAGCGGTGTGGTCTTCGCCGGGCGGCCTGCGGGGCGGTGCTCATGCGGGAAGTGGAAGCGAAATTCGTTCTGGTAGTCTTCGATCGCTTTGAGGGCAGTCAGTTCAAAGTTGGCATGGCCGGAGAAGCGGCGCGGGTCCAGACACCAGGTGTCATAGCAGGCTTCGCCGTGCACGATCATCTGCGCCAGCAGCCAGCCGTGGCCGCCGCCTTCGCCAAGGCCCGCACGCAGACCGATGGCGCAGAAGGCGTTGCGTTTGCCCGGGATCGGGCCGATCAGCGGCGCACCGTCGATGGTATATGTGATCGGACCGTTCACGATGGAGCGGATGCCGGTCTCGCGCAATGCAGGCATCCGCTCGAACGCGCCCTCCAGCACGTCCATCACCCGCTCCAGGTCGTCGGGGCAGAGAGCGTTGACGAAGTTCGGATCGATGCCGTCCATGCCCCAGGTCTTGCAGTCGTGCTCGTAGAAACCGATCAGCAACCCGTTCTTTTCCTGGCGGCAGTAGTAGTCCGAGATCGGGCAGCGGATCAGAGGCATCCGGTGGCCCGCCTCGACGATGCCGGGAATGTCCTCGGTCAGGAAATACTGGTGCTCCATCGAGGCGACGGGGTGGTGCACGCCCATCATCGCGCCGACCTCGTTCACCCGGTAGCCGCAGGCATTGACCACGATATCGCAGTCGATGTCGCCGTGCTCGGTATGCACGGTCCAGGTGTTGTCCTTGTGCTGAGTGAGGGCGGTCACCGGCGTGTGGCGGTAGACCTCGGCGCCGGCCTTGCGGGCGTGATAGGCCAGCGCCTGGCACAGCTGCGCCGGGTCTATGTCGCCGTCCAGCGGGTCCCATAGCCCGCCAATCAGGTTGTCGGTGGAAATCAGCGGGTGGCGGCGGGCGCATTCTTCGGCGTCGATCACTTCGAAATGCACGCCCATGCCGCGCGCCATCGAGGCGAAATGGCGGTAGCCCTGCATCTGCGCCTCGGTATTGGCCATACGGATGCCGCCGTCGCCGTGGTGGTAGTTGATCGGGTATTCTGGATCTTCGGCCAGTTTCTTGTACAGGTTGATCGAGTGGGTCTTCAGCCCGACCATGGTCTGATTCATGCCGAAGTTGGTCACCTGCGCCGCCGAATGCCAGGTGGTGCCGCTGGTCAGTTCGTTGCGTTCGACCAGAACGACATCGCTCCAGCCTTCCTGGGTGAGGTGGTAGAGGGTGGAGCAGCCGGCGATGCCGCCGCCGATCACAACAACCTTGGTGCGCGATTTCATGAATGGCCTCCGCTGAACACTGCCCCGGAGTAAGCGCGCAGTTGTGGTGCAGGGCAATCCTGCACGGCTTTGATCAGAAAAAATCGGAATTTTAGTCCAGGGTTTTCCCAATATCCCTGGGCCAGACACCTGGTCCCGTGATCAGGGCAGCAGCGTGAAACGGCTGGTCAGCCAGGGGTAGGCTTCGTGCAGCGGCTGAAGTGCATGGCTGCTGATCAGGCTGCGCATCCTGCTGTGCACCAATTCCCTAACAGAGGCCGCGCAGTCAGGCGTAGACAGGATCGACAGGGTGCGCGCGAAGCTCTTTCCCGGGAAGGCTTCAAGCCGGAGTTGCGGTTGGAACCGGCGGGCGCGTGCGTAATGCAGCGGTGTTGTGACCGCCCAGCCGGCACCGGCGGCCACCATCGCCAGCAGGGTCTGGTTGCTGGCGCATTCAAACCGGTACGGCAGGGCGAAACCGTTGCGCCGCAAGTGCGAATCGATCTGACGGGACATCATCTGGGCTGCGGAGTAGCGCAGAAACGGCAGTTCGCCGCGGCCTTCAAAGAGGTCCTGAGCCGGCACATCGCAGGTTTTCGGCAGCACAACGGTGAATGGATCGCTGAGCAGCGGCGTATCCTGCAGGTCGCGCAGCGGCTCTGCCGGGGTGGTTGTGATGCCAAGGTCAAGCTTGCGGTCGTGCAGCATAGCAATGACCGCGTGGCTGGACTCCGTCTGGTATAGGAAATCGCAGCGCGGCATGTGGCGGGCGAGAAAAACTGCCAGTCCGGGCAGGATGTCGCTGTCGAAATCCTCGATCGAGCCGAGCCGCAGCTGGACTGCCTCTGTAATATTCCCGGCTGAGACTTCTGCTTTGGCCTTGCGGATGGCTTGCAACGCCTCGTTGATATTGCGCAGAAAAATCTGCCCTCTTGGCGTCAGCACCATGGGCCTGCGGCTGTGGTCGAACAGCTCCGTGCCGAGATGCTCTTCGAGATTGCGCAAGTGGTGCGAGACTGTGCTGATGGACAGACCGGTTTCGGCCGCGACCTCCTGAAGGGAATTTTTCCGCGCCGCGGCCTGGAAAAGTTCCAGTGCTCTGAGGCTCAGATCTTTGCGGGAAGAATGGTGCGCCATGCCGCCTATCTTCCACAAAATCAGCACCGCGTCATGCGGTTCCCGCAATCGGACTATGATTTCTTCCCATATTGCAAACGCTTGATCGTTGACGCCCCGCGCTGGCGGGCGCACACTGCAGGCACGGTGATTGTTTTTAAGCGCAATAGAATAGGCTGCCGGTGGACTGAGAGCACAGCGTGAACTGGCACCATGCCAGGCGGCTTGCCGGGTGATCTGGCCTTATCAGTTTTTAAAACTGTCACTGTAGGAGACATTCAAGCCTTCGCAAGGTTTGACAGTTGAAACAACAAAAACAACGAAAACAGTCCAAAGGGAGAACAAATCAAATGGCTGTAAAAACATCGATTTCGCGGCGCGGAGTGCTGAAGGGTGCCGGGGCTGCTGCCTTGGCAGCGCCGCTCTACTCGAAAAGCGCGCTGGCGTCTTCGGGTGAAATCAACATCCTGATGTGGTCGGACTACCTGCCACCGGAATTTATCGCGGGCTTTGAAGCCAAGACTGGCATCAAGGTGAACTACACCGGTATCGGCTCCAACGAGGAAATCATCAACAAGATGAAGGCCACCAAGGGCCAGGGCTTCGATATCGTCTCGCCGACTAACAATCGCTCGTTGCAGTGGGGCCCGCTGGAACTGCTGAAACCCTTCGATATGAGCAAGGTCAACATCGACGCGGTGAACCCGGCAATGGCCAAGATTGGCACCGATGCCTGGAACTTCGGCGGCGGCGGCGTTCATTGGCTGCCGCATATCTGGGGCACCGAGGGCATCGCCTACCGGACCGACCTGTGGCTGCCGGCAGGGGACGCACCGTCCTACGGTGACGTCTGGTCGGAAGAGAACGCAGGCAAGACCATGGGCCGCGCACATTCCATGATGCTGGGTGCAGGCCTTTACATGGAAGCCTCGGGCGAGATGGAGCCGGGTTCGATCTGGGCTGCCTATGACGACGAAGAGACCATGCGCAAGGTCTGGGGGCAGGTCACCGACTGGTGCGTGGCGCGAAAGTCCCGCATCAAACTGATCTGGAACGATGCGGACACCCAGAAAAACGGCCTGCTGAACGAAGGCGTCGTGGTTGGCCAGACCTGGGACGGCCCGCCGCTGGCGCTGAAGTCCGCAGGCGAGCCGGTGCATTACCAGGCGCCGGTTGAGGGCGCGATGGCCTGGGTTGACGGCATCTCAATGCCAGTGGGCGCACAGAATGAAGAGCAGGTTTATGCATTCATTTCTTATGCTTACGAGCAGGAGCCCGCAGGCAAAGCGATTGACAGCCACGGCTACAACTCGCCGGTTCTGGGCGCCGACGGCTTCTCCGGCGATGTCTACAAGAAGAACTTTGCGGAGGCCTATCCGGGCGATAGCCTGGCCAATCTGAACCCCTGGCCGGCCGAGGCGCCTTGGTATGCGGATGTGC
>NZ_JBSWYB010000014.1:0-110356 GCF_056160905.1 Leisingera sp. ABD4_442 | reverse complement strand
GGGGGGGGAGGTTTTTGTTTTTTCCCCTCCCTCCCTTTTTTTTCTTTGTTTGTGTTGTCTTTTTGTTTTTTTTTTCCCCCCCCCCCCCCCCCCCCCCCCCCGCGCCCCTTCCGGCCCAAGGGGCCTGAAGGGGCCATGCCCAACGGGAACAGCCTTTCCCTGGAAGGCGCCTGACCGGCGGGAGTGCCCGGGCTGGCAGCCTAGACGGTCAGGAGAGAAGCTTCAGAGGCCTTCGAACTCGCACAGTACATGGACATCCATCCCCATGCTCTCCAGCAGCTTGCGGCCGCCCAGTTCCGGCAGGTCGACAATGAAGGAGCAGGAGACGATCTCGCCGCCCAAGCGCTCGATCAGTTTAATCCCCGCCCCCGCGGTGCCGCCGGTGGCCAGCAGGTCGTCCACCACCAGGATCTTCTCGCCCGGCTTGATCGCGTCGTCGTGGATTTCAACAATCGCCTCGCCGTATTCCAGCTTGTACTCCTGGCTGATGGTGGTGCCGGGCAGCTTGCCCTTCTTGCGGATCGGCACAAAGCCGACGCTCAGCTGGTGCGCGATCGCACCGCCGAGGATGAAGCCGCGCGCCTCAAGCCCCACCACCTTGTCGATCTGCTCGCCGGCATAGGGGTGCAGCATCTGGTCAATTGCCATGCGGAAGCCGCGCGGATCGGCAAACAAGGTGGTCACGTCGCGGAACATGATCCCTTCATGCGGGAAGTCGACGATGGTGCGGATGTAATCCTTGACGGCGGTCTTCTTAGGCATCGGCTTGGCTCTCTTTGACGCAGCGTTGATGGCAGCCAGGCAGAAGGCCGGGCCACGGGCGGTTTCGCCCATGCGGCGCTGTCTTGCAAGGGTCAAGACGGCGCGGATCTCTGCCGGAACGGTCTGAAACGGCGCTGCCGCACGTCATACGGGGCGCCGCAGCAGCGCGGTTGCAGCCCCCATGCCGATCAAAGCCAAACCGCCGGTGCGCGTCACTGCTGCAGCCGCGGCGGGTTTGGCGAACCAGCGGCGCAGCCGGTCAGCCAGCAGCGCATAGGCCAGAGCGTTCAGCGCCGCCAGCCCCACAAAGGTTGCAGTCAGGATGGCAAACTGCGGCAGGACCGGTGTTTCGGGCCGGATGAACTGCGGCACAAAAGCGATGAAGAAAGCGATTGATTTCGGGTTCAAGGCCGTGACGGCAGCTGTATGCCCGAACACGCCGCGTGCCTTGATGCCGGCCTCCGGCTGCAACTGCGCCAGAGCCGCGGATGGCGCGCTGCGCCAGAGTTTGATGCCGAGCCACACAAGATAGGCGGCGCCAATCCACTTGAGCGCTGTAAACAGCGTAGCAGAAGCCATCACTAGCGCGCCGAGCCCGGCCAGGGATGCACTCATTGCGATCAGGTCGCCAGTTGCCACCCCAAGTGCCGAGGCAACAGCGACCTGCCGCCCCTTGGTCAGGGCATAGCTTAGCACCAGCAGCACAGTCGGGCCGGGGATCAGCAGCAGGGCGGTCGAGGCAGCGGCAAAAGCCAGCCAGAGGTTCAGATCCATAGGTTTCTCCTTGCGGCTTACGTGCCGAAGGGAGCCTTAGAATTGCAGTGCAGTCAACAGCGGTGTCAGCGGGCTGAACCGGTGCTCCAGCGCATCAGCGCTTCCAGTGGTCCGTGCCTGGCAAAGATGTTCCAGACCCGCACCAGCAGCATCGACAGCGCACAGAACCCCAGCGAGAAGCCAAAGATCTGCTGCACGCTCAATGAGCCGTCGAGCCGGCCCAAGGCCTCCAGCGTGCCCATTCCCAGCAGGATATGCGCCGCATAAAGGCTGAGCGCCTGCCGCCCGGGGGCTGCCAGCCACCCGGCCAGCCCCGCCTTGGCAAGGGCCGGGCCGATGGCCAGCATCAGCCCGGTTGCCATCAGCGCGCTGCCAGAGGCCGCGATGACATAGAAAGGACCCGGCGGGATGGCGCTGGTGTTCAGGAGATCAATCAGCTCCGGATCCTGCACCAGCGCACCGGGCAGCGCCCCAAGGCCGGCGGCCATTGCCCCCCAGAGGATCAGGCGCATCTGAACAGCGCGGCTGGCCAGGTCCAGACGGCCTGCCCACATGCCCAGGAGCAGGAAGGCGGCCCAGGGAAACACCGGGTGCCAGCCGTTGAAGAAGGAATGCCGCAGGAAGCCCTCAAGGGTCCAGAAATCCGCATATTCGAGAGTTTCCCAGTTCCAATGCGCCTCATACTCCAGCGCCAGCAGGCTTATGAACCCGATGATCAGAATGGCCGCAGCGGCCCGCAGAAGCGCCCCGCTGGAGACGGTCAGAAATGGCAGTGCCACCAGGAAATAAAGCGCGTAGAAATGCAGGATATCGGCCTCGAAGATGGTCAGGTTCACAAGGCCGATTGCGAACAGGAACAGGGCGCGGCGGAACAAGACTGCCCGGCTGGGTTTGCCTAGCGACAGCCCGATCCCGGCCAGCACCACAAACAGTGCGGCGGCCCGGCCCTCCAGGCTGCTGGTGAACACAGATATGGCATCGGTTCCGGGTGTTACCTGGGCCGCAATGCGGAAGTTGACCAGGACCATGCCGCAAAACGCAAGGAAACGGGCAATGTCCAAACCATGAAGGCGCATGGGAAAATCCTGAAACCAGAAGCTGTATCTGCTGTTTGATAAAGGAACCGGGATGTGCAACGAAAAGGGCGGCACCCTGCGGCCCGCCCTAATTGTCTCAATCTGTTGCTGTCCGGTGTCAGCCCAGTATCCGGCCCGCCACGGCGTCCAGTTTTGCCAGCAGCGCCGGATCGCGTTTCTCCGGGGCGGTCATGATCGCATATTCCAGCGCCTTGTCGCAGCCATGCGGACAGTCCGCGCGTCCGGTGCCAAGCAGACCGGGGAGGCGGCTGACCAGCGCCCGGGCATTGGCGGAGTTGCCCTGCAAAGTCGCAATGATTTCAGTGATTTCCACTGCGCCATGCTCTGGATGCCAGCTGTCGTAGTCAGTGACCATTGCGATGGAGGCATAGCACAGCTCTGCCTCGCGGGCGAGTTTGGCCTCGGGCATATTGGTCATGCCGATCACATCGCAGCCCCATTGCTCGCGGTAGAGTTTGCTTTCCGCCATCGAGGAGAACTGCGGCCCTTCCATGCACAGGTAGGTGCCGCCGCGGTGGATCTTGATCCCGGCGTCCTTGCCTGCAGCCTCCGCCGCGTCCGACAGCCGTTCGCAGATCGGATGCGCCACGCTCACATGCGCAACACAGCCGGTGCCAAAGAAGCTTTTGTCGCGCGCAAACGTCCGGTCAATGAATTGATCCACAACAACAAAATCGCCCGGCGCCATCTCCTCGCGGAAGGAGCCGCAGGCAGAGACCGAGAACACATCCGTCACGCCGAGCCGCTTCAGCGCGTCGATATTGGCGCGGTAGGGGACCTCGGTCGGGGAATGCACATGGCCGCGGCCGTGGCGGGGCAGGAAGGCCATTTTGACGCCGTCCAGGGAGCCGGTCAGGATCTGATCCGAGGGCGCCCCCCAAGGGGTTTCGACAGAGACCCATTCGGCGCCTTCCAGCCCGTCGATCTCATAAATACCCGAGCCGCCGATCACGGCAATCATGGTTTCCTTGGTCAAGCTCTGCCCTCCTGATGCTGCTGGACCCGGATATGCGCAAGGGAGGGCGGTTTTGGCAAGAGCAAGGTGATAAACAGGGGGTGACATGCGTGCACCCCCTGTGCACCACCCGTGCACCGGAGGGGTGCCGCACGTTCGGGTTTTGCCTTCGGCAAGAGTATTTGGGAAAGATGAAAAGGCGGGGCTATTCGCGCCGGATGATCCCGGTCAGCGCCGCGGCACCGAGGGCGACCAAGGTCGGATCATTCGGTGACTGACGAAGGAGCTGCACTTATCAGGGACTGCAAGATAAACTGTTCTTGCTCTGAAGGTGTATTCAAGGTGCCTTGCACCTGCCTGATGAAGATGAAGTCTGCAATGGTCGGCGCTTTGTAATCATAGGCCGTGTTGAGCGCGCTCGGCGTGAAGCCCACAAACGGCTGCAAACCAGCTGAAATCAAAAGCTGCTGGCGCAGGCAATGGTCAATCTCTTCGTATTGCAGAAAGACAAAGTATTTGCGGCTTTGCTTGCCTTCGAGAAAGGCAACTCTGCAAGTCGTTCCGTCAAACAATCCCCGCGAGACAGGAAGGTGATCCTCATTGTATTCGGCCCCATCCACTTCGGTGTAGAAATCTTCGGCTGCCTTTACGCCAATCTTCTTTGAGCCGAACCGCAGATGATCTTCACCGCCAATGATGAGAACTAGGCCGGCGTCTCCAGCGTGATTTGCAGGAACGGGTTTGATCCCGGCTTTCACGAACACAGTGTTGAGGACAGAAGCAAGCTTTTCAGACAGGGGGCGTTCTCTGGTTTCCGCGTCGGTAAGCACACGAAAAGACATTTCTCCAGAGGGCCAGGAAAAATAGCCATTTGAACAACTTTGGCATATTGAAGCGGTCTTCTTGAAGTCGCCCTCCAAAACAAAAGGTTTCAATAGGCTGGAATAGTCAACAGGCTCCTGTGGCGCTGCCTTTGGACCGTTAATTATGTTCCCCTCCGCGTCAATTTCGAAGTGGTCTTCTCCTAGTTCCTCAACCTGCTGTTTTGAGAAGACTGAGGAGTGGATGTTTGGGAGCCGGTCCTCGCTTGCCGCAGAAAGTGAAGAAACTGCAGTGAAGGCTAGCGCCGGAAGGAAAGTACCGAAGCGCCGTCTGCTCAATACTCTCAAAGCCCCCTCTCCTTGCCATCAATGTCCGCCTTGCTTGGAAACAAGGTGCTTACTTTCAAGTTCTGCCAGTCTGGGGTTTCCAGTCATTCAAGCGTGTGTGGATTAAGCAGGCCAAAAGGAGAATTTTCAATCCCTAACAACCCCTAAAGTTTAACGTCAGCGGGTCTGCGGAGTGTCAGTCCAGCAAGCCGCGGGCGGCGGCTTGGGTTTGGAAATCGGCAAAGGCCGCGGCAAAGCCTGCCAGCGGCCAGGTGAGGTCCTGCGCCATGCCGTGGCGGTCGCGGAAGGTGAAGCGGAAGGCGCCGCCCGCTTGCATTCGGGCGATCAGCGCATCCGCGTCCTCGCCGGTGAACGTGCAGCTGAGGCCGGTCAGGCAGCCGGGGGCGCGGCTGCGCCAGGCGGTCTCTCCATCCTGGTCGATGCGGAAACCGCCGGGGGTGAACAGGGTGCCGGGCTCGATGCCGAAATCGGCTTTCCAGCCGCCGTCCTGGGGGGTGATGAACAGGAACTGGGCCGCGAATTTCGGGTGCGGCGAGAACACGTCCACCCAGCGGATGTAGCAGCGCTGGACCAGGGTGCCGTTCTCCTCGCGCTCATCGCAGACCGAGTTCCAGATGCCGAAGCTTTCATAGTGCTTGACCCGCCAATTGCCGGGGGTGTCGTTGCCGTCGCGGTCCTGCGCTGCGGCAGGGACGGCGAGGAGGGCGAGGCAGGTGAAGAGGGCGCGCATGGGTCATCTCCCGGGGTGACGGCAGCAGCCTGCGGCTGCCGGGAAAGCGGTGCAAGTCACATTGGCGCGACGGCTGATGCGCGGGCGGCTGGCGGGCGGAGGGAGAGCGGGGCAATCAAACCTTGTGGCAAAGGCGGATTTCCGCTAGGGGCGGGCAGCGAACCCCCATCCTCCCGAGCACAGGTACCTGACATGAGACGCGCAGCCGTGGCTTTGCTGGCCAAGCAGATTTCCCCGCCCAATCTTTCGATCATGCAGGACGAGGGCTTTACCGTGGCCCGGGTGCGCACCGAGCTGTTGTCGGGGCTCACCGTGGCGCTGGCGCTGGTGCCGGAGGCCGTCGCCTTTGCATTCGTTGCGGGGGTGCATCCGCTGGTGGGGCTTTACGCTGCCTTTATGGTCGGGCTGATCACCGCGGTGTTTGGCGGCCGGCCGGGGATGATCTCGGGCGCCACGGGCGCGCTGGCGGTGGTGATGGTGGCGCTGGTGGCGCAGCACGGGGTGGAGTACCTGTTTGCCACCGTGGTCCTGATGGGGATCTTGCAGATCATCGCCGGTGTGATGCATTGGGGCAAGTTCATCCGGCTGGTGCCGCATCCGGTGATGCTGGGCTTTGTGAACGGGCTCGCCATCGTGATCTTCCTGGCGCAGCTGACCCAGTTCAAGGTGCCGGGGTCGGGCGGCGCGGAATGGCTGAGCGGGATGCAGCTTTACATGATGCTGGGGCTGGTTGGCCTCACCATGCTGATCATCTGGGGGATGCCCAAGATCACATCGGTGATCCCGGCGCCGCTGGCGGGGATCGGTGTTGTGGCGGTTCTGGTCATTGCGCTGAACATCGACGTGCCGACCGTTGGCGATATGGCCTCAATCAAGGGCGGGTTCCCGAGCTTCCACAACCCGTTTGGCACCGGTGAGGGGCTTTATGGCACAGCGCTGGCGCCGTTCACGCTGGAGACGCTGTGGATCATCCTGCCCTATGCGGTGATCCTGGCCGCCATCGGCCTGATCGAGAGCCTGCTGACGCTGAACCTGGTGGGGGAGATCACCGGCAAGCGCGGCGGAGCCAGCCAGGAGTGCATTGCGCAGGGTGCGTCCAACGTGGTCACGGGCTTCTTTGGCGGCATGGGCGGCTGTGCGATGATCGGCCAGTCGATGATCAACGTGAAATCCGGCGGCCGGACGCGGATTGCGGGCATTGCCGCGGCGCTGTTCCTGCTGGTGTTCATCGTGGTGGCCTCGCCCTTGATCGAACAGATCCCGCTGGCCGCGCTGGTGGGCGTGATGTTCATGGTGGTGATCGGCACCTTTGCCTGGAACAGCCTGAAAATCATGACCAAGGTGCCGATGATGGACGCCTTTGTGATCGTGCTGGTGACCGTGGTGACGGTGATGACCGACCTGGCGATTGCGGTGGTTGTGGGCGTGATCGTCTCGGCCCTGGCCTATGCCTGGAACAACGCGCGCCGCATCCACGCCTATACCCGCGAGTCGGAAAGCGACAAGGGCGCCAAGGTCTATGAGATCGAGGGGCCGCTGTTCTTTGGCTCCACCGACGGCTTCATCGAGCTGTTTGATGTGGCAGGCGATCCGGATCATGTAATCGTGGACTTTGCCCGCAGCCGGGTGGTGGACCAGTCGGCGCTGCAGGCAATCGAGGCTGTGGCCGGCAAGTATGAGGCTGAAGGCAAGTCGCTGGTGCTGCGGCATCTGAGCCGCGATTGCCACCAGCTCTTGACCAAGGCGGGCCATCTGATGGTCGATAGCGATGACGACCCGGAATATGAGGTTGCGGTGGATTACTCGGTCAAGACCGGGGTGCTGGGCGGCCACTGACGCCTGGCCGGTGTTAGAAAATTGTCCGCGGTTCTGGCGAACCGCGGGCTTTTTTGTTTGTAGGGGTTTGTTTTTCGGGGGCTTCGGGCTCACCATACCAGCAAAAGCCGGCCCCGATCCTCCATCCCCTGATCCTTGCCTGCCACCCGGTCCCCGCCGCGCCAAGGAAAATAGCCGCCTCCCCGCCGGGGGCGGGGCCCCTCGGCGATTTGCCTTGTCCCGGCGAACCCCGCGTGGCCGTCCGGTCTCAGGCGACGGCGGCTCCGGACCAGCAAGGGCATGGGGGCAGGGTCAGTCGGGGGCGAGGGTTTCGAGCATGTCGAGATCGCCGGACAGCAGGGCGGGTTCGGCGCGGGTGATCAGCTCGGGCGGCCAGTCCCACCATTTGAGGCTGAGGAGCCGGGCGATCTGCGGTTTGGGGAAGCGGAAGCCTTGCACGGCACCGGGATTGCCGGTGACGATGGCATAGGGCGGCACCGTGCCGCGCACCACTGCGCCTGCGCCGATGATGGCGCCGTCGCCGATGCGGGCGCCGGGCAGGATCAGCGCGTTATAGCCGACCCAGACGTCATTGCCGACCACCGTGTCGCGGGTGTCGGGCTGAAAGCCCGCCATCTGGCCTGGGTCGAACACTGGGAAAGGATAGCAGCTGAGCCCGTCCTGGGCGTGGTTCGCGGAGGCGGTGATGAAGCGCGCGCCGTGGGCGATCTGGCAGAAGCGGCCAAGGATCAGACGTTCGCGGGCGCCGGGGAACAGGTAGGGGGCAAGGTGCTGCGCCCAGTTGTCCGGCGGGTTGAAGTCGGAGGCGTAAGTATAGTCTCCGGCCTGGATATTGGGGTGATCCAGCACCTGGGACAGCATCACCGTGCCTGCGTGGGGCGTGCCGTCCGGCAGGAGGATCGGATTGCGTTTGCGGGGATCGGGAAGCGGCATGGCGGGGCTTACTCGCCGGGGCGGGACAGGGAAAACAGGTCGCGCACTACTGAGTAGTCGCGGTAGCCAAGGCGGGCCAGCGGCTGGAAGGCGGTGACGTCGAAGGCGCCGTCGCGCAGGCAGTCGTCGCGCAGGTGCACGCCGGTCACCTCGCCGAACACCACCTTGTTGGCCTCGCCCGGCAGGGTGACGATTTGGGTGAGCCGGCATTCCAGCGCCGCGGGGGCAGCGGCGGCGCGGGAACAGGCGATGGTTTCGCATTCAATCGGGTCCAGGCCTGCGTGGGCGAACTCATCCGTCTCCTTGGGCAGGGCGGCGGAGCTGGCGTTCATCGCATCGCGCAGCGCATAAGAGACCACGTTGACGCAGAAGACGCCGGTGGCCGCGATATTGGCAACCGAGTCCTTGGTGCCTTCCTGGTCCGGTTTGGCGCTGGTGGAGGCAAACATCACCTGCGGCGGCGTATAGGCCACTGCGTTGAAGAAGGAATAGGGCGCAAGATTGTTCACCCCGTCCGCCGAGCGCGAGGAGATCCAGCCGATGGGCCGGGGCGTGACAATGGCATTGAACGGGTTGTGGGGGAGGCCGTGGCCGTCCTCGGGGCGGTAGAACATGCGGGGGTCCTGCTCTGGTCTATAGGTGTTTGCCCAAGGCTTACGCCCGTGTTAGGCCAAACGCCAGCCTGCAGGGGAAATTGGCGGAGACTGCGGCGTGGTGAGGGGCGGAGACTTGGCGGCGTGATCGAGCTGACAGCGGAAACTGCGGACGACCGGTGGGAGGTCGAGGCGCTTTATGACCTGTGCTTTGCGCCGGGCCGCGAGGCGCTGTCATCCTACCGCCTGCGCGACGGGGTGCCGCCGGTGGCGGGCCTCAGCCAGGTGGCGCGCGACAGCGACGGCATTCTGGCTGCGGCGATCCGGTTCTGGCCGGTGCTGATCGGGGACGCGCCTGCGCTGCTCTTGGGGCCGGTGGCGGTGCACCCGACCCGGCAGGGCGAAGGGCTGGGCGGGTCGTTGATTCGCGACAGCCTGGCCAAGGCGGAGGAAACCGGCTGGGCGCGGGTAATGCTGGTGGGCGATGCGCCCTATTACCGGCGCTTTGGATTTACCAAGCTTTCCGGCGTCGAAATGCCGCCGCCGACCAACCCGGAGCGGGTGCTGGGGCTGGCGCTGGAAGACGGTGCCTGGCAGGGCATTCAAGGCCAGGTTGCCCGCTGGCAGGGTTGAAAATCCGCTGTCTGCTGCCGATGTTTAAACGGCAAAGGAGACAGTTTTGGCAGATGTTCTGACAGACGCGCGGAGCTACACCCCGCAGGAGATCGAATTCGAACTGGATAGGCTGGCGGAGCGGTACCGCGCCGCTGGCGGCACGGGGATCGACTTGCTGAACCGGCTGGGCGGCAGCGGCGAAAGCCTGCTGGAGCGGCTGCCGGCGCCGGTGCGGGCCGGGCTGACAGGCGCTGCGGAAACCGCGCTGCGGGTTGCCATGAAGGGCGCCAGCCGGTCGCGCCGCCTGGTGCCGGATCAGACAGCGGGCTTTGACCGCGTGCTGAGCGCCGCCATGGGCGCAGCCGGAGGCGCTGCCGGGCTGCCGGGGGCGCTGATTGAACTGCCTGCGACTACAGCCTTTTTGCTGCGCAGCATACAAAGCGCCGCGGTGGAAGAGGGGTTTGATCCGGAGGCTGAAAGCGTGACTTTCGACTGTATCCAGGTGTTTGCGGCAGCGGGTCCGCTGGCCGATGATGATGGGGCAGACCTTGGCTTTCTTTCGGTCCGGCTGGGGCTGCCCGGCGGGCTGCACAAGCTGATCGCGCAAGTGGCGCCGAAGCTAGGCGCGGTGCTGGGGCAGAAACTGGCGGCCCAGGCGGTGCCGATTGCAGGCGCCATGGCCGGGGCAACAGTAAACTATGTCTTTGCCGGGTATTACCGCGAGATGGCGCATGTGCATTTTGGCCTCAGGCGGCTGGCCGTGGAGGCAGATGTGCCACAGGAAGAGCTGGCGGCGAAGCTGCGTCAGCGGCTGCAGCGCCCGGATGCAGCAGGGTAGATGCAAGAGGCCTCTTGCGCTTGCCGGAAAGGGAGATTTAATCAGCCTTTCCTGCTAAGAGGGAAAGCATGATTCAATACAGCCTCAAATGTGCGGACGGCCATGCGTTCGACAGCTGGTTCCAGTCGGCGGCGGCGTTCGACAAGCTGGCAGCGGCCGGGATGGTCTCTTGCGCGGTCTGCGGCGGCACCAGCGTTGAGAAAGCTATTATGGCGCCGCGGGTGCGTCCCGGGCGCAAGGCAGTGTCCGGCGTGGGCGAGCCTGAACCGCAAGCGGCGGCGCCGGATGCACCAATGCCTGTGCCGGCTCCGGCGCCCGTGCCTGCTCCGGCAGGCCCGGGCATGCTGAGCAATCCCACCGGGGAGGTGGAAAAAGCCCTGGCGGAGCTGCGCAAGAAGGTTGAGGACAATTCCGATTATGTCGGGGACAGCTTTGTGCAGGAGGCCCGCGCGATGCATCTGGGCGAGGCGCCGGAGCGGGCCATTCATGGCGAGGCCAAGCTGGAAGATGCGCGCGAGCTGATCGAGGAAGGCGTGCCGGTGATGCCGCTGCCGTTCCGTCCGGGCCGGAAATCAAACTGACGTAATTCGAACTGAAGGGCCTGAGCCATGCATGCAGTTGTAACAGGAACCAGCCGCGGGATCGGCAAAGAGCTGGTGAAGCGGCTGCAGGAGGCGGGCTACGAGGTGACAGGCACCTCGCGCGACCATTCCTCCGGCGTGCGGCTGGATGTGTCGGATCCGGGCCAGCAGGCGCGCTTTGCCGCCCAGATCAAGGGGCGCCCGGTGGATCTCTTGGTCTGCAATGCAGGCGTTTATATCGACAAGGCGATGGGGCTGGAGGATTATTCCGCCGAGGTCTGGACCAAGACGCTGGCGGCCAATGTGACCGGCGTGTTCCTGACGGTGCAGGCGATGCTGCCGAACCTGCGGCTGGCGGAAAACCCCAGGATCGCCATCCTGTCGTCGCAGATGGCCAGCCAGTCCCGGGCGCCGGGCGGCAGCTATGCCTACCGCGCGTCCAAGGCGGCGGCCCTGAATATCGGGCGGAACCTGGCCACCGATCTGCAGCCCGAGGGGATTGCGGTGGGGATCTACCACCCGGGCTGGGTGCGCACCGATATGGGCGGCGATGAGGGTGACATCACGGTCGAGGAGTCGGTGGCCGGGCTGATCAATGAATTCGAGGTTCTGACGGTGGAGACTTCTGGCTGTTTCCACACCTGGGACGGCCGTATCCACCCTTATTGATACCTCCAGGAAAAACGGGGCTGCCTTGCCGGGGGGGAAGGCTCCCGCACCCGCAGGTGCCTGGCTGCGCCAGACCCCTTGGCGGGTTTGGGCCGGGCGCCGCGCGGATGCGCGGCGCGGGGGAAAAAAAAAAAAGGGGGGAACACCCCAAAAAGGGGGGGAAGGGAAAAATCCTCTCCCTTCCTCGCGCACCCCCCCCCCCCCCCCTCCTCTGCCCCCCCCCCCCCCCCCCCTTTTTTTTTGTCCCCCCCTCCTCCCCCCAGCCCCCCCCCCCCCGGCACCGCACGCAGGTGCGGTGCCATGCCCAAGGGGGGAGGGCCTGGAAAGGTCCGAAGCCGGGCGGGAGCCCCCCGCCCGAGGCCAGGCGGCCCGGGGAAGCATTTGTCAGGCCCGCACAAAAAAGCCGGTGCGGGGAGCGCACCGGCTGATGTTTTTTGAAGCGCTTGGCCCTGCAGGCCCGGCGCTTACTCCCAGCAGCTGACCAGCACGGTCATGCCGGAGGCGAGCCGGGTGATTGCCGCGTTGGGCAGGCTGCCTGCGGAGGCGCTCTGTTCGGCGGCGCTGAGGCCTGCGGCGCTCAGCGCGGCGCGGATAGCTTCGGCATTCACGGCAAAGCTCACGCCTTCGGGCAGCTGCTTGCCTTCGATCTGGCGCGGCAGCAGCATGCCCAGCACCGCACCGGTGCTGTCCAGAACCGGGCCGCCGGCATCGCCGGGCTGTGCCGCCAGCTCCAGCCGGGCCACGCCGGTGTTGCCGTCCAGGCTTTTGACGTCGGCGACCTTGCCCCAGGTGAGGCTGGGAGCACCCAGCAGGCCCTCATAGGAGAAGCCGGAGACCGCGACCTCGGACTGCAGCCGCGGCGAGGCGGTGCTGAGGCCGGCAACCGCGGCAGGCGCCAGCGCCTGGGCGGGTTTCAGGATGGCGATGCCGTCGGCGGTGTTGTTGGCGGCAACCTCTGCCTGGTAGCCGTGGTCCAGGGTGATCCGGGTGCAGCCGGCCACCACGTCGGAGGTGGTCAGCACGCTGCCCTTGCCGTCCACGAAGAAGCCCGAGCGCGACAGTTTCGGCTTGCGGATATCCAGGCCTGAGACCAGGTCGATGCTTTGCACGGCGTCGCCGCCCTCGGCCGGGTCCAGCACGCCGTCCAGACGGGTGAAGCTGGCCTGCATTGACGCCAGCACACGGGCGCGGCGGTCTTCGTCGCCTGCGGGCCAGATCAGGGTGAAGCCCTTCACTTCGCCGTTTTTGAGACTGGCCTGGGTGAAGGAGACGATCTGGTTGTTGCGGCCTTCGATGGTGAAGCTGTCCTTGCCGCGCTGGCGGGGGCCTTCCAGCGGCACGATTTCCAGCGTTTGCAGGATGTCATAGAGGCCGAACAGGGTGCGCTTGTCGCCGGGCTGGCTGATCAGCAGCACCCGGGCACCCAGGTCCCCCTTGCTGGTGTAATGGGCAAAGGGCGATTCATAGCGGTCAAAGCCAACCTCACCCGCCGGGATCTGCAGGGCGATGCCGGCCTTGGCATCCTCAACCCGGGCCACGCCGACAGAGATCAGCGGCGCGTTGTATTCATCCATCAGCACCTGGCGCTGGGCGGTTGTCAGAACGCCGGTCGGCTCAAAGCCGCGGGCGGCCTGCCAGTCGCTCATCGAGGCGCGGGTGCCGCGGCCGAAGGCGCCGTCGATCGAGGAAGTGTAGAACCCGGCCGCCTTCAGTGCCACCTGCAGCTCCATCCGCTGTTCACGGCTGAGCGCGCGTTCGCTGCGGCGGGCCTCTGCCGGGGTCTCGTCGGGCAGGGTGGTCTGAATGGCCGCCTGCTGCTGCGGTTCCGGGTCTGTCTGCGCGGGTGCTGCCGGGGCGGGGGCGGGTTCTGCAGGCTGGGTGGCATCTGCCGCCACCGGATAGAACTGGCTGCGCAGGTTGCGGCGGAAGGCGATGAAGCTGTCGCGCGGGATCTGGCCTTCGGCACGGTAGACCTGCAGCACGCGTTCGGCGTCTTCACGGGCATAGGGGCCGATCACCACACCGTACCAGCCGCCGCCAAGCGCATAGCCCGAGACATCGGGCAGGCGGGCGGCATAGGTGCGGGCCTCTGTTTCGGCCTCGCGCAGGGAGGGCCGGGCGGCGATCTGGATCCAGACCGCATCGCGGCTGCTTTGCGCCGAAACAGGCGCCGTGAACGCAATGGCCAGCGCGATCAGCGGCAGCGCCAGAGCGGCAAACAGTTTTTTCATGTGTGGGCCTCGTATCCCGGAAGTACTCTTATTCTTTGCCGCGGAGGTTAAGCATTTTGCGGCACCAAAGGGAACTCCTCATGACAGGGGGAATTCCCGACCCGTTGCCGCATTTCCGCAATTTTGTTGCCAATGGAGTGCAAACGGCCGGCAGGGCGGTGCGGAACCGGGGGCCAGGGGCGTTGACCCTGCCGGCAGGCTTGCATAGGAAGATCCCCGCAATTGCTGCCTTAGCTGCCCCTAAAGGGATGAGAGATGACCCAGACCAACGGCGCGCCGCGCTCCTTCCAAGAGATTATCCTGAGGCTTCAGAATTACTGGGCCGCCAAGGGCTGCGCGGTGATGCAGCCCTATGACATGGAAGTCGGCGCCGGCACCTTCCACCCGGCGACCACACTGCGCTCGCTGGGGACCAAGGCCTGGGCCGCGGCCTATGTGCAGCCCTCGCGCCGGCCGACGGACGGGCGCTATGGCGAGAACCCGAACCGTCTGCAGCATTACTACCAGTACCAGGTGCTGATCAAACCCAGCCCGCCGAACCTGCAGGAGCTGTATCTGGGCAGCCTTGAGGCGATTGGCGTTGACATGGCGATGCATGACATCCGCTTTGTGGAGGATGACTGGGAAAGCCCGACGCTCGGCGCCTGGGGCCTGGGCTGGGAGGTCTGGTGCGACGGTATGGAAGTCAGCCAGTTCACCTATTTCCAGCAGGTTGGCGGCCATGACTGCCACCCGGTGTCGGGGGAGCTGACCTATGGTCTGGAGCGTCTGGCGATGTATGTGCTGGGTGTCGATCACGTGATGGACATGCCCTTCAACGACCCGGATGCGCTGATCCCGCTGACCTATGGCGATGTGTTCAAGCAGACCGAGGAAGAATACGCCCGCTGGAACTTTGACGTGGCCAACACCGAAGTGCTGCTGCGCCATTTCGAGGAGGCCGAGGCCGAATGCGCCGCGATCCTGGCTGAGGAGCATCAGGACCCGAAGACCGGCAAGCGCATCATCATGGCGCACCCCGCGTATGATCAGTGCATCAAGGCGTCCCACATCTTCAACCTGCTGGATGCCCGCGGGGTGATTTCGGTCACTGAACGCCAAGCCTATATCGGCCGCGTCCGCGCCTTGGCCAAGCAATGCGCCGACGCCTTTGTGCTGACCGAGGCCGGCGGGCATGCGCCCGAGAGCGCGGCCTGAGCAGGGGGCGGCACGTTATGGGGAAATTCCTTGCCCTGATCCTGATCGTCTCCGGCCTCGCGGCCGGAGGGGCGATGTATTATCTGCAAGTCTATGGCTTCTACGAAGACGTGGAACTGCAGCCGGGCCGCGACGTGGTGCTGGTGCCGCTGGACGGCGGCGAGGGGCAGCCGATTGCCTATGCGGATTTCGAGGCGATTGACGCCGGCAGCTCCCCGATCCGCTACCGCGCCTGCTTCACCACCAAGATGACGCCGGACGCGCTGGCGCAGCTCTTTACCCTGTCGGACAAGACAGAGCCGCGCAACGCGCCGGACTGGTTCGACTGTTTCGATGCGGCTGCCATCGGCGCCAAGCTGGCGGATGGCTCTGCCAAACCGTTTCTGTCGGTCAAGAACATCTCCTATGGTGTCGACCGGATTGTTGCCGTCACCAATGAGGGCCGCGGCTATGTCTGGCATGAGCTGAATGACTGCGGCCAAAAAGCCTATGACGGCACCGTGGTGGGCGAGGAATGCCCGCCACGGCCTGAGGCCGGCGGAGGCAACGGATAGTGCCCCGCATCTTGCCCGAATTTTCTGAATTTTCCGCTGCGCCCGCCCGCGCGGCCACGCCCGAGGATATCTGATGCCCGATCTGCTGATTGAACTGTTTTCCGAGGAAATCCCGGCCCGCATGCAGGCGCGTGCCGCCGAAGACCTGAAAAAGCGCGTGACCGACGGTCTGGTCGAGGCGGGCCTGACCTATGCCGGGGCCGCGGCGCTGTCGACGCCGCGCCGCCTGACCCTGGCGGTGGATGGCCTGCTGGCGGAAAGCCCCACCATCCGTGAAGAGCGCAAGGGCCCCAAGGTCGGCGCACCGGACAAGGCGGTCGAGGGCTTCCTGCGCGGTGCGGGCCTGACCCGCGACCAGCTGGAGGAGCGTGAGACCCCCAAGGGCGCGGTCTATTTCGCGATGATCGAAAAGCCGGGCCGCCCGGCAGCCGAAATCATTGCCGAAGTGCTGGAAGATACCATTCGCAACTTCCCCTGGCCGAAATCCATGCGCTGGGGCGCAGGATCCTTGCGCTGGGTGCGCCCGCTGCATTCGATCCTCTGCATCTTGTCGGATGAGGCAGGCGCATCGGTGGTGGATCTGGACATCGACGGCATCAAGTCGGGCAACACCACCCGCGGCCACCGCTTCATGGCGCCGGAGGAAATTACCGTCACCGGTTTTGACGACTACGCCGCCAAGCTGAAGCGCGCGCATGTGGTGCTGGACGCCCGCGAGCGGGCTGAGGCGATCTGGCAGGAGGCGACCAACCAGGCCTTTGCCGGCGGGCTGGAGGTTGTCGAGGACAGGGGGCTGCTGGCCGAGGTTGCCGGGCTGGTGGAATGGCCCGTCGTTCTGATGGGCGCCATCGACGAGGAATTCCTGGAACTGCCGCCGGAGGTGCTGCAGACCTCGATGAAGGAGCACCAGAAGTTCTTCTCGGTCAAAAAAACCAAGACGGGCCGGATCGAGAAGTTCATCACCGTCGCCAACCGCGAGACCGCGGACAATGGCGCGACGATCCTGGCGGGCAACCAAAAGGTGCTGTCGGCGCGTCTGGCTGATGCCAAGTTCTTCTGGGAGAACGACCTGCGCACGGTGCAGGAACTGGGCTTTGAGCCTTGGGTGGAAAAGCTTGAAAGCGTGACCTTCCACGCGCAGCTGGGCTCAGTCGGCGATCAGGTGAACCGCATTGCCGCGCTGGCGCAGGCGCTGGCGCCCAAAGTGGATGCGGACCCGGCGCTGGCGCTGCTGGCGGCGCAGGCCTGCAAGGGTGATCTCTGCTCCGAGATGGTGTTTGAATTCCCCGAGCTGCAGGGGCTGATGGGGCGCTACTATGCCGATGCGGCAGAACTGCCGGCAGCAATCGGCAAGGCCAGTGAGGAGCATTATTCGCCGCTGGGGCCATCGGATGATGTGCCGTCAGAGCCGGTTTCGGTTGCGGTGGCGCTGGCTGAAAAACTGGATAAGCTGACCGGCTTCTGGGCGATTGATGAAAAACCCACCGGGTCGAAAGACCCCTTCGCGCTGCGCCGGGCCGCGCTGGGGGTGATCCGGCTGGTGCTGGAGAATGATCTGCGGCTGAACCTGCAGGAAACCTTTGAGGCAGCGCTGAAAACCTTGCTGAAGCTTGCTGACTGGCAGGGGGCGCTGCTGGAAGCCAAAGCTGCGCAGAAAGACGCATCGGGCGAGGTGCTGGACGCTGCGAAGAAGCGCGTGCATGACATGGCGCATCAGGTCGAGGCCGCCAATGCGGTGACCGCGTCCGCCTCCGCCGATCTCCTTTCCTTCTTCCACGACCGGCTGAAAGTCTTCCTGCGCGATCAGGGCATCCGCCATGACGTGATCGACGCCTGTGTCGCCATGGAGGGCAACGATGACCTCACGCTGCTGGTCAAGCGCGCCCGCGCGCTGGAGGATTTCCTGAAAACAGAAGATGGCGGGAACCTTTTGCAGGGCTTCAAGCGCGCCAACAACATCCTGTCCCAGGCAGAGGAGAAGGACGGGGTCGAATACTCCTTTGGCGCCGACCGCAAATTTGCCGAGGAGGACGCGGAAAAAGCGCTGTTTGATGCGCTTGCAGCGGGCGGGGATGCGATCTCTCCGGCCATCGAGGCCGAAGATTTCGCGGCAGCCATGCGAGGCATGGCTGCTCTGCGCGCGCCCATCGATGCGTTCTTTGAGGCGGTGCAGGTGAATGCGGAGAACGATATTGTCCGCCGCAACCGCCTGAATCTCCTCAGCCAGATCCGCCAGGTCTGCGGCCAGGTGGCCGATCTCACCAAGGTTGAGGGCTGATCGCGCACCAGCTCTTTCATCTTGCCAAAAATACTCCCGCCGGAGGCACCGGTCTTTCCACCCGGAAAGGCCGGTTTTTTCGTATCCGGGCCCGCATTCACGGTCATCTCCCTGTTACAAGACTCTTGCGCGATCCCCGCATGTCCTTATGGTGACTTGCAAAGGAGACGTGCTGCAGTGCAGAAAGATTTCGAACAGACCCCGCCGGCCTCGCTGATCACTTCGACAGCGCCCATTGCTACGGCCACCCATGGCGGCCGGGCGAAATGCCTGCAGCGGCTGGTGCGGCTGGACCTGCCGGTGCCGCGCACGGTGGCGCTGTCTTTCGATGCGGTGCATGCAATTGCCGAGGGGCAGATGCCGGACCTGAATGCGGTGCTGGCAGAATTCGACCAGGAAGCGCTGTTGTGCGTGCGGCCGTCCTCGGAAGATCCGGATTGGGGCGGCCCCGGGGCGATCCTAAACATCGGTATGAACGATGCGCGCTATGTCGATCTGTGCGACAGCCTGGGCCGCGAGGCTGCGGCGGCGCTGTATCTGCGGTTCGTGCAGTCTTATGCGGTGCATGTGGCGCGGCTGGACCCAGATGTGTTCGACGATGTCGAGGACGGCGGCCCGGATGCGTTGAGTGAAATTCTGCATGCCTATGAGGCGGAGACGGATGAGCCGTTCCCGCAGGACCCGGGTGAGCAGCTGGGGGCGGTGCTGCGGTCGATGGCGCGGGCCTGGGAGGGCACCTCGGCGCGGCTGCTGCGCCAGGCCAAGGGCGCGCCGGCCGATGCAGGCCTCGGGCTGGTGGTGCAGGAGATGATCCCCGGTGTCGGCCAGGGGGAATGCGGCTCTGGTGTGTTGCAGCTGGTGAATTCAACCACCGGACAGCCGCAGCTGACCGGCCGCTACCTGAGCCAAAGCCAGGGGCGCGATGCGCTGGGGGCAGGGGCCAAGGCGCTGTATCTGGGTAAGGACGCGCGTGGCCTGTCGCTGGAGGAACTGGCGCCGGAGGCCTTTGCGGACCTGAAGGCCCATGCGGCACTGATGCGCCGCAAGCTGCGCGAGGAGATGCAGCTGGAATTCGTGATCGAGAACGGCCGGGTGCATATCCTTGACGGTGTGCGCGTCGCGCGCACGGCGCAGGCTGCGGTGCAGATCGCGGTGGCGCTGGCCGACGATGGTATTATCCCGCAGGAAGAGGCGCTGATGCGCGTCGATGCGCATATCCTGAACGAGCTTTTGCACCGCCAGGTGGCGCCTGACGCCAAGCGCGACGTGATCGGCAGCGGCATTGCCGCCAGCCCCGGGGCCGCCACTGGCAAGCTGGTGTTCACTGCCGCCGGGGCTCAGGCCAGTGCGGCGCGGGGCGAACCCTGCATTCTGGTCCGGCGGGAGACCTCGCCCGAGGATGTGCGCGGTATGCATGCGGCGGCGGGGGTGCTTACGGAAAAGGGCGGCATGACCAGCCACGCGGCGGTGATCGGCCGCGGTCTGGGGCTGCCGTGCATTGTCGGCGCCTCCAACATGAAGTTCCATAGCAAGCGCAAGATGCTGGAAGCCGCAGATGGCCGGGTGTTCAAGCCGGGTGATATCATTACCATCGACGGCAGCAGCGGCCAGGTTCTGGCAGGGCAGCCGGAGATGCTGGAAGCGGCTGAGGATGGGGCGCTTTTGACCTTGCTGACCTGGGCCGACGAGGCGCGTGACATTGGCATCCGGGCCAATGCAGACACGCCGGAAGATGCTGAAATGGCAAGGAAATTTAATGCGCAAGGGATCGGGCTGTGCCGTACGGAGCACATGTTCTTTGAACCTGGGCGGCTGACCGTGATGCGGGAGATGATCTTTGCCGAGACGCCCTCGGGCCGGGAAGCGGTGCTGGAGCGTTTGCTGCCGATGCAGCGCGACGACTTCCGGGAACTGTTCCGGATCATGGGGGGCATGCCGGTCTGCATCCGCCTGTTCGACCCGCCGCTGCATGAGTTTCTGCCGGCCACCAAAACCGGCCAGCGGGAGCTGTCGGAGGCTTTGGGCATTCCCGTGAGCGATGTCACCCGCCGGGTCGAGGAAATGGGCGAATACAACCCGATGCTGGGGCTGCGCGGCGTGCGGCTGGGGGTTACTGTGCCGGAAATCTACGACATGCAGGCGCGGGCGATTTTCGAGGCCACGCTGGAGGCCTCGAAATGGGGTGAGCCGGTGGTGCCGGAAATCATGATTCCGCTGGTGTCGGCCAAACGCGAAGTGGAGCTGGTCAAGGCCCGCATTGATGCGGTGGCCGCTGCGGTCAAATCGGAGCGCGGCGAAGATTTCACCTACCGGCTGGGGGTGATGGTGGAAACGCCGCGCGCGGCGCTGCGCGCGGGGGAGATTTCGCCGCACACGGCCTTCCTGAGTTTTGGCACCAATGACCTGACCCAGATGACCTATGGGCTGTCGCGTGACGACGCGGGGCGGTTCATGTCGGACTACGTCAATCAGGGCGTTTTTCCGGAAGATCCGTTCCACGTTCTGGACACGGACGGGGTTGGGGAGCTGCTGAAACTGGGCGTTCAGCGCGGCCGGGCCGAGAACGGAGACATCACCCTGTCGATCTGCGGTGAGCATGGCGGCAACCCCGAATCGATTGCATTCTGCCGCGATGCGGGCTTTGATTATGTATCGTGTTCACCATTCCGGGTGCCGGTTGCGCGTTTAGCCGCAGCCCAGTTGGCAATTTCCAGCAAGACCGGGCAGACGGCGCCAACATACACAAAATATTAAGAAAAATCAGGGCATCCAGCGGCTGCCGGTGTCAGGTCGGCGCTATGTGCATGTTCCCCTTGAGTGCGATTGCGGCCCGGAAGCTGGACGTTTCGGGCCATTTCCATTAAGGGATGCGATCGCATGTACCGGGGGAACCGGGTACAAGCTGCTAGGACGGGGGAACCCTGAATGAAATTGTTGACTATGATTGCCGTGATGGCTGCCACCATCACGATGGGTAAAAGTGTTGCCGCCGAATCCGGCCTGGATGCGCTGATCGAGCGGGAACAGGCCAGCCTGAGTGCGGTGCCTGCGCGGAAGTTCAGCGGATTCTTCGGAATCCGGAACAATCCGTTTAAAAGCCGGAAAGCACCAAAGCAGGTCGAATACAGCAAGGCTTGGCTGGATGCCCAGCCAAAGGCCACCGGCGGCGAGCAATTCGCCTGCCTGGCAGAAGCGCTGTATTTCGAAGCCCGCGGCGAAACTGTAAAGGGCCAGTTCGCGGTTGCGGAGGTGATCCTGAACCGGGTCAGAAGCGCGCAGTTTCCGAATACGCTCTGCGGGGTGATCAAACAGGGGACCGGGCGCAAGTACCAGTGCCAGTTCACCTACACCTGCGACGGCTACAAGGAAGTGATCAACGAAAAGAAGGCTTACCAGCGGGTGGCCAAGGTGGCGCGCGCCGCGCTGGATGGGTTCAAGAGCGAATTGACAGAGGGCGCGACCTACTATCACACGACCGCGGTGCGCCCGCGCTGGAGCCGGAGCTTCACCAAGACGGCGCGCATTGGCGTGCATCTGTTCTACCGTGACGATCGCTATCGGACTGCGCTGAGCAACTGACCGCCTGAAGGCGGCATCGCGGTGCCGCTTTCAGCCACTGGCGTGGCGTTTGCGGGCCTGTTATGAGGGCGCTGAAATAGTAATGTCGGGTCCCATCACCTGACTCTGCCAGCCAAAGGCCCGTTGTTTCCCATGCCCTCTGAAATCCGCCTTGCCTTTGCGCATCCCTCCGAGCGTTCCATGGCCACTGCTGCGCCGGGCCCGCTGGACCGTATCTCCCTGCGCGACCACACGGTCGAGGTTGAGATCGGTGCCTTTCAGGCCGAGCGCGGCTCTACCCAGCGGATCAGCTTCAATGTGGTGGTTGAAATTGCACCGCTGCCCAAGGATCTGGACGATGATGTTGACCGGATCCTGTCTTATGACAAGCTGACCGAAGCGATTGCCCATGAGCTGGCTGCCGAGCGGCTGAACCTGCTGGAAACCCTGGCAGAACGGGTCGCCGAGCGGATCCTGCTGGAGCATCAGGCGGTGCGCGCCTTTGTGCGGATCGAGAAGCTGGACCGCGGCCCCGGCGCGCTGGGCGTCGAAGTGGTGCGCTCCAAGGATCAGCTGACCCATTCGGTGGATGAGGAAGAGCGCCCGCATCCGCGGCTGATGTATTTGTCAAACACGGCGATCGACAGCGGCAATCTGACCGGCTGGATCGACCAGATGCAGTGCCGCCAGCGGCCCTTGATCCTGTGCACCGAGGCGCATCCGCTGCAAGTGCCGCAGACCGGCCACAAATGGACCCAGCGGCGGATTGACCTGCTGGCGATTGAGCAGAATGCCTGGCGTCTGGCAGCAAAGGACGACCGCTGCGTGGTGGTCTCGACCCGGACCGAGCTGGACTGGGCGATGAAGAACGGGCAGATCTGTGTTTGGGCGCCGTCCAAGATTGTGCTGGACGCAGTTGAGGGGCCGTCGGCGCCGCCGTCGGATTCCGTTGCCCTGGCGGCCTGGTTTGCCGCCACGTTTGAAGCAGGTGAAATGATTGTGCTTGGCGGGGATTTGCCTGATAATCCCGGTGTCCCCTTGCGGGCCGTCAGCGTGGAGCAAGCACAACTGTGACATATTACCGGCCGTTGGTTCAGCATGGCGAGGCGCGCCCCGAGGGTGCGGTTCCGCTGGCGGGCAGTGCCCTGTGGTTCACTGAGGTAGAGATCCTCAGCCGCGAGGCGCCGCCGCGGATTGTGCCTGCCGGGCTGGTGCCCGAGATGGAGCGCCGCCGCCTGAGTGCACGGCGTGCCTCGATCGCTGGGCTGGATATGACCCAGCCGCAGATCATGGGTATTCTGAATGTGACGCCGGACAGTTTCTCGGACGGCGGCCGCCATGCGGGAGTTGAGGCCGGCAGGGCGGCGGCGCTGCAGATGGTGGCCGAGGGTGCCACGATCATTGATGTGGGCGGTGAATCCACCCGTCCCGGGGCCGAAGAAGTGCCCGAGGCCGAGGAAATCACCCGCACCGCGCCGGTGATCGCGGCCATACGCGCCGACAGCCCGGTGCCGGTGTCCATTGACACCCGCAAGGCCAATGTGGGGATGGAAGCGCTGGAAGCTGGCGCCAGCCTGCTGAATGACGTCTCCGGCTTTACCTATGACCCGGCGCTGGCGCCGCTGGCGGCGCAGGCCAGCGTGCCGGTCTGCATCATGCATGCGCAGGGCGATCCGGCCACCATGCAGGATGACCCGCATTACACCAACGTGCTGCTGGATGTTTATGATTTCCTGAGCGCACAGATCGACAGGCTGGAAGCGATCGGCGTGGTGCGCGAGCAAATTGTGATCGATCCCGGTATCGGTTTTGGCAAAACACTGGACCATAATCTGACGCTCTTGCGCAATCTCAGCCTGTTTCACGGGCTTGGCTGTCCGATCCTGCTGGGTGTGTCCCGCAAGGGATTTATCGGCAAAATCGGCGAAGTGCCGCGTGCCGATGCCCGCGCGCCCGGTTCTATCGCGGTAGGGCTTGCAGCCCTGGCGCAAGGCGTGCAATTCCTGCGGGTGCATGACGTGGCCGAGACGGTTCAGGCGCTGCGCCTTTGGCAGGCTGTCCGCTGAGGCCCTTTTGGGCAGGAAAGCATAATGCGTAAACTCTTTGGTACCGATGGCGTGCGCGGCACAGCCAATGTTCATCCCATGACCGCCGAGATGGCGTTGCGCATTGGCGCGGCAGTTGGCCGGTACTTCCGGCGTGACGGGTCTGCTGCGCACCGGGTGGTGATTGGCAAGGATACCCGGCTGTCCGGCTATATGTTTGAAAATGCGCTGACGGCCGGGCTGACCTCCACCGGCATGAACGTGCTGCTGCTGGGGCCTGTGCCGACGCCTGCAGTGGGTTTGATGACCCGTTCGATGCGGGCCGATCTGGGGGTGATGATTTCAGCCAGCCACAACCCGTCGGAAGATAACGGTATCAAATTCTTCGGTCCCGATGGTTTTAAGCTTTCGGACAGCGCTGAAATCGAGATCGAAGCGCTGATTGACAGTGGTGTCGAGCCTGCCCAGGCCGCCAATATCGGCCGGGCCAAGCGGATCGACGACGCCCGTTTCCGCTATGGCGAGCGGGTCAAAAGCTCGTTGCCGCGCAATCTGGGCCTGAACGGGCTGAAAGTGGTGATCGACTGCGCCAATGGGGCGGCGCACCGGGCGGCGCCGGAGATCCTTTGGGAGCTGGGCGCGGATGTAATCCCCGTAGGTGTCGCCCCCGACGGTCTGAACATCAACCGCGGCTGCGGCTCGACCCAGCCGCAGACGGCTGCCGAGGCCGTGGTTGCGCATGGCGCCCATGTAGGCATCTGCCTGGATGGGGACGCCGATAGGGTGATCGTGATCGACGAGACCGGCACCGTGGCCGATGGCGACCAGCTGATGGCGCTGCTGGCAGCCCGCTGGGCGGAGCAGGGTCAGCTGGCAGGCGGAGCGCTGGTGGCGACGGTGATGTCGAACCTCGGGCTGGAGCGTCATTTGGAGAGCCAAGGGCTGGGGCTGGAACGCACCGCCGTGGGCGACCGCTATGTTGTGGAGCGGATGCGCGAGGGCGGCTTCAACCTGGGCGGCGAACAGTCCGGTCACATCGTGATGAGTGACTATGCCACCACCGGCGACGGGCTGATGGCCGGGCTGCATTTTCTGGCTGAGGTGGTGCAGACGGGCAGGAAGGCATCTGAATTGGCGCATCAGTTTGAGACCGTGCCGCAACGGTTGCGCAATGTGCGCTTTCAGGCGGGGCAGGCGCCGCTGGAGAATGACCGGGTGCAGGAGGCGATTGCCGCCGCAGAAAAGATGCTGGAGGGGCAGGGCCGCTTGCTGATCCGCAAATCGGGGACAGAGCCGCTGGTCCGTGTGATGGCGGAAAGCGAGGACGCCGGGCTGATGACGCTGGCGGTCGATAGCGTGGTTGCCGCAGTGGAGGCTGCAGTGGCGGAATAAGGCCCGGGGGTGTCAGCCCCCTTTGCCAAACAGCCGCCTCAGTCTGCCGAACTGGCTGAGGCCGAGGCCGCCGAGGATCATCATCATTGCCAGCAGCATCGAAGGCGGCAGTTCTTCTCCTAGAAATACTGCGCCCAGTACCACCGCCCAAACCGGCACCTGGTAGTTGGTGAGGGTCATGAAGGTGGGGCCTGCCTCGCGCACCACAATGACGCGTAAGAGGTTGGCGGCGGCTGTTGGGATCAGGCCGAGGACGGCGGCAATCAGCAGCGTCTTGGTATCCGGCATCACCGGCGGCCCTTCGGTAAGCCAGGCCGCCGGGAAGATGATGAAGCAGCCGATCACCAGAAAAACGGCCGCCAGTCCCACGGGGTCTGCTGGCGGCAGGCGGCGGGTCAGGATCGAGCTGACCGAGTAGCAGGCCGCCGCTGACAGGCAGGCGGCGCGGCCATAGGATTCGAGCGCCGCACCGCTGCTTTCTAATGCCTTGCCGCCGATCAGCAGGGCGACGCCAGCGAAACCGATGCAGAAACCGATGAGGCGGCGCAGGGTCATTTGTTCGCCCGGTACAAAGATATGCGCCAAGGGCAGCACCATCAGCGGAATTGCCGCCATGCTGACGCCGGTAAAGCCGGAGGACACATGCTGCTGCCCCCAGGAGATCAGCATGAAGGGCAGGGCGGTGCTGAGGATGCCGATGAGGATAAGCGAGGGCCAGTTGGTCTCAGCCTTGAACAGCTTGAACCCGCGCCAGCCCCAGACCGCGCAGAGCAGCAGCGCGGCAAAGCCGATCCGCCCGGCGGCAAGCCAGAAGGGGGTGATGCCGTCCAATGCCAGCTTGATCAGCAGAAAGGTTGCGCCCCAGACAAAGCCCAGGGTGGCAATCATCAGCCAGTAGCGCGGTGCGATATCGGGCATGGGTCCCTCGTGCCGGTTCACCGCGCGACAAGACCCCGCCGGGCGGGCGGGGTCAATGGCAATTGCTTTGTTATCTATCGAAGTGTTTGCTCTCAGGCCGTGCGCGGGCGGCGGCTGCGGCTGAGCAGCAGGCCGCCGAGGATCAGCGCTAGGGCGGCAAACAGCTGCGGCGGCAGGGTTTCCCCCAGAAGGGCCGCGCCGAAGATCACCGACCAGACCGGCACCTGGTAGTTCACGGTGGAGAGGAAGGCAGGACCGGCGCTGCGGGCAACCTGCACCAGCAGCACCTGGGCGAGGGCGGTTGGCAAGAAGCCGAGGTAGATCACGGCGCCGAGCGGCAGGGCGGCGGGCAGATCGGGCACGCCTTCGGCCCAAAGCGCGGCCGGCGTCATCATGGCGGCACCGCACAGGAGGGCCGCGGCGGAGAGAGACAGCATGTTCACCTGCGGGCAAAGCCGGGTAATGATCGAGCCGATGGCATAGCAGAGCGAGGCGCCGAGGCAGGCGAGGCGGGCCAGAGATTCAAAATCTGTGCCGGCAGAGCGGAAGGCATCCAGCCCGATCAGCACGACGACGCCGGCAAAACCGATGAGGAAACTGATGGTGCGGCGCAGGGTCATATGCTCGCCCGGCACCAGCACATGCGCCAGCGGCAGCACAAACAGCGGCACCACCGCCATGCAGACCCCGGCAAAGCCGCTGGCCACATAAGTCTGCCCCCAGCTGAGCAGGGTGAAGGGCAGGGCGTTGGTAAAGAACCCCATGCCAAGGGCGCAGGCCCAGATGATCCGGCCGTCGCGTGAGCGCGGGGAGGGCAGGCCAATGCCCATCGCATAGACCACGCCCAGGAGGCACAGCGCGCCGATCGAGATCCTGAGCGCGGCGATGGTCATCGGCGGGAAGCCTCGCAGCGCCAGTGACACCGCCATGAAAGAGGCGCCCCAGATCACGCCGAGAAACAAAAGCTTGGCCCAATTGGCGGCACCGGGGGAGTCTGGCATATCTTCCTCCTTGCAAAAACGTCACGCGTCAGAAGCTGAGGGCAGCGCCTGACCCTGGGTGGGTGCGAAGCGCCCTCCTGTGGGGAGGGTCGGGCGCGGCCCGGCCTATCGGCCGGGCGGCAGGGTCATTGAATGGCTTTCTGAAGAAAAAGGGCGCCCCGAGATGGAGCGCCCTGCAGAGGAAAAGGCTGCGGAAAATTCCGCGGGCGCCTTAGTTCTTTTCTTTGTCGACCATCTTGCCGGCCGAGATCCAGGGCATCATGCCGCGCAGCTTGGCGCCGGTTTCTTCGATCAGGTGCTCGTCGTTGGCACGGCGGGAGGCTTTCAGGGTCGGCTGGCCAACCTGGTTCTCCAGCATGAAGTCGCGCACGAATTTGCCCTGCTGGATGTCTTCCAGAACCGCTTTCATGCGGGCTTTGGTTTCGTCGTACTTCAGGATGCGCGGGCCGGTGACGTACTGGCCGTACTCGGCGGTGTTGGAGATCGAGTAGTCCATGTTGGCGATGCCGCCTTCATAGATCAGGTCAACGATCAGCTTCACTTCGTGCAGGCATTCGAAATAGGCCATTTCCGGGGCATAGCCGGCTTCGACCAGGGTCTCGAAACCGCAGCGGATCAGCTCAACCAGGCCGCCGCAGAGAACCGCCTGCTCGCCGAACAGGTCGGTTTCGCATTCTTCGCGGAAGTTGGTTTCGATGATGCCGGAGCGGCCGCCGCCGATGGCGGAGCAGTAGGACAGGCCGGTTTCCAGCGCTTTGCCGGTGGCGTCGGTGTGAACCGCAACCAGGCAGGGCACGCCGCCGCCTTTGGTGTATTCGCCGCGCACGGTGTGGCCGGGGCCCTTGGGCGCCATCATGATGACGTCGACGCCTTCTTTCGGCTCGATCAGGCCGAAGTGCACGTTCAGGCCGTGGGCGAATGCGATGGCTGCGCCCGGACGGATGTTGTCGTGGACGTATTTCTTGTAGGTCTCAGCCTGCAGTTCGTCGGGCATGGTGAACATGATCACGTCGCACCAGGCCGCCGCTTCTGCGATGCCCATGACCTGCAGGCCTTCGCCTTCGGCTTTCTTCGCGGAGGGGGAGCCTTCGCGCAGGGCAACAACCAGGTTCTTGGCGCCGCTGTCGCGCAGGTTCAGCGCGTGGGCGTGGCCCTGGGAGCCATAGCCCAGGATGGCCACTTTCTTGTCCTTGATCAGGTTCACATCGCAATCGCGGTCGTAATAAACGCGCATGATCCACGTCCTTTCGTTTGGTGTTTGAGGGCATCATAGGCATGTATGCGGGGAAGGCGATTGCTGTTACGCATGAATTCCGCAGTTTCTTTGCAGTAGTCATTCGTAGTTTTGGCTGATAGTGATGAAATCATGCTTGATGATCTCGACCGACGCATTCTGCGCTACATGCAAAGCGACCCGGAGCAATCGATTCCGGATCTGGCCGAACGGCTGGGCCTCAGCGCCTCGCGCCTGTCGCGGCGGCTGGAGAAGCTGCGCGAGAGCGGCGTGATCCTGGGCCAGCGGGCGGTGATCGACTGGCGGGCCTTGGGCTATGAGGTCGAGGTCTCGCTGCGGGTCACCCTGGACAAAACCAATCCGCGCGCCTTTGACGAGTTCATCGAGGCCGCCCGCACCATTGCTGAAGCGATCGAGATCCAGACATTTCTGGGGCAGGTGGATGTGCGGCTTTCAGTGATTGCGCGCGACATGCCGCATTACCAGCAGATCTACCGCGCCGCCATTTTGAACCTGCCGCATATCACTGACATCGAGGCGCTGATGCATGTGGCGCGGATCAAGTCGGACGAGGTGCTGCCGGTATGAGCACGCTGGACGATCTTGATTTTACCATTCTGCGGGCACTGTCCGAGGATGCGACCCTGTCGGCAGGGGCGCTGGGGCGGCAATTGGGCCTCAGCCAGCCCGCCACTTGGCGGCGGATCAAGCGGCTGCAGGAGGCGGGTATCATCGCGGGCCGCAAGCTGGATCTCGACAAGGAGAAGCTGGGGTTCGGCGTGACCGTCTTTTTGGGGGTGAAACTGGCCACCAAGGGGCGGGTCTCACTGGAGGATTTTGAACGCGCGGTGTCCGCCATTCCCGAGGTGCAGACGGTGGAGCATGTGCTGGGCATGTATGATTACCGCCTGCGGGTGACGGCGCGGGATATCTCCGATTTCGAGCGCGTTTTGCGGCGCCGGGTGATGACATTGCCGGGAGTGGGGAATGTTGAGGCCAATGTGCTGCTGAGCGAGGAGCGGCGGCCCGGGCCATTGGGCTGACGTTTGTTTCCGATGCGAAACACCCTTGGCGCAAATTCACCTGCATTCTGTCGCCCATGGGCTGTCTTTTATACGTGCCTTCGCCAGTATCGCCCTTCGGAGGACGGCTGCCGGATGTATGCCATGGTAGGCTTTGCCAAACCGCGCGGCACCGGCTAGCCGTAGGATGAGGAATTTTAGGGAGGCCAAGATGGCACTGCTCGAGACCGTCGACCCGCAGGGTCTGGATGAATTTTCGGTGGTTTTCACCGACCGCTCGCTGAATCACATGTCCAAGACTTTCCAGCAGGTGATGCTGGACATCAACGGGATGCTGAAAGAGGTTTATAACGCCGAAGCGGTGGCATTGGTGCCGGGCGGCGGGACCTATGCGATGGAGGCGGTTGCCCGCCAGTTTGCCCGTGGGGCCAATGCGCTGGTCGTGCGCAATGGCTGGTTCTCCTACCGCTGGAGCCAGATCTTTGAGGCCGGCGGTTTCACCGCATCCTCCACCGTGATGAAGGCGCGCCGCACCGGCAATGAAAGCGCTTCGCCGTTTGAGCCGGCGCCGATTGCCGACGTGGTGGCTGCGATTCACGAGCAGAAGCCGGACATCGTCTTTGCCCCGCATGTGGAAACCGCGGCGGGTGTGATCCTGCCGGATGACTATGTGACCGCGATGGCTGCGGCCGCGCATGAGGTCGGCGCGCTGATGGTGCTGGACTGCATCGCGTCGGGCTGCGCCTGGATCGACATGAAGGCGACTGGTGTGGATGTGCTGATCTCCGCCCCGCAAAAGGGCTGGAGCGCGTCTCCGTCCGCCGGTCTGGTCATGTTCTCGGACCGTGCGCTGGCGCGGCTGGAGGAGACCACGTCGGACAGTTTCGCCATCAACCTCAAACAGTGGCGCACCATCATGAAGGCCTATGAGGACGGCGGCCACGCCTATCATGCCACCATGCCGACCGATGCGCTGAAGGCCTTCCGTGACACCATGCTGGAGACCAAGGAATACGGGTTCGATAAGCTGCGCGATGCGCAATGGGCGCTGGGCAATGGCGTGCGGGCGATGCTGAAGGAAAAGGGCATCACCTCCGTGGCTGCCGAGGGCTTTGGCGCGCCGGGCGTGGTGGTGAGCTATACCACCGATCCGGAGGTGCAGAACGGCAAGAAGTTCCTCGCACTTGGCACCCAGATCGCGGCAGGCGTGCCGCTGCAATGCGATGAGCCTGCGGACTTCCGCACCTTCCGTCTGGGCCTGTTCGGTCTCGACAAACTCTATGACGTCGACGCCACCATTGCCCGGCTGAAAACCGTCGTGGATCAGGTGCTCTAAGCCCTTCCCGGGCGGGAAGCCGCCCGGATTCGCTCTTCTTCTGGCTGAAAATATCCCCGCCGGAGGCAGCGGCTTTCCCTTTGGGAAAGCCGCTTTTCTTATTTAACCCCCAGCCCCATCTGCATCAGGGTCTTGCGCACCGGCGCCAGCGAATAAAGCGCATTGAGGCCAATAGCGCGCAGGTCGCGCAAGGGGCGCGGCGCCAGCATCGAGGTGCGATTGAGCAGGTCGATGCCCTTCACCCGCAGCATGATCTCGCTGTGGCGGGCCTTGTGATAGGCGGCCAGCATCTGCGCGTCCCCCAGGCCTTCGGGGCGGGTCTCGGCCAGTTCCAGCAGGCTGCGCAGATCACCCAGCGACATGTTCAAACCTTGCGCGCCGATTGGCGGCACCACATGGGCGGCTTCGGCCATCAACGCTAGGCGCTCGCCGTTGAGTCGCTCTGCCGACTGGCTGATGATCGGCCAAATGGTGCGGCGCGAGGCCAGTTTCAGGTCGCCGAACAATCCGCAGCTGCGCTCGGTCATGGCGGCCTCGAAGGCTGCGGGTTCCAGGTTTAAGAGTTCCTGCGCCTTGGGGCCGCGCTCCATCCAGACAATCGCTGAGGAGGGCTGGCCTTGGTAGTCGGGCAGCGGCACCAGCGTGAAGGGGCCGCCGGAGCGATGGATCTCGGTGGAGACGTTTTCATGCGGCACCGGATGGGTGACGGCAAAGGCCAGCGCCTTCTGGCCATAACGCGTGGTCTTGACCGGGATGCTCGCAGCCGCGCGCATCGGCGAGTTGCGGCCGTCGCAAGCGACCACCAGTTTCGCGGTCACCTGGCTGCCGCCGCCGAGGCTGACGCGTGCCTCATCGGTGCGGGTGAACAGGCCCGTGGTGCCGGTGCCAAAGCGCAGGTCCACGTTCGGCAGCTCTGCCAGCCGGGCAATCATCTCCCGCCGCAAGAGCCAGTTGGGCAGGTTCCAGCCAAACGGCTGTTCAGAGATGTCAGCGGCGTTGAAATCCTTGACCACCCGCGGCTCGGGCCGGGCGCCGCCGGCATCGACGATGCGCATGATCTGCAAGGGGGCGGCGTGCTCTGCCAGCCGGGCCCAGATGCCACAGCGCTCCAGAAGGGCTTGCGCAGGCTGCAGGAAGGCGGTGGTGCGCAGGTCGGAGCCTTCGGCGTCGCGCTCGGTCACCGGCGGGGCCGGGTCGGCGCAGATCACGCTGAAGCCTTGGGAAGCAAAAGCGGCGGCTGCGGCCAATCCCGCAATGCCGCCGCCGGAAATCAGGATGTCGCAGGTATCGGCCATGGTCTCAGCCCTCCGTCTCTTGGCTCAGAGATAGGCCCGGGGGCAGGGGGAAGACAAGCCGATACCGGCAGATACGGCTTTTAGCCGCGGGTGATTGTGATCAGCAGGATGAACATCACCGGCACCATGCACAGGGCGGGGATGTAAAGACCCGGAAGGCCGAACAGCAGGATTGCGCAGCCCCAGGCGCTGACCAGGGTTGCCAGCGCGTAATAGAGGTTCTCCTCCGGGCCATAGGCGACCTCCTTGATCATCCGTCCCAGCAGCGGCACGGCAAACAGGATTCGCTGCCACAGCGTCAGGCGGGCGGGAAGGGCATATGCGCTCATCGGTCAGGCTCCATCAGTTCGTTTCGCGGCGCATATATGCAGGAAAAGATACGGCAAACAGGTATATTTTGCCGCAGTTGCAAAGATCTGCCGGCATGCGTTTGTACACATTCTGCAATGCGGCAAACCGCGCCTGAAAAGCGTCCGGCGGGCAGCTTGGGATCAGGTCAGGGAAGACAGAAAACCGGCCAAGTCATCAGAGTGGTGATGGATGTGTTCCGCCTGAACCGGCTGCGGCGCCACGTGAACGGTGCGCATACCCATGTCGTGCGGCGCCGCCAGGTTGCGCGGGTCATCCTCGAACATGGCAGCCTGCTGAGGGATCACACCGGCGCGGGAAAAGACCCTGTCAAAGGCGCGGCGTTCCGGTTTGGGATGGTAATCGGCATGCTCGACACCGTAGACATCATCGAAAAGGCCGGACAGCCCGCGCGCTGCCAGCACCCGCTCGGCATAGGGGGCGGAGCCGTTGGTGTAGACGATCTTCTTTCCCGGCAGGTTGCGGATCGCCGTAGCCAAGGGTTCGTCTTCTTCCAGGTGGTCCATTGAGATGTCATGCACCGCGACCAGATAGGGATCCGGGTCCAAGTCATGCTCGCGCATCAGTCCGGCAAGAGTTGTGCCATGCTCGCGCCAGTAGTGGCTGCGCAGCCGGTCGGCCTCTGCCCGCTCCACGCCCAATGCCTCCATCACGTAAGCCGTCATCTTGACCTCAATCTGGTCGAACAGGCGCGCCGACGGGTGGTACAGCGTGTTGTCGAGGTCGAACACCCATTGGGTGACATGGGAAAAAGCATGTTTTGGCATGAGGCCCAAGTAGGCACCCCTGGCCGCATTTGCAATCAAAAGCGCATTTTGCCCGCAGGATTGAGATACATTAGCGCCATCAGGGTTGATTGCCGCCCAGCGGGCTGTAGAGATTGGCGGACCGGTAAAGACAGGAACAACTATGAGCCAGAACCGCAGCAACCAGAAAGATGCCTATGCGCTGATCCTCGAAGCGATTGACGTTGGCGTTTACAAGCCGGGCGACCGGCTGGTCGAAAGCGATCTGGCCGAGCGTTTCGGCGTTTCACGCACCCCGATCCGCGAGGCGCTGCAGCGGCTGGAGACGCAATCCTTGCTGGAGCGTGACGGACGGTCGCTGATCGTGGCCTCGCTGGACCATAACCAAATGGCGGAACTCTATGTCGTCCGGCGCGAGCTGGAAGGGCTGGCAGCGCGGCTGGCGGCGCGCCATGCCACGGAGGAAGAGATCAAGGTGCTGAGGGAGATGGTCGAAGCGGACAATGAGCTTGTTGGTGATCCTGCGGCGTTGTCCAAGGCCAACCGGCGCTTTCACGAGCAAATCCATCTGGCTTCGCACAACCGCTATCTGGTGCAGCAGCTGGATCTGGTGCACCGGACCATGGCGCTGATGGCGACCACCTCGCTTGCTGCCGAGGGGCGCAGCGAAATCGCCCAGTCGGAGCATAAGGGCATTGTAGATGCCATCAGCCGCCGTGACGAGGACGCGGCCGGCGACGCGCTGAAAGAGCATATCTCGATTGCCTTCATGACCCGGTTGAAGCAGGACGCCAGCGGGCGGGGATGATGCGGCGGCGGCGGCCCTGCGGGGGCTTTACCCCATGTGCCGTCTTGTCCCAGAAAAACGGGCGGGCCAGCAGTTCGTAGGCCGCCTTGGCCACCGCAACGGCGCCCATCGGGAAGTACAGGATCATTACCGGCGCCCAGACCGCCAGCCATGGGCGCCCCATTGCAGCGGCTGCGGTGGCGCTGATCACAAGGCCCAGCAGCTCAAAGAAGACCAGAGCCGCGGCGGCCAGTGACAGCAGCATAGGGGGCACAATACCCGCACTGGGATGCGGCAGGCCCAGTGCGACCAGCCAGAAGCTCCACAACAGCGGGGCAAACAGGAATTGCCCGATGGTGCCCAGGAAAAAGGCCTGAAAGCCGAAGAAGCGTTTCCAGCCAAGCTCCTTCAGCAGCTGAAGCGGCTGACGCATGTGGACCAGATAAGTCACCATAAAGCCCTTGAGCCAGCGGGAGCGCTGCTTAACCCACGGCCAGGGGCGGCAATTGGCCTCCTCGTAGGTTGTGCTGGGCAGCATTTCGGTGCGGTATCCGGCACGGTAGAGGCGGACCCCCAGGTCCGCGTCCTCAGTAACGTTATGGGCATCCCAGCCGCCGAGTTCCTCCAGCACCTTCCGGCGGATGAACATGGTCGTGCCGCCCAGGGGCACCACCAGGCCGAGCCGGGCAAGGCCATGCAGCACGACGCGGAACCAGCTGCCGTATTCCAGCGTGAAGCAGCGGGAAATCCAGTTGGTGCGGGGGTTATAATAATCGAGCACCCCCTGGAAACACGCTGTTCTGCTGCCGGCCCGGGCAAAGGCCTGCGCGGCCTGATCCAGCTGGTCTGGAAGAGGGGCATCTTCTGCGTCCCAGACCCCGATGATATCGCCCCGGCAGAAGTTCAATGCATAGTTCATCGCCCGCGGCTTGGTGGTCAGCCCGCCGCAAGCGGGCACTTCCACGACTCGGATCCAGGGGGGCAGGCGGGTCTTTGCCAGGGCGCTGCGGGTAACGGCGTCATGCTGTTCCAGCACAAGGATCACATCCGTTAGCGCACGCGGGTAGCGCAGCTTGCGAATACGGGTGAGCAGCGCCCGGCTGATTTCGGCTTCTTTGTAAAGCGGGACGAGCATGGATATGACGGGACGCTGCTGTAGAGCCGGCTGGTGTGCCTGGCGCAGCCGCTCAACCGGGTGGCGGCGGCGGGCGCGGGAGGTCCAATAGGCTGCCAGCCCGAAAAGCTTCAGCGCTGTGAACAGGAGCACCGACAGAAGTGCCATCAGGCAGAGCGCCGAAAAGACCGCTGCGGGCGCCGCCCAGCAGATCCAGAGCCCGGGCAGTGCACAGGCCGAAAATACTGCGCGTGACCTGGCGGGCTCAAGCGTCCGGCAGCTGAGCCGGGGCACCACACTGCAGTTCGCCTGGTGTGCCAGGTCCGGGCTGAAATGCTCTGTCAGCAGGCTTGTGATCTGGCCTTCGCTGGCCAGAACCGGAGTGATCTGGCCGAATGCGGCCTGCAGTTCGTGCTTCAGCGCATCAAAGCGGTCGGGATGGGCGATTGCAATGGTGACCGTCTGCCCAAACTGCATCCATGGCACAGCGCAGTGGCGAAGCCAGAATTGCGCGGGTTTACGGGCCAGCAGCCGGGCGTTGGGCATCTGGCCTGCCAGATCTGCCCGTTGCATTCTGTATTGGCGGGCGAGGGTGTCCTGGACCTGTGCCTCGCTGGCGAGGCCCTCTGCAACCAGCACGCGGCCTAATGCCGCTTTTTGATGCTGCCGCAAAACCAGGGCTTTCATCATGCTGCCGCCGTCCACAGGCCGGCTTCCGCCGGCCGGCAAGGCCGGTGGCGCGTGAGGGTGGTGCCTGGCAGGCTGCGGCTGGCTGGCCTGCCGCAGCGGTTTTGACATAAAGCTCATCGTCAGCCCGCAGCAATTTCAGCAGAGCCTGTCAGGCTGGCTGCGCTGGCTTAAGAAAGGGTGAATGCGGCGTTAACCATGCCGCTTGCCGGCATGGTTAACAGCTTTTTTTACGCGGATTTACGATCGGCCATGGCCTCGGCGAAACGCTCGAACAGGTAGAAGCTGTCCTGCGGGCCAGGGCTGGCCTCGGGATGGTGCTGGACAGAGAACACCGGCTTGCCGGAAATGCGGATGCCGCAGTTGGAACCGTCGAACAGCGACACATGCGATTCCTCGACCCCTTCCGGCAGGGTTTGCGCATCGACGGCAAAGCCGTGGTTCATCGAGGTGATCTCTACCTTGCCGGTGGAATGCTCCTTGACCGGATGGTTGGCGCCATGGTGGCCGTGGTTCATCTTGACGGTCTTGGCACCCAGCGCCAGCGCCAGCATCTGATGGCCGAGGCAGATGCCAAAGACCGGCAGGTCTGCCTTCAGGACTTCCTGGATCATCGGCACCGCGTATTCGCCGGTGGCTGCCGGGTCGCCGGGGCCGTTGGACAGGAAAACGCCGTCGGGGTTGTGCGCCAGCACTTCCTCGGCCGTTGCAGTGGCGGGCAGCACGGTCACGTCGCATCCCGCGCTGGCCAGGCAGCGCAGGATGTTGCGCTTGGCGCCATAGTCAACGGCGACAACTTTGTGCGCAGGCGCCTCCTGGCGGGAATAGCCGTCCGGCCAGGCCCAGCGCATTTCGTCCCAGCGGTAGCTTTGCGCGCAGGTCACGTCCTTGGCCAGGTCCAGGCCGACCAGGCCGGACCAGTCGCGGGCCTTGGCAACCAGCGCCTCAACGTCGAAGTTGCCCTCAGGGTCATGGGCCAGCGCCACATGCGGCGCGCCCTGCTGGCGGATCGCACGGGTCAGGCGGCGGGTATCGACGCCGCCAATGGCGATGCGGCCGGTGCGGGTGAGCCAGTCCTTCAGCTCTTCCGTTGCGCGCCAGTTGGAGGCCAGCGTCGGATCCCATTTCACCACCATCCCTGCTGCAACCGGATCGCCGGTTTCGTCATCCTCAGGCGTAACGCCGGTGTTGCCGATGTGGGGGAAGGTGAAGGTGACGATCTGGCCGGCATAGGAGGGATCGGTCATGATCTCCTGATAGCCGGTCATCGCGGTGTTGAAGCAGAGCTCGGCCACGGTGTCGCCGGTCGCGCCGAAACCGGTGCCGTAAAAGACGGTGCCATCAGCGAGCGCCAGGCATGCGGTGGGCTTGGTCGGGGCGGAAGCGGCCATTGCGCGAGTCTCCATGCGGGTAAAATTCATGGGCTTGTAAGGGGGGCGCGGCAGCGGGTCAAGCCTGCAAGAGGCGGCAGGCTGACGCCGGGTCCGGAATTGAAAATTTACTGTAAACTTGCACAGCGGCGGCAGAATGGATAACCATCGGTGTCCGGCAACCACAAGGATGCTTTTGCACATGGATACGCGCACACGGGTCAATCAAGCCCTGAAGCAGGCAATGAAAGACAAGGCCGCTGAGCGGCTGGCCACGCTGCGGCTGATCAATGCCGCCATCAAGGACCGGGAGATCGCAGCCCGGGCCGATGGTGAGGAAACCAGCATCGGTGACGAGGAAATCCTTGCGATTCTGGGCAAGATGACCAAGCAGCGCAACGAAAGCGCGCGCGCCTATGAGGAAGGCGGGCGGCTGGATCTGGCGGAGCGGGAGCTGGGCGAGATCAGTGTGATCGAGGAGTTCCTACCGCAGCAGCTGAGCGAGGAGGAGGTCGCAGAGGCGATCTCTGCAGCGGTGGCGGAAACCGGCGCCGAATCGATTCGCGACATGGGCAAGGTGATGGGCGCGCTGAAGGCGAAATACACCGGCCAGATGGATTTCGGCAAGGCGGGTCCGATGGTGAAGGATCAGCTCTGCAGCAAGGGCGATTGCTGATATGCGGCTGCCGGGGCTGATACCGCGCTGGCGCGCGGTGCCTGCGGCGCGAGTATTTTAGACCAGAAAGAAGCTTGAAGGTCCGCGTCTGCGGACCTTTTTGTTTGCCGCTCAGCGGGCAAAGGCGGATTTGAGGTCGCCGTAGAGCGCCAGCCGCTCATCCTCGGACAGGAAGGCGCCGATCTCCACTTCGCGGCCGCCGCCCTGCAGGGTGACATAGTGGGGGACCGGGCCGTCGTCGTCATGCATTTCGACGCGGGTCCAGTAGCGGTTGCACTGCCAGCTTTGGCGGTGGCCGTCGGGGTTGAAGCGCTCCAGCCTGGCGTCTTCGGGGCCGATTGTGAGAACTTCCAAAATTTGGTGGTCGCGGCGGCTGCGGTCCAGCGCCCATTTCATGCCGAACAGGGTGAGCAGCAGGAACGGCAAGAGCCCCCACAGCAGGAACGAGCCGAGCACCGGCACCAGCGGCACGCAAATCAATGCCGCAGTCAGGCCCAGGAAGCGCGCATAGCCTTTGGGCGGCAGCGACTGATGCGGCCAGAGGTGCATTTCGCGCTCGGCGCCATTGTGCGGTCGGGTCCAGTTGTAGGGCATCGCATCTGGCCTGTTGCGGTCGTGGGGTCACACTAAAAGATGTGCTGGAAAAGCGGAATTTCCACTGCGGGTTTTCCGCGCAGGCTTTCAAGAAAAAGGCCCCGGCGCATCTGCTCCGGGGCCTTTCGGTGTTCAGGGGCTAGAGCCGCTTAGTGCGAATGCGAGCGGTCCCAGTCTTCCTGCTTGGGCAGGATTTCAAAGGTGTGCTCCGGCGGCGGAGAGGGCAGGGTCCACTCCAGAGTGTCCGCGTATTCGTTCCAGTAGTTGTTCTGGGTGACGCGGGCGCCGCGCAGCAGCGAATAGATCACCACGCCGAAGAACAGCAGGAAGGAAGCGAAGGAGATGAACGCGCCGTAGGAGGAGATCTTGTTCCAGTAGGCAAAACCTTCCGGGTAGTCGATATAGCGGCGCGGCATGCCCTGGCGGCCCAGGAAGTGCTGCGGGAAGAAGGTCAGGTTGGCGCCGATGAAGAACATCCAGAAATGGATCTGTGCGCCCAGCTCGTTGTACTGGCGGCCTGTCATCTTACCGAAGTAGAAGTAGATGCCTGCGAAGATCGCGAAGACGGCACCCAGGGACATAACGTAGTGGAAGTGGGCAACCACGTAGTAGGTGTCGTGGTAAGCACGGTCCACGGAGGCCTGCGACAGCACCACACCCGTCACACCGCCGACGGTGAACAGGAACAGGAAGCCGAAGGCAAACATCATCGGTGCTTTGAACTCGATGGAGCCGCCCCACATGGTGGCGATCCAGGAGAACACCTTAACCCCGGTAGGCACGGCGATCACCATGGTGGCCAGCATGAAGTAGGCCTGCTGGTTCAGCGACATGCCGACGGTGTACATGTGGTGCGCCCAGACGACAAAGCCCAGCACGCCGATGGCGATGATCGCCCAGACCATCGGCAGGTAGCCGAAGACCGGTTTGCGCGCAAAGGTGGCGATGACGTGGGAGATGATGCCGAAGCCGGGCAGGATCACGATGTAGACTTCCGGGTGGCCGAAGAACCACAGGATGTGCTGGTACAGGATCGGGTCGCCGCCGCCTGCCGCATCAAAGAAGGTGAAGCCGAAGTTGCGGTCCATCAGCAGCATGGTGATGGCGCCAGCCAGAACTGGCAGCGACAGAAGGATCAGCCAGGAGGTGACGAAGATCGACCAGGAGAACAGCGGCACTTTGAACAGGGTCATGCCCGGGGCGCGCATGTTCAGGAAGGTGGTGATCATGTTGATCGCACCCAGGATCGACGACGCGCCCGAGACGTGCACGGCGAAGATCGCCAGATCCATCGAGTAGCCGCCCTCGTTCACGGACAGCGGCGGGTACAGAACCCAGCCGACGCCGGAACCCAGCTGGTCATTGCCGCCCGGGGAGACAACCGAGAGGACCGCCAGCGAGGTGCCTGCGACATACATCCAGAAGCTGAGGTTGTTCATCCGCGGGAACGCCATGTCCGGCGCGCCGATCTGCAGCGGCATGAAATAGTTGCCGAAACCGCCGAACAGGGCCGGAATTACCACGAAGAACATCATCAGGATGCCGTGGGCAGTGATCATCACGTTCCAGAGATGGCCGTTCGGGGTACATTCCGCAGAGGCGTCTGCGAACAGGCGCGCGCCTTCCAGGCACATGTACTGAACGCCCGGATCCATCAGCTCCAGCCGCATGTAGACGGTGAAGATGACGGAGATGAGACCTGCAATCGCCGAAACGATCAGGTAAAGAATGCCGATATCCTTATGGTTCGTGCTCATGAACCAGCGGGTGAAAAAGCTCCGCTCGTCCTCGTGGCCGTGACCATGAATGGCTGCGTCTGCCATTTAGGTGCCTCCTGCTGCATAACGAAAGGCCCCCGGAGACGGACTCCGGGCGGCCTGGATTCCTTTGGAGTATTAGAGCGGCGTGACGGGGCCTTCAATGGCGGAGTTTGATCTGGATCAAGATTTATTGCCGCAGGGGCTTGAATGCCATTTCGGCCGGGCGATGCTGCGTGCTTGACCTGGCCGCTGGGCGGGCGCACAACCGGGACAATGCGAGAACAGGAGGCCTGACTGATGCCTGATTATGATCCCGAAAACATCTTTGCCAAGCTTTTGCGGGGCGAGATTCCTTCAACCCGTGTTTATGAGGATGATGACACGCTGGCATTTATGGATATCATGCCGCGGTCCGACGGGCATTTGCTGGTTATTCCCAAGACCCCTTGCCGGAACGTGCTGGACGCAAGCCCTGAGCAGTTGTCGGCTGTGATGCGGACGGTGCAGAAACTGTCCCATGCGGTGATCAAGGCTTTCGGGGCGGACGGGGTCACTGTGCAGCAGTTCAATGAGGCGGCCGGCGGCCAGGAAGTTTTCCACCTGCATATGCATGTGCTGCCGCGCCATGAAGGCGACCGCTTGCGCCCGCCGGGCAAAATGGGGGACCTGGACGCAATCCAAGCGCAGGCAGAAAAAATCAGGGCTGCATTGGCCGGAGAGTGAACCGCGGCGGCTGGCCTGTCCATTTTGTTTCCTGAAAACACCGGCTGTGCGGCAGCCGGTGTTTCGCATATGAATTTGTGCATTAGAAATAGATGTTGAATTTTAGTTGAATTTGATCATAGCTGTTTCGCAAATTGGTTGTAGGTCAATGAGGGCGTGTGCGCCCGAGCGTATGGGACCCAAGAATTGGGGGAAGCCGGCACCGAATGCGGGCTTGATTGAAAGCAGCATCAGCCGGGTGTTTTCAGTTTACAGGCTGGCAGCCTGAAACAGGCGGGGCAAAAGCCCGCGCCAATTCCTATGCTTGCAAAGCGCGCATCGGCTCAGTTGACGCATAAGCAGTATTGGAGGGCGCGCAGTGACGCTCTTTTGCCGTACGCAGGCCTTGTCGCAGGATCAGGTCGCCGCAGCAATTTATGAAACCATGATCCGGGCGGAGCAGTTCGACCGGTTCCTGCCTGTATCGTCACCCGATGGCGGCAGTGACGCCGGGCCGGAGAAATTTGGAGGACGGCAGCGGGCGCTGCCGCTCCTGCGGGCGCATTTTGCCCGGGCCGCAGAAATCCAGGAACAGCAATGGCAGCGGGACGGGCGGCCGCTGCCTGGCGCGTATTCCGGGGAGTGCTGCCGCTTTTGGTTGCTGGCGGGTACCGGGGGACGGCTTTTGAACGCGTCTCAGCGCGCCGCCCGCCAGATGGCTGCAGGCGGCGGGCTAACCTCGGCAATGGGGATGAGCAGGGCGGCGGCCGAACGCTGGGCCAATTTTCTGGAGCAGGTGCGGGATGGCGCCTTTACCCGCCGCGATGTCCTCGTTTTGGGGGCTGGCCGCTCCGGTGAGATGTTTCTCTGCCGGCCAGTTCCGCTCAGCGGCGGCAGCTGTCCGGAATATGCAGTCATGGCGGAGCGGCTGGATTGCGAATGGAGCGCCGGGGCGGCTGGCCTGCTCGCGGCGGCATTTGGCTTGCAATCCGGTGATCTGGACCAGGTCCGACAGGTGATGACCGGGACCGGCGGGCGGGCGCCCGCCAGCCTTGCTGCGGTTGCTGCCAGGGCAGGGGCTCCTGGCGTGGCTGAGCTGATCCGGCTGACTGCTTTTTTGATGAATGAACACGTCCGGGACCTGAAGATTGCCCGGGGAAACCTGATGCCGCCGGCCCAGGAGATCCAGGACAGCCGCGGGCGCCGCAGCCAGTACTTCCGTCTGGGTTCGGAAACCGGTCAGCCGGTAATTTTTGCGCATGGGATTCTGGACGGGATTGCACCGCTGCAGCGGCTGCAGCCGCAACTCCGGAACCTGGGGTTCCGGGTTTATGCGCCAATGCGTGCGGGTTACGGGCATTCGGACCCGCTGGAACGCGGCCAGGACCCGGCTGACGCTTTTGTGCAGCAGCTGGACGCCTTGATGTCGCACGAGAACCTGCAACGGCCCATTCTGCTCTGCCATCGAGGCGGTGCGCTTTACGGATGTGCTGCCGCCAACCGCTTGCATGACCGTATCGGGGGAATGGTTTCTGTGGCCTCAAATTGCGCCTTCAGCACGCCGCGGCAGTTTCCGGGGCTGAGCGGTTATGCCTGGCTGATCGCTTTTTCCGCGGCGCGCGCCCGCTGGCTGCTGCCGGTCTTGATGAAAGGCTGGTCCGCTGCGCTGCGTTGGTACGGCCATAAGGCTTTGCTGCAAATCCAGACCGTGCGCGGCAGCCGGGAGAGAAATAAGCTGGATCAGCTTGATGTGCTGCCGTTGCTGAAACAAAGCCAATTGCTGTTTCAGCAGCAGGGCGGAGCCGGCTTTAGGGCAGATGTGCAGATGATGCGGCAAGGCTACCAGAAAATGGCGCTGGCCCGGAACACACGGTCCGTCTTCGTTCATGGCGGCGAGGACCATGTGGCGCCACTTCCGCTGATCCGCGACGCGCTGGGCGGCCTGCAGAATGCGCAGCTTTGCGTCAGCCAGGAAGCGGGCGCCTTGGTGTTTTATACTTTTCCGGAACTGGTGCTGACCGCTCTGCAGGATTGTGCTGCCGCCAGAAACTGAGCTTAGCCCGCTTCGAAGATCTGTTCAAAGCTGCGTTTCAGGGCGACATCTACATCGGCCATGGTCACAGGCAGTCCCAAGTCGACCAGGCTGGTCACACCGTATTCTGTGATGCCGCAGGGCACGATGCCGCTGAAATGCTCCAGCGTTGGCTCCACGTTGATGGAAATGCCGTGAAAGCTCACCCATTTCCGCAATCGGATTCCGATGGCGGCAATTTTGTCTTCTGCAATGTGGCCGGCCGCAGTGCGTGCCTTGTCCGGGCGTTCAACCCAGACCCCGACCCGGCCTTCGCGAATATGGCCTGTGATATTGAATTCATCCAGGGCGGCGATCACCCAGGTTTCCAGCTGCTGCACAAAACGCCGCACGTCATGGCCGCGCCGGCCCACGTTCAGCATCACATAAACCACCCGCTGGCCCGGCCCGTGGTAGGTGTACTGACCGCCGCGTTTGCTCTCGTAAACCGGGAAGCGGTCCGGGTCGGTCAGGTCTTCGCGCCTTGCGGAGGTGCCAGCCGTGTAGAGCGGCGGATGTTCCACCAGCCATATGCATTCTTCCGCCGACCCGCCGGCGATTGCAGCGGCGCGCGCCTCCATGAAGGCAACCGCTTGATCATACTCAACAAGACCGTCTGATGTGATCCATTCTACCATGACCGCTGCCGTCCTTCTGCGTCTACCGGATAGATTTGCCGCGCCAGGGCCTTAAAACCCTAGGTGCAGACCCCTCCAGTGGAGTATCCTGATTCCATTGTTAGTATCCATAGGGGGCGAGTCTCATGATTGCCAAACCGCTCAAGCCGGCTTTGACGGCAATTTTTCTGGCAACTACGGCTGCAGGGCCGGCAGTTTCAAGCGATTTGGGGGCCGCAATTGTCGGCGGCGTCATTGGCGGTGTTATCGTCAATGAGGTCCACAAGAACAAGCAGCGCCAGCGCAGCACCACCTACCGCAGGGCCCCGGCCTATTCAGCCACCCGGGCAGAGAACCGGGAAACCCAGGTTGCGCTGAATTATTTCGGGTTCCCCGCCGGCACGCCGGACGGGGTGCTGGGGCGCCGGTCGCGCGCGGCCATTTCCCAGTATCAGATCCATATGGGCTATCCAGCCACTGGCCATTTGGCGCCATATGAGCGTAACTTCCTGGTCAGTTCCTATAACCGCGCGCAGATCGGCGGCCCGCAGGTGATCAAGGCAATGCAGGGCCCGCAGGGCGTGCGCGGCCTTCTGCATACCTGGCGTGACGAGGCCGCGGGCCTGCGTACTGCAGGCAGCGGGTATGGCGGCAACACCTATGGCGGCCTGCCGCCGGAAGTCAGCCATGCCGTCGACGAAGTGGCAGCAAGCTCTGAGCCGACCGGCGAGCAGCTTTTGCAGCGCACCGGCTTCATGCAGCTGGCGGACCTGAACGGCGACGGCCGCAATGACTATGTGCTGGATACTTCGGTTTCCGGCAGTTCATTCTGGTGCGGCGCTTCGAATTGCTCTGTGATGGTCTTTGCGTCGACGCCGCAGGGCTATCAGCGCAACGATTTTCTGGCCCGCAATGTGACACCTGCCAGCTTTGCCTGTCACCAAGGGACCTGCCGCATAGCGGACACGGCAGGAGATGCGCCGGTCCAGGCAACCCAGCAGAGCGGCGGCACAGTGGCAGCCTTTGCCAGCCAGGACAGCGCGTCGCTGGGCGGTATCACCCTGTTCGACCAGCCGGAGCAGAGCGCCTCATTGACCAGCTATTGCAGCAAGGTGAGCCTCCTGACCAGCTCTAACGGCGGTTTCACCACCGTGTCGAATATGACCGACCCGGAACTTGCGCTGGGCGAACAGTTCTGCTTGGCCCGCACTTATGCGATCAATTCAGGCGAAACCCGCGCCGCAAAGGTCAAAGGGGCCACTCAGGCGCAGATCGACAGCCAGTGCGATGCCTTCGGCCCGGCAGTGCAGCCTTTCCTTGCCAAGCTCGGCACTGCGGGCAGCGGCGAAGTGATGGGCGATGTTCAGAAGTTTGTCCTGCAATCCGGCATGTCGCTGGAGCAGCTGGCCAATACCGCTGGGATCTGCCTGTTCTCCGGCTACCGCCGCGATGACATGGATGTGGCGCTGGGGGCTGCCTTGATTCTGTCCGGCACCGGCCAGCGCCCCTATGCAGAGCTGATCGGCCATCACCTGGCGCTTGGCTTTGGTGTCCCAGCGCTGGCTGAGCGGGCGCAAGACTGGTACGGGATGGCGGTGATTTCGCTCGAAGGCGGCGCGGCGCCTGTCTTTGCCCCTGGCCAGCCTGACCGGGCGGAACTGATCAAGACTGCTTCGTCCAAGCTGGCAGGCGGCCGGGTTCAGCCCGTGCAGGCTTCCGGTGGTGCGGCATTGCCCTCGTTCTCGACCGACTGACCAAGGCGGATTGCGGGGCAAGGCCATTTGCCCTGGATCGTGAGCGGCTGGTTTCACGGCCAGCCGTCACCGGGCACAAAATGTTCAGGCCATGCGGATCATTGACTGACGGCATGGCCTGCCAGCGGCATCCCTGATTCTGGCCTGGGTCAGGACAGAAAGGGAGCCTGTCCAGATCCTGAACAGGCCAATTCGGAAAGCTGCTTTCCAGTGCTTTGCGACGGGTAAACGAAATGGGTTACTGGCTCAGCTGATCAAAGCACTCCATCGCTTTGGCCGCATACATCATTGCAGGGCCGCCGCCCATCTGAATGGACATTGCCAAAACATCACCAACTTCTGAGCGTGCGGCTCCCGATTTGACCAGCGCCTCAACATGCAAACCAATGCAATCTTCGCAGCGCAAAGCGACCGCGATACCAAGTGCCACGAATTCCTTGTGCTTGAATTCCAGAACACCGCCTTGTTTCACCGACTTGCCAAGGGCGCCGAAGGCCTGAGCTGTCTCTGGGATTGCGCCATTCAAATTGCGCAGGCCCTTGCGGGTGCCGTCCAGTTTGCCGTGCCAGTCCATTTACTGCTCCTTCCATGCATATTCTAATTTATAGATATGTAAGGGCAGTCTTTTGTGCGGGCTTTGATCCAAGTCAGGCGGCAGGTTTTCCTGAGATGAGCGCCAGGTTGTTTGCGGGCATTTCCACAGCTTGCATCAGATTCAAACCGGCGCTGTGAAGCCAATCGATCACGTCAAAATCGTCCTTGTACCCGGTTTCCGGGTCGTGAGTGCTGAGGCTGGCGTGAAAGGCCCGGTCCCCTTCGCTGGTCAGTTCGCCGCCCCGCATGAAGGGTCCGTAGACCAAAAAGCACCCGCCAGGGGAGAGGGCTGCGGCAGCCTCTCGGATCAGGGTGCGGGCTTCCTCTTCGCTGATCAGATGCAGAAGGTTCACCAGAACAATCAGGTCCTGGCCTGTGTGCTCCGCGCCCCAGCCGGGGGCGGTGGCATCCAGATCTATGGGCGGCGCAATGTTGCTCAACCCTGCTTCATCGGCATATGCCCGGATGCTGGCGCGGCGGGTCGCGTCAACCTCCGTTGGCTGCCAGGTCAGGCCGGGCAGGCGGGCGGCGTAGGCCACTGCGTGCTGGCCGGTGCCGCTGGCCAGTTCCAGGGCGCGGCCCTGCGGCGGGGCAATCTCCGCCAGCAGATCGCAGATGGCGCTGCTGTTGCGCTCAGCCGCCGGCGCAAACAATTTGCCATCCTGCGGCTGGGCGACCGAAGCGGTGCCGGGAACAGAGCGCACCGGCATCAGCGCAGCCGTGCAGGCGACAGGGCGGCGACCGTAGCGGCGTCCAGTACCGGCGCCCGGCCGGCTGCCAGATCGGCAATCAGTTGCGAGGCAGCGGGCGCTGTCATGATGCCATAGCCGCCCTGGCCCGCGCACCAGATGAAATCCGGCTGATCCGGATCCGGCCCCAGCACTAGGGTGCCGTCAGCGACGAAGCTTCGCAGGCCGGCAAAATTGCTTTCCACCCGCGTTACCGGTTCTGTCACCATTTCCTCATAGCGGGCCAGCCCTTCGGCCAGCACCATGTCGTCGGCATAGGCGTCATGCGGTTCCACCGGGTCGGTATCGGCGGGAGAGACCAAGAGCTTGCCGGCGTCGGGCTTGGCGTACCAGGTCTCACCTACGCCCAGCAGCATCGGCCAGCCGCTGACGTCATGGCCGCCGGGCGCGGGCAGCCGCGCTATCGAGCGGCGCTTGGGCTGCAGGCCGATGGCGGCGACCCCAGCAAGCGCGGCAACTTTATCGGCCCAAGCGCCCGCGGCGTTGACCAGATTGCGTGCCACATAAACCTCGCCACCTGCGATGACCTGCCAGCCGCCGCTGATGCGGGTGATCGCGGTCACCGGCGCCTTGGTCACGATATGGCCGCCCGCGGCGCGCAAGGCCTTGGCGAAATCCTGCAGCATCCGGTCGGTGTCGATATCCTCTGCCGCGCCGCTGATGGCGGTGAACCCGACCGTTTCAGGGTTCAGGATCGGCACCATGGCGCGGGCCTCGTCGAGCTCCAGCGTCGCCATGCCCAGCTCATCCACGTCGCGGGCAAAGCCGTCGGCGTCCCCCTTGGCCCCGACCAGCATCAGCCCGCGCGGTGACAGGTAGCCGTTCTCGCGCAGGTGCGCCGCGCTGGCGCGGTTCAGGCCGATGGTGGGGCCGTGGCCGTAGTTTTCCTCAAACAGCGCGGCGGAGCGGCCAGAGGAATGGTAGCCAAGCGCGTCTTCCATCTCCAGCAAGGTGACGCTGCCGAGGGCAGCCAGCCGGGCAGCGGCGCTGGTGCCGGCCATGCCGCCGCCGATCACGATGAAATCCTGCATGGGTCTAGTCCTTGTCGTCTTCTTGTTCTTCCAGCCGGTCGGTAGCAGGTGCGGGCCGCGTACTGAGCGCCTCAATCGCTTGGTAGAGATCTGCGTCCATGGCGAAGTCCAGCGCCGCCAGCGAGGGCTGCAGCTGCTGTGCGTTGCGGGCAGAGATGATCGGCACCGGTGCGGCAGGGTGGGCAGCGGCCCAGGCCACGGCCAGGGTGGCCGGGTGAATGCCGTGCTGGGCGGCAAGTTCAGTGAGCGCCGTGGCAGTCTGATGCATTGCGGCAGGGCTGTAGCGGATATTGTAACCCCTGTCCTCAGTGATGCGGCCGCTGCCGCCGGTCGCGTATTTGCCGGTGAGGAGGCCGCCGCCAAGGGGCGAATAGGGCACCGCCGTGATACCCTGATCTGCACACATCGGCAGGATCTCCACCTCGGCCTGGCGCTTCACCAGGGAATACATCGGCTGCAGGATGTCCACGGAAATGCCGGAGGCCAGCCCGGCCATCTGTGCCTTCATGACCTGCCAGGCGGCAAAGTTTGACAGCGCGGCATAGCGGATCAGCCCTTCGGCCTTGAGGGCGGCGAAACAGTCCATGGTTTCGCGCAGGTCGGTGTGCGGGTCGAACCGGTGCAGGTAGAAGACATCGACCATGTCCAGGTCCAGCCGGCGGCGGCTTTCGTCCAGCTGGGCGCGCAGGTTGGCAGCGCCGGCGCCGCCTTCGTAGCCTGCTTTGGTGGCAATCAGCAACTGGTCGCGCTCCTGCTTGATAAGGCGGCCAAGGATCTGTTCCGAGTTGCCATCGGTATAGACCCAGGCGGTGTCGAAATGGCTGATGCCGGCAGCGCGGCAGGCGGCGTACATGCCCGCTGACTGCGCCTCAGATGCGCGGCCGCCGAACTGCATGCATCCAAAGGCGAAACGGCTGGCGGGGGTGCCGTCGGGGCTGGTGAGAATCTGGCGTTTGGTTCGGATCATGGCGCAGAGCTTGGCATAGGGCCGGGCGGCTGGAAAGGCGGTATTACGGGGCTGCCTGCGGATCCGGCGCCCGCCACAATGCCGCCCGGTTTTTCTGGCAGGATGCGGGTACGCGGAATGGAGAGTGAAAGTGAAACAGTTTCTGATGATCGGGGCTGCGGCGCTGTTGGGAGCCTGTTCGGCGCCGGAGCAGCTGGACTATTGGTCGGCGACACGGACCGGGTATGGCACCCAGACGGCAGCGCAGGCTTCTGCCCCGGGCACGCCGGATTACCGCACCGCAGCCTTGGCCGAGGCCGGGCACTTCACCACCGCAATGCGGCCCGGCCTGCACAAGACCCGGACCGGCGCGCCCTGGCTGGTCACCCATACCGCCCGTTTTCAGGCAGGCGGCCCGCCTGCTGCCGGACGGCCGGCGGCGCAGACAGCGATGGGTTACATGAGTTCTAAGCGGAAGTCTCCCTATGCGGCGCAAACTTATCTGGGCAAGTCGAGAACCAGATTCCGGATTGTCACGGTCGACGGCAGCAGCTTTGCGGTGCTGTTCAAGATAAGCCTGCCGCTGAAACACCTGGTGGTGTCCGACAAGGAGGCGCTGAAACAGCTTTATACCCATGTGGCAGGGCTGTCGGGCTGCCAGGTCACCGGCTCTGCCCTGATCAAGCGGCAGGACGGCGTTGCGGTGCAGCTTGCGGTTCCGGTCGCCTGTTCGTGAACAGACGAGACTTGGCGGCGGCATCTGCCGCCTCTGCCTTTCAATCCGCAAAGCAAAGCTTGTTGCCGTCCAGATCCCGCACATAGGCCGAAAACCGCGGGCCGCGCTGGCCTGGCTCACCTTCGCAAGTGCCGCCCAGCTCAATTGCCTTCGTGTGCAGCCTGGTGACTTCGGCTGCGGAGCCAAGGCTGACCCCCACCATGGTTCCGTTACCATTGGTAGCTGGTGCACCGTCAAAGGGGAGGGCGGCGGCAAATGCAAAATCGTCCTTCAACCAGTAAGTCATCCGTCCGCTAGGCCGGACTTGGGTAAATCCCTGGTTCTCAAAAAGTGCGTCATAGAATTTGACTGTGGCATCCATGTTGTTGGTGCCGACAACGAAGTAATTCATTTTCAAGGGCGTTCTCCAATTTGCCTAAGCGTTCCGCGGGCAGATTCCCGCGGGCTGGTGGAGCGGGGAGTACATCAGGCCAGTGACAGGGCGTGTCAGCAGGCTTGGAGAAAACCGGGATCTTGATCAAAAAAAGGCCCGCCATTTGGCGGGCCTTTGGTTTTTGGGAAGGGGCCGCTTACTGCGGGATGTCGCCTTCGATGCCTTCGACATAGAAGTTCATGCCGGCCAGGGTGCCGTCATCGGCGACCTCGCCCTCTGCAAGCCAGGCAGAGCCGTCCTGTTTGTTAATCGGGCCGGTGAAGGCGTGGTAGGAGCCGTCGGCTTGCGAGTCTTTGATTGCCAGTGCAGCGGCCTTGACGTCTGCCGGAACCGCATCCGAGATTTCACCGATGCCCACCATGCCGGCGCCAATGCCGTCCCAGGTGTCTGCGCTCTCCCAGGTGCCGTCCATCACGGCGCGGGTGCGGGCGATGTAGTAGGGCGCCCAGTCGTCGATGATCGAGGAAACACGCGGCTTCGGCGCATATTCCGACATGTCGGAGGCCTGGCCGAAGGTGATCACGTTGCCGGCGGCCTGGGCCGCGGCCTGCGGCGCGGTGGAGTCGGTGTGCTGCAGGATCACGTCAGCGCCCTGTTCGATCAGCACCTTGGCGGCGTCAGCCTCTTTCGCCGGGTCGAACCACGTAAAGGCCCAGACGATCTTGAATTCGACGTCGGGGTTCACCTTCTTGGCGTGGATGTAGGCAGAATTGATGCCGCGGATCACTTCCGGGATCGGGTAAGAGCCGATGTAGCCGATGATGTTGCTCTCAGTCATGTGGCCCGCGATGGTGCCCTGCACCGCGCGGCCCTCATAGAAGCGGGCAGAATAGGTCGAGACGTTGTCGGCGCGCTTGTAGCCGGTGGCGTGCTCGAACTTCACGTTCGGGAATTTCTTGGCGACGTTGATGGTCGGATCCATGTAGCCAAAGGAGGTGGTGAAGATCAGGTCGGCGCCTTCCAGCGCCATCTGGGTCATCACGCGCTCTGCGTCCGGTCCTTCGGCGACGTTTTCGACATAGACGGTTTCGACCTTGTCGCCGAATTCGGCCTCAACCGCCTTGCGGCCCTGGTCGTGCTCATAGGTCCAGCCGCCGTCGCCGACGGGGCCGACATAGACAAAGCCTACCTTGGTGGTGTCGGCCATTGCCGCGCCGGCGGCCAGGCCAAGCGCCACGGCGGCGCTGGTCAGAAGATTGGTCAGTTTCATCAGGTTCTCCCCAGTTTGATCTTTTGGCCCCGGCAGGGGGCAGTGAAAAGCCCCCCGTCTAGCGGGAGGCGTGGAAGTTGCGGCCAAGCGAGGCAGGTGCGCTGCTTTTGTCCGCGGAAAGGATAACAAGCACAATGATTGTAATCAGATAGGGCGACATTGCCAGATACTCGACCGGAATGGCAACGCCTGCGGCCTGCAGATTGAGCTGCACCACGGTGACGCCGCCGAACAGATAGGCACCCAGCAGCGCACGCCAGGGTTTCCAGCTGGCAAAAACCACCAGCGCCAGCGCGATCCAGCCGATGCCGGCGGTCATGCCCTCGGTCCATTGCGGGACGCGGATCAGGCTGATGTAGGCGCCGCCAAGGCCTGCGCAGGCGCCGCCGAACATGATCGCCATCAGGCGGATCTTCAGCACCTTGTATCCCAGCGCATGGGCGGCGTCGTGATTCTCGCCCACCGCGCGCAGCACCAGGCCGAGCCGGGAGTATTTCAGCACCCACCAGACCGCGGCTGTCAGAATGATGCCGAAGTAAAGGATGATGTCATGGCCGAACAGGATCGGACCGACGACGGGCAGGTCGCTCAGGACCGGGATATGGATGTCGCCCATCTGCGGCGGTTTGATGCCGACATAGGACTGCCCCATCAGCGCCGACAGGCCCAGCCCGAACAGCGTCAGCGACAGGCCGGAGGCGACCTGGTTGGCCTGGGCAAACTGGGTGAGGATGGCGAACAGGATTGACAGCGCTGCGCCTGCGATGGCGGCAGCGATGAAACCAAGGAGCGGCGAGCCGCTTTCCACCGCGGTGGCAAAGCCCGCGATGGCGCCGACGATCATCATTCCCTCGACCCCGAGGTTCAGGACGCCGGCCTTTTCGACCACCAGTTCACCGATGGCCGCCAGCAGCAGCGGGGTTGCCGCCACCATCAGCGAGGCAATGAGCAGGACCGGGTTGATTGCAGAAAGATCCATGTTACGCCACCTCAGGCTTGCCGATTGCGATGCGGAAATTGGTCAAGAGGTCGAAGGCCAGGAGGAAGAACAGCAGCATCCCCTGGAAGACCTGGATGGCCGCGGCCGGCAGCTGCAGGTTCGACTGGGCGATGTCGCCGCCAATGTACGTCAGCGCCATCAGTCCGCCTGCCAGCAGGATGCCCACCGGATGCAGACGGCCCAGGAAGGCGACGATGATCGCGGTGAAGCCATAGCCGACGTTGAAGTCGATGGAGATCTGGCCGGAGGGGCCGGAGACTTCGAACATGCCGGCAAGGCCTGCCAGCGCGCCGGAGGTGCCGAGGCAGAACAGCACCAAGCGGGTGGGGTTCACCCCGGCGAATTTGGCGGCGCGCGGTGCCTCGCCGGTGAGGCGGATGTGGTAGCCGGTCATGTGGCGGTTCAGCAGAACATAGGCAAAGATCACCGCAATCAGCGCCGCCACCACACCCCAGTGCATGCCGGTGCCTGCAATCAGCTCGGCATTATGGGCGGCGTCCCAGGACTGCAGGTTGCGGGAACCGGGGAAGCCGAAGCCCTCGGGGTTCTTCAACAGGCCCAGGGAGACCGAGGCGAGGAATTGCTCGGCCACATAGACCAGCATCAGCGACACCAGGATTTCGTTGGTGCCGAAGCGGGTTTTCAGCACCGCCGGGATCATTGCCCAGATCCAGCCGCCGAATGCACCGGCGATGACCATGAACGGGAAAATCAGGAACGACTCTGAGGGGTAGAAAGCAAGGCCCGCCCCGGCGCCAAAGATGGCGCCCATGATGTACTGGCCCTCGGCGCCGATGTTCCAGATGCCGGCGCGGAAGCCGAGGCTGAGGCCGATGGCGATCAGCACCAGCGGTGCGCCTTTGACCAGCAACTGCGGGCGGTAGTAGAAGGAGAACTCGCCAAACAGCGGTTCCCAGAAGATGGTGCGGATCGCCTCCACCGGCGGTTTGCCGAGCACTGCGAACAAAAGCCCGCCAAACAGCATCGTCGCCAGCACCGCCACCAGCGGCGTAGCCATCGACCAGGCGCGCGACGGCTGCGGCCGTTTCTCAAGCCGGATCATAAGGCGGCTCCCTGTTTTTTCTTATGATTTCTGTTGCGGAGGTCAGACATGCGCCACCTCCATGCCGTGGGCGCCGCCCATCATCAGGCCGATCTCGTCCACCGTCAGGCCCGCCGCTTCGCGCGGGGCGCTGAGGCGGCCTTCGTTCAGGGCGGCAAAGCTGTCGGAGATTTCCATCAGTTCGTCCAGGTCCTGGCTGATGCAGACCACCGCGGCACCCTTGGCCGCCAGATCCAGCAGCGACTGGCGGATGGAAGCGGCGGCGGCGGCATCGACGCCCCAGGTCGGCTGGTTCACCACCAGCACATCCGGGTCCTGCAGCACCTCGCGGCCGATCACGAACTTCTGCAGGTTGCCGCCGGACAGCGAGCGCGCTGCATTGCCGGGGCCGGGGGTGCGGACGTCGAACGCCTTGATAATGCGCTCGGCAAAGTCCTTGGTGGCGCCCCAATCCAGAAATCCGTTCTTTTCCAGCCCTTCACGAACGGATCCGGTGAGCATGGCATTTTCGGTCAGGCTCATGTCCGGAGCGGCGGCGTGGCCCAGGCGTTCCTCCGGCGCGGCCAGAACGCCGAGCTTGCGCCGGGCGGTGGGGCCGAGCTTGCCGATCGGCTCGCCATGCAGTTTCACTGCATCCGCCTCGGTCAGGGTTTCGCCTGACAGCACGCCCAGCAATTCGTCCTGGCCATTGCCGGCCACACCGCCGATGCCCAGGATTTCACCCTTGCGCACGGTCAGATGCACGTTCTTGAGCGCGGTGCCAAAGGCCGAAGGGGCTGGCACCGACAGGCCGGAGATGTCCATTGCCACGGCGCCGAAGTCACGGCTGCCGCGTTCAGGCGTTTGCAGGGTGCTGCCGACCATCATTTCGGCCATGTCGCGGGCGGAGGTCTCAGCCGGGATGCACTCCCCCACGTTCTTGCCTAAGCGCAGGATGGTGGCGTGGTCGCACAGGGTGCGGATTTCTTCCAGCTTATGGGAGATATAGAGGATCGAGGTGCCCTCGGACTGCAGTTTCTGCAGCGTCTTGAACAGGATCTCAACCTCTTGCGGCGTCAGCACCGAAGTCGGCTCATCCATGATCAGCAGTTTGGGATCCTGCAGAAGGCAGCGGATAATCTCGACCCGCTGGCGCTCGCCCGCGGACAGGTCGCCGACGGTGCGGAAGGGGTCGAGCGGCAGGCCGTAGTTCTCCGACACTTCACGGATACGGGCGGCCAAGTCGCGCATTTCCGGCGGGTTCTCCATCCCGAGCGCGATGTTTTCCGCGACATTGAGCGCATCAAACAGTGAAAAATGCTGGAACACCATGGCGATGCCGTCGGCGCGCGCTTGACGGGGCTCGGCGGGCGCAAAGGGCTCGCCGCGCAACAGCATCTGGCCGCTGTCGGGTTTCACCAGCCCGTAGATCATCTTGACCAAGGTGGACTTCCCGGCGCCGTTCTCGCCCAGCAAGGCATGCACTTCGCCCTCACCGATGTCAAAGGAGACGGTGTCATTTGCCACCACGCCGGGATAGGCCTTGGTCAGCCCTTGCAGGCTCAGAAGTGGTACAGTCACGTGTGCCGGTCCTCTTTCATTGTTCTGATACCCCAATCATCCGCCGCCGCGGCAGGTGTCCCGGCATCCGTATCATTCCGGACATCCAGTCTCAGCAACGCCAAGGGATACTGCCGGTTTCCTGCCTTGGGAATAGTGTTTGGGCAAATGCCCTGCGATTTCAGCGGTATGGCGGAGGAAAAATCTGCAGGGAACGGCACCAGCGATGTCTGCGCTGGGCTGCTTAAGCCCTGAGCACAGATCAAACCGACCCACATTGCATTGCGAGTTGCACATCATCCCGATACCGCCGCTTTACCCTGTTGACCCGGTGTGCCGCCCCCTCGATGCGGCGCAGAAGGGATGGCGGGCTGATTATTGCTTGCTGGCAACAGCCTAGGGAGCGGTCCGTTGCCAAAGCAAGGAAAACCAGTGCTGCGCTGCAGTATTCTGAAAAGTAAGAAAATTGCCGGTGATGCGTGTAGAGTATTCATATTTATGCGTTTTATCCGCAGCTTTGCGAAGGCTCTACGCGCTGGCTGCGAAAGAGTTTCAACAAAATGGATAAAATGCAACGTCCACCGCACCGGTTTTGGCGGGTGTTCAGTGCGCAGATCGCCCTTTCACCCATCCATGTCAATAAGATAGCGTGGCGGCATGACAAGCTCTCCCCGATTCATTCACCTGCGCACCCATACCGAATACTCTCTGCTGGAAGGCGCCATGCGGCTAAAGAAGCTGCCGGACCTCTGCAAGAAGCACGAGATGCCGGCGATTGCGGTGACGGATACCAACAACCTGTTCTCGGCGCTGGAGTTTTCGGTGTCGGCAAGCGGGGCAGGAGTGCAGCCGATCATTGGCTGCCAGGTGGATCTGCGGTTCACCGACCCGGCCCCGGGTGAGCGGCCCAAACCGCCCGCGCCGTTGGTGCTGCTGGCGCAAAGCGAGGCGGGTTATGAGCATCTGATGAAGCTGAACTCCTGCCTGTACCTGCGCCAGGGCGGCGAGCTGCCGCATGTGACGCTGGAGGAGCTGGAGGCGAATGCCGGTGATGTGATCTGCCTCAGCGGCGGGCCGGATGGGCCGGTTGGGCGGCTGCTGCAGATGGGCCAGCGCCCGGCAGCGGAGGCGCTGATGCAGCGGCTGAAGGCCATCTTCCCGAACCGGTTGTATGTTGAACTGCAGCGCCATCCGGGGGAACACGGCCAGCCGGAGGCAGAGAAGCAGACCGAACGCGGCCATGTGGAGATGGCCTATGCGATGGACTTGCCGCTGGTTGCCACCAATGACGTCTATTTCCCCAGTACGGAAATGTTCGAGGCGCATGATGCGATGATCTGCATCGCCGAGGGCGCCTATGTCGATCAGGTGGAGCCGCGCCGCCGGCTGACCGCGCAGCATTACTTCAAGAGCCAGGAGGAAATGGTTGCGCTGTTTGCCGACCTGCCGGAGGCGGTTGAGAACACCGTGGAAATCGCCAAGCGCTGCGCCTTCATGGCCTACCGGCGCGACCCGATCCTGCCCAAGTTCGCCGATGACGAGGTAGCCGAACTGCGCCGCATCGCCAACGAGGGCCTGCAGCAGCGTCTGGCGGTGATCCCCCATGCGGTGAGCGTGGAGGAATACCAGGAACGGCTCGATTTCGAGCTGGGCATCATCGAGGGTATGGGCTTTCCCGGCTACTTCCTGATCGTTGCCGACTTTATCCAATGGGCCAAGGATCACGATATTCCGGTGGGACCGGGGCGGGGCTCCGGTGCGGGCTCCCTGGTGGCCTATGCGCTGACGATCACCGACCTTGACCCATTGCGGTATTCGCTGCTGTTCGAACGCTTCCTGAACCCGGAACGGGTGTCGATGCCCGACTTCGACATCGACTTCTGCATGGACCGCCGGGAAGAGGTGATCCGCTACGTGCAGGAGAAGTACGGGCGCGACAAGGTGGGGCAGATCATCACCTTCGGCGCGCTTTTGTCCAAGGCAGCGGTGCGCGACATGGGGCGGGTTTTGCAGATGCCCTACGGCCAGGTGGACCGGCTGTCCAAGCTGATCCCGGTCGAGGGCGTGAAGCCGATGTCCATCGCCGACGCGCTGAAGGAAGAGCCGCGTCTCAGCGAGGAGGCGCGGAACGAGCCGGTGGTGGACCGGCTCCTGACCTATGGCCAGCAGGTCGAGGGCCTCTTGCGCTCTGCCGGTACCCACGCCGCGGGTGTGGTAATCGGCGACCGGCCGCTGGACGCGCTGGTGCCGCTCTACCGCGATCCGCGCTCCGACATGCCCGCCACCCAGTTCAACATGAAATGGGTGGAGCAGGCGGGGCTGGTGAAGTTCGACTTCCTTGGCCTCAAGACCCTGACGGTTATTCAGAACGCGATGGACCTGATCTTCCAGTCGGGCCGCGACCTGCATATCGCCGAGGATGGCACCCAGCTCTATGATCCGCCGGAGGGCGCCGAGAACCAGATCAACGCCATCCCGCTGGATGACAAGGTTACCTACGACCTCTACTCCCGCGCCAAGACGGTGGCGGTGTTCCAGGTGGAATCCACCGGCATGATGGATGCGCTGAAGCGCATGAAACCCACCTGTATCGAAGACATCGTGGCGCTGGTGGCGCTGTACCGGCCCGGCCCGATGGAAAACATCCCGGTCTACTGCGAGGTGAAGAACGGCCAGCGCGAGATCACCTCTGTCCACCCCTTGATCGACCACATCCTGGAAGAGACCCAGGGCATCATCGTCTACCAGGAACAGGTGATGCAGATCGCCCAGGTGATGGCGAATTACACGCTGGGCGGCGCTGACCTTTTGCGCCGGGCGATGGGTAAGAAGATCAAAGAGGCGATGGACGCCGAACGCCCGAAATTCGAGAAGGGCGCGGCGGAGAACGGCGTCGACAAGAAGAAGGCCTCCGAGGTTTTCGACCTTCTGGAGAAATTCGCCAACTACGGCTTCAACAAATCCCACGCCGCGGCCTATGCGGTGGTCAGCTATCAGACCGGCTGGCTCAAGGCGAACCACCCGGTGGAGTTCATGGCCGGTGTCATGAACTGCGATATTCACCTGACCGACAAGCTGGCGATCTACTTCGAGGAAGTGAAGAAGGGCCTGGGGCTGAAATACGTGCCGCCTTGCATCAACCGCTCGCTGGCGACCTTCAACGTGGTGAACGGGGAGCTGGTCTATGCGCTGGGCGCGCTGAAGAACGTCGGCCTGGACGTGATGCGGCTGGTGGCTGAGGCGCGTAATGAGGACGGCCGCGAGCGTCCCTTTGTCAACGTCTATGACTTTGCCCGCCGGGTGAACCTCAAGAAAGTGGGCAAGCGCCCCTTGGAGATGCTGGCGCGGGCGGGAGCGTTTGACCAGCTGGACAGCAACCGCCGCCGGGTGTTCGAGAGCCTGGGCGCGCTGGTGGATTACTCGGCGGCAGTGCATGACCAGCGCGCCTCCAGCCAGGTGTCGCTGTTCGGCGAGGCGGGCGAAGACCTGCCTGAGCCGCGTCTGCCATCGGTGCCGGACTGGCTGCCTGCCGAGCGGCTGTCGGAAGAGTTCAAGGCGATTGGCTTTTATCTCTCGGGCCACCCGCTGGACGATTACATGCCGGCACTGAAACGCAAAAAGGTGATGACGCTGGACGAGGTGACGGCCAAGGCCGAGCGCGGGCCGTTCATGGCCAAGATGGGCGGTGTTGTTGCTGGGCGGCAGGAGCGGAAATCTGCCCGCGGCAACCGCTTTGCCTTTGCCCAGCTGTCGGACCCTTCGGGGGCGTTTGAGGTGACGCTGTTCTCTGAGGTGCTGGAGAAGTCCCGCGAGTATCTGGAGACCGGCTCCAAAGTGGTGATCACCGCCGAGGCGACGATGGAGAGCGACCAGCTGAAACTGCTGGTGCGCTCGGTCGGGCCGGTGGATTCTGCCATTGCCGATGCCGGGCGCAGTTCCCTGCGGGTCTATGTGAGTGACGCCGCCGCTGTGGGCACCGTGGCGCAGGTGCTGGAGGATGCCAAATCCGCCGCCCGCAACGCCGCGCGCGGCGAGGTCTATATGTACCTGCAGGACCCCGCGCTGCCCGGCGATGTGGAGATGGACCTGGGCCAGGCGTTCCCGATCAACCCGCAGATCAAGGGCGCATTGAAGTCGCTGGAAGGGGTGATGGATGTGGAGGAGATTTGAGGGGAGTTCCACCTCTTTACTCGCGCTCTGGGAGTAAATACTGTTCGCTCATTACTGGTAGAGTGAGAAACAGATTTGACCGAGCTACAGGGTTTGCGAGCAGTTATCAGCCAACCGGAGAATGACTTTGGAAAGCTGATGTCCAAAGTTCTTTCACCGTCCAGACCATTGCAGTCAGAAGAGTTTCTAAGAGGTCGAACAAGACAATTGAACGGAATCAAACGAGCCCTGATCCAGCCGGGACGCCACGCTCTGATTCATGGCCTACGGGGAGTAGGGAAATCCTCGCTAGCACAGACTAGTGCTTATTCTCTTGCTGATTCTGAGGAAGCGGTACTCATCGGTTGCGATGGAAAGAGCACATTTGCCTCCATTATCCGTGAAGTGTTTGATCAAATGAACGGGCGATCCCCTCAGTTCGAGAAGAAGATTACTGAGAAGGGTCTTAGCTTTTCCAAGTTTGGATTGGGTGGAGAAGGAAAGTGGACACTGGAAGAGGGGAAAGCTACTGATCCCAGCTCTGTTAACGAAGCAGTCCGTCTTATGCGGTTTCTCGCAGAGAATACTGAGAAACGGATTGTCATCGTTGTAGATGAGTTTGATTTGATTGAGAGCCGCGAGGAGCAGGTTGTCTTTACCAATTTTCTCAAACAAGTTTCAGATCAGCATGTCTTGGCCACGTTCATTGTTTGCGGGATCGGTGAAAGTGTCGAGGCTCTTATGGATGCGCACGGCAGCGCTGATCGTTACTTTCACACAGAAGGTTTGGGCCAGCTCCCATGGGAGGCGAGATATGAAATTGTTGAAACAGCGGCTGTAGCTCTCGGGATCAAAATTGACAAGGATACGGTAATTCGGATCGCACGCATCAGTGATGGTTTTCCGCACTATGTACATCTGATTTCTGAGAAGTTGTTCTGGCGTGTTTTCGAAGCACAAAACGATGGGGTGGTTACTCCTGAGCTTTTTCAGCTCGCCATGGCGGACGCGGCTGAAGCGATGGATATGAAACTTAGGAAACCCTATGAAGATGCAACTCAAAAATACAGAAACGACTATGAGTCCGTGCTTTGGGCAGTAGCTGATGGCCACGAACTTAGGCGTCGAAGCGCTGACATTTTTGTCTCTTACGAAAGAATAATGAAGCCGCGTGAGGAACAGACCTTAGACCGATCTAAGTTCAACCAGCGTATCAACAGCCTAAAGAAGGAAAACCACGCCAGGATTCTTACTGGGACTAGGCAAGGTTGGTATGAGTTCACAGAAACAATGATCCGCGGTTATGTGCGTTTGCGTGCAGAGCAGCAGGGCGTAGACCTTGAAGTAGACCATCCAGCCGTTTCAAAGCACTTAACTTTAGAGGGGGATAGTTGAACCTCAACGCCGTCACGCCTGCCGCAAGCGTTACGCCTCCTTGGGCACCGGCAGTTTGGCCACGTCCTTGAGCAGGCGGATCGCCTCTTTCACCTCCAGCCGCAGGGTTTTCAGAACCTTTTTCAGCATCGACTTCACCCGCTTCACCGCAGCGGCAATTCCGGTCACGTCGCGGATCCAGCGGAAGACCATTTGCAGGACGGAGGCAAAGCGGCTGATCACCGACAGCGCGGTGTCGAGCACGCCAAGCTCATCCCAGATCTCGCGGATCCAGCCCCAGACCTGGCGGATCATCTCGACATATTTGCGGATCACGGTTTTCAGAATGCGGATGACGCGGGTGCGGTCCATGTTCTTGCGGATGGTGTCGAGGATGCGTTTGCCGAGTTTCACCAGGTTTTTCAGCGTCAGTTCCACCCGGTCGATCAATTTCAGAATGTACTGGGCGGCGGAGGTCACCTGCTTCACCACTGCCTTGCCGACGGTCTTGGCCAGAGATTTGGCGCCGGAGATCAGGTTTTTCAGGAATTTGCTGAGCGGGGTGAGCAGGGCGCGGATGCGCTTCCAGATGGTTTTCAGGTAGTAGAGCATGCGCGCATGCAGTTTGCCGACGCCCTTTTCGACGAATTCCACCGGGTCGTTGGATGGTGCCATGGCCCTGTCCCCCAATCACTTGTCACAAATACCTGCGTGACAGCCTGCGCGGGGCGGGCGTTTGGATCAAGGGAAACCGTGGTGTGCTGGTCGCTGATCAGTAATGCGGCGGGCGCTCGTCGGCAAAGACCATGCCGCCGGTGCCTTCCTGTTCGCGGGTGGCCTCGCGCTGCATCAGCATGGCAACGCGGCGGGTCAGCAGGTCGATCTCCTGCTGCTGGCGGGCGATCACGTCGCTCATCTCCTCCACGCTGCGGGTCAGATGGGCGATTTGCTCTTCCAGATGCTGCATGGGGGCTCTCCTGTAGGTGCGGCCCTGTCATAGGGCGGTTGCGGCCTTGGGTCCATGGGGCGGATGCTGCAGACGCAGGTTTTCCTGCGGAAATCCTGCGGGCCTCCGGCGGGGATATTTTTGGCAAGAGGAAGGCAGGGGGCGAATGTCACTGGCCGGGGGTGCGGCACCGGGCGGCGGCGGCTCTGTCTTGCCGTTGTGACCCGCTTCCGTTAGACCGCCACGCGAGTGAAACCGCTACCCGTGAGGAGGCCTCAGATGGCCAAAGTGAAGAAACAGCCCCGCCCCAAGGCGCAGACGCCGAAGGGGTTCCGTGACTATTTCGGTGTGGAGGTGACCCAGCGCAGCGAGATGCTGCGGGCCATCGCGGGTGTGTATCATCATTACGGGTTCGAGGCGCTGGAGTCCTCGGCGGTGGAAACCGTTGAAGCGCTGGGCAAATTCCTGCCCGATGTGGACCGCCCGAACGAGGGCGTGTTTGCCTGGCAGGAGACCGAAGAGGACGGGAACGGCGACTGGATGGCTCTGCGCTATGATCTGACGGCGCCCTTGGCGCGGGTTTATGCGCAGCACCGCAACGATTTGCCGACCCCCTACCGCCGCTATGCGATGGGGCCGGTCTGGCGCAATGAAAAGCCGGGGCCGGGCCGCTTCCGCCAGTTCTATCAGTGCGACGCGGACACCGTGGGCACCGCCTCGATGGCGGCGGATGCAGAGATCTGCGCGATGCTGTCCGACACGCTGGAGACCGTTGGCATTCCGCGCGGCGATTACCTGGTGCGGGTGAACAACCGCAAGGTTCTGAACGGCGTGCTGGAGGCGATGGGCCTTGGCGACGGTGATGCCAAGCGCGACGACGTGCTGCGCACCATCGACAAATTCGACAAGGTGGGCGAGGCCGGCGTGCGCGAGCTGCTGACCAGTGGGCGGCTGGATGCTTCGGGCGCCTTCATTGACGGTGTGGGCTTGTCTGATGATCAGGCCGCGCCGGTGCTGGCGTTTCTGACGTCCAAGGCGGCGGATGCGGCTGGGACCATCGCCAACCTGCGTGCGGCTGTTGGCGACAGCAAGGTGGGCCAGGAGGGCATTGCTGAGTTGGAGCAGATCGGCGAATTGCTGGCTGCGGGCGGTTATGGCAAGGACCGGATTGAGATCGACCCTTCCGTTGTGCGCGGTCTGGGCTATTACACCGGGCCGGTGTTCGAGGCGGAACTTACTTTCGAAATCCTCGACGAGAAGGGCCGCAAGCGGCAGTTCGGCTCGGTCTCGGGCGGCGGCCGTTATGATGGCTTGGTCAAGCGCTTTACCGGGCAGGAAGTGCCTGCGGTGGGTGTGTCTGTCGGCGTGGATCGTTTGCTGGCGGCGCTGCATGCCAAGGGGCGGCTGAGCGCTGAAGCAACTGGACCTGTCGTGGTGACCGTGATGGACCGGGACCGGATGGCGGATTACCAGGCGATGGTGGCAGAGCTGCGCAACGCGGGCATCCGGGCCGAGGTATACCTGGGCAACCCCAAGAACTTTGGCAACCAGCTGAAATACGCGGACAAGCGGAACTCGCCTGTCGCCGTTATCGAAGGCGGCGACGAGAAGGCCAATGGCGTGGTGCAGATCAAGGACCTGATTCTGGGCGCCAAGATCGCCGAAAGCGCCACCTTGGAAGAGTGGAAGGAACGCCCCAGCCAGTTCGAAGTGCCGCGCAGCGAGCTGGTCGCCAAGGTGCGGGATATCCTGGACGGGCAGGGCTGATCATGACGCTTCGTTCTGACATTCAGGCCCGCGCTGCACAGCTGCGGGTCCGCTTCGAGGCCGCGGGCGCGCAGGTGGTGGATACACCGCTGCTGCAGCCGGCGGGCACCTTGCTGGATCTTTACGGCGAAGACATCCGGGCCCGCGCCTATGTGACCTCTGATGCGCTGCGGGGCGAGCAGATGCTGCGGCCGGACTTTACCGTACCGGTGGTGGAGGCGCATATGCGCCATGGCGCAGAGCCTGCACGCTACACCTATTCGGGCGAGGTGTTCCGGCGCCAGGAGATGGACCCGGACCGGCCCAACGAATACCTGCAGGTCGGCTATGAGGTGTTTGAACGCGATGATGCGGCGGCGGCGGACGCGGAAGTGTTCTCGCTGTTTGCCCTGCAGGTGCGCGGGCTGCCGCTGCGGGCGGCAACCGGCGACATCGGTATCTTGATGGCTGCGGTCGAGGGGCTGAACACCACGGGCAAGCGCAAGGCAGCGCTGATGCGCCACATCTGGCGGCCGCGCCGTTTCCGTTCCCTGCTGGACCGGTTCGCGGGCCGGGCGCCGGTGCCGGAGAGCCGAAAGAGGCTGTTGGAAACCGAGGGCGATCTGACCGGCTCTGCAGTGGAATTGGGCAAACGCCGCGCGGCAGAGGTGCAGGCGCGGGTAGAAGCGCTGCGCGAGGATGCCAAGCATCCGCCGATAGCCGAAAACGAGCTCTTGGCGCTGGAAGCGCTGATGGCTGTGCGCGAGACTGTGCCCTTTGCAACCGAGCAGATGCGCGACATTGCGGTGGATCTGCCGCAGATCAATCCCGCGCTGGACCGGCTGGATGCGCGCACCGCGGCGATGAAGGCGCGCGGTGTCGATGTGGACAACCTCGATTTCGAGGCCTCCTACGGGCGCACCTCGATGGAGTATTACGACGGCTTTGTCTTTGGTTTCTACGCCGAGGCGCGGCCTGATCTGCCGCCGGTGGCCAGCGGCGGACGCTATGATGCGCTGACCCGGCAGCTTGGTGAGGGGGAGGAAATCCCCGCAGTGGGCGGCGTGCTGCGCCCGGACCTGATGCTGCAGCTTGAGGAGGCGCGCAAATGACCCTGAAGCTGGGAGTGCCGTCCAAGGGACGGTTGATGGAAAAGACCTTTGACTGGTTTGCTAAGCGCGGCGTGACGCTGTCGCGCACCGGGTCGGACCGGGAATATGCCGGCGCCGTCGAAGGTGTTGCGAACATGGAGCTGGTGCTGCTGTCGGCGGGAGAAATCCCGCGCGAGCTGGCGGCCGGGCGCATACACCTCGGCGTCACCGGCACCGATCTGGTGCAAGAGAAGCTGCCGAGGTTCGAGCAGCAAATAGAAGGCCTGGCGGAGATGGGGTTCGGCCATGCTGATCTGATCCTGGCGGTGCCGCAGTTCTGGATCGACGTGGATACGCTGGATGATCTGGACGCCGCGGCTTCCGCCTTCCGGGCCGCGCATGGCCACAGGCTGCGGATTGCCACCAAATACCACCGGCTGGTGCGGGAGTTCCTGACCGACGCCGGAGTGGCGGATTACCAGCTGGTCGACAGTCAGGGTGCCACCGAAGGCACGGTGAAAAACGAAACCGCCGAGATGGTGGCCGATATCACCTCCACCGGTGAGACGCTGCGCGCCAACCACTTGAAGCTGCTGAGCGATGGTCTGGTGCTGAAGTCGCAGGCCACCCTGTGGCGCAGCCGGGTGGCGAAATACGGCAATGATGAGAAGGCGGCGCTGAACACGCTGCTGGATCTGCTGGAGCACCGCAGGTAAGCACTGCTGCCCGCGCGTCAGCGCGGGCTTTGCCCAACGCCTTCAAGGCATCTATGGATGCCTGCTAAGGGGGGCGGGAAGACTTTGTTGGTTCCGGGTGCATGCCGCCTGCCGGGGTGCTCCCGCCCGTTGCTGGAAACATCACAGATGTTTCCGCCCCGGTTGGGCCGGGCGCCGGGCTGACGCCCGGCGCTGGCGAGGCTGCCGCGGGGGGAGTGCAGACGGCCTCAGATAACCCCGATTTCCGCCAGAGCCTGCGATAGTTCCGGCGGCAGCGGCTCCTCCTGTCTTTTACCTGCGGGCAGGTCGGCGGGGGAGTCTTCGGTCTTCAGGTACCGCCAGCCTTGGAACGGGCGTTTCGGCGCGGTATGGGTGCGGTGCAGTTCCGGGTCCAGGATGATGGCACAGCGGCGGATGCCATCCTCGCCCATGACCTCATCCATGCGCAGTATGCGCTGGCGGCATTGGATCAGCCCCTTGATCACCCAGTAGATCGAACCGCCGTTCAGGATCTCCGCTTCGCGTTTCGGCCACATGCGGGTCACGTGGCGCGGCAGGCCTTCGGGCAGTTCCAATCGGCGCATTTCCTGCCAGGCCATCAGGCTTTCGACGCTTTCGGTGCCGACCGAAAGCTTCACGAGATTCACGCGCTTATCCACAGGTTCCCCACAGAGTCGTCCAGAGCTTTGACAGTATATAGTAGTTTACGGATCGCCGACTTCAAGGTATTGTGTTTCTCCACGCATTTGCTGCAAGTAAGCCTTAACAAAAAATGGATTCGCCACGGTGCCCTGAAAAAGCAGCCGCAGCGGAGCCGTTTTCATGAAGCCCGAACGACTCAAAGGACCGACACATGAGCCGCTTTGCCGCCCCCATCGCCGAGCAGATCTGGGATATGAAATACCGTTTCAAGCAGGCCGACGGCGCGCCGATCGACGTGACAGTCGAGGATACCTGGCGGCGCATCGCACGCGACCTGGCGCGGGCGGAAAAGAAGCCGGACGTGTGGGAAGAGAAGTTCTTTGGCGCGCTAGAGGATTTCAAATACCTGCCCGCGGGCCGGATCACCGCAGGCGCCGGCACCGCGCGCCAGGTGACCCTGTTCAACTGCTTTGTGATGGGCACGGTGCCGGACAGCATGTCGGGCATCTTTGACATGCTGAAAGAGGCGGCGTTGACCATGCAGCAGGGCGGTGGCATCGGCTATGACTTTTCCACCATCCGGCCGCGCGGCGCAGACGTAAAAGGCGTGGCAGCGGATGCCTCCGGCCCGCTGTCGTTCATGGATGTGTGGGACGCGATGTGCCGCACCATCATGTCCGCAGGCTCCCGCCGGGGCGCGATGATGGCGACCATGCGCTGCGACCACCCGGATATCGAGGCCTTCATCACTGCCAAATCCGACTCTGCCCGCCTGCGCATGTTCAACATGTCGGTGCTGGTGACCGATGACTTCATGGATGCGGTCAAGGCCGACGGTTCCTGGGAACTGCAATTCGACGGCAAGGTCTATCACACCGTCGAGGCGCGTGATCTGTGGAATAAGATCATGCAGGCGACCTATGATTATGCCGAGCCGGGCGTGATCTTCATCGACCGTATCAACAAGGCCAACAACCTCAGCTACATCGAAAACATCTGCGCCACCAACCCCTGCGGCGAGCAGCCGCTGCCGCCATACGGCGCCTGTCTGCTGGGCTCGATCAACATGGCGCGGCTGGTGGCCAATCCGTTCGAGAAGGGCGCGCAGCTGGACCAGTCCGCGATGCAGGAACTGGTCGCCACCGCGGTCCGGATGATGGACAACGTGGTCGACGTTTCCAAGTTCCCCCTCGAGGCGCAGGCGCAGGAAGCCAAGAACAAGCGCCGGATCGGCCTGGGCGTTACTGGCCTGGCAGATGCGCTGTTGATGCTTGGGCTGGAATACGGCTCCGACGAGGCGGCGCGCCAGACCGACGAATGGCTGCACGCGATTGCCCGCGCCGCCTATCTGGCGTCGGTGGACCTGGCCAAGGAGAAGGGCGCCTTCCCGCTGTTCGATGCGGAGGCCTACCTCAGCTCCGGCAACATGCTGAACATGGACGAGGACGTGCGCGACGCAATCCGCGAACACGGCATCCGCAACGCACTGCTGACCTCCATCGCGCCGACCGGAACCATTTCTCTGTACGCAGGCAACGTGTCCTCGGGCATCGAGCCGGTGTTTGCCTATGCCTATACCCGCAAGGTGCTGCAGAAGGACGGCTCGCGCACCGAGGAGGAAGTGGTCGACTACGCGGTGCAGATGTACCGCGAGAAATTCGGCGCGGACGCCAAGCTTCCCGATTACTTCGTCAACGCGCAGACACTAAGCCCTGCGGCCCACGTCAAAATGCAAGCAGCAGCGCAGAAATGGATCGACTCGTCGATTTCCAAAACCATCAACTGCCCGGAAGACATCTCCTTTGATGACTTCAAGGATGTCTACATGCAGGCCTGGGATCAGGGCTGCAAGGGCTGCACCACCTACCGCCCGAACGACGTGACCGGCTCGGTCCTGTCTGTGAGCGAAAGCGCAGATACCGCGCCGGGCGAGACCGCCAAGGCGCCGCATGAGAGCGACGTGGATGAGAACGGCGCCGAAGTGGTTTACATGTCCGAGCCGCTGGACCGCCCGCAGTCGCTGGAGGGCCATACCTACAAGCTGAAGTGGCCGGACAGCGAGCACGCGATCTACCTGACCATCAACGACATCATCATCAACGGCCACCGCCGCCCGTTCGAGGTGTTCATCAACTCCAAGAACATGGAACACTACGCCTGGACGCTGGCGCTGACCCGGATGATCTCTGCCGTGTTCCGCCGCGGCGGCGACGTGTCCTTTGTCGTCGAGGAGCTGAAAGCGGTATTCGACCCGCGCGGCGGCGCCTGGGTGCAGGGCAAGTACATACCCTCGATCCTGGCAGCGATCGGCGGCGTGATCGAAACCCATATGGTCAAGACCGGCTTCCTGGAAGGCGAGGGCATGGGGCTCAAGTCCGACCCGCAGGCACAGGTTGTGAACCTGAACGCGCCCCGCGGCAAGGCCTGCCCCAGCTGCGGCCAGTTCGACATGCAGATGGTCGAGGGCTGCATGACTTGCCGCAGCTGCGGCCATTCCAAATGCGGGTGAATGGCCGGGCTACCAGCAGCGTCTTCCCTTGGCGCTAAGCGCCAAGGGCTTATTCCCTAACAGCGTGACGCAACAGCATGTTCAATCCAGCCTCCGGGACTTGCGACGGTAAAATCCTTGAGCGCGAACTCAGTGCGCTGTCCTTTAGCGGGGCAGTGCTGCTGGATGCGGTGGAAACCTCAGGTTCCGGCAGCGGCAAGGCGCGGCTGTTCTTCAAGTCCGGAACCCCGCGCGAAGACCTGAGCGGTCTGGACCCTGACAGCAAGCCTGCAGTGCATAACATTGGCGGAGCGCCGGTTCTGGATGTCCTTGTCCAAAAGGGGCAGGGAGAGGCCGGTTTTTCTGTTGACGGAACGCCGCACAGGCTGACGCTGCATCCCGATGAGACAGAGCTGTTTGCGGGGCTGAACGTACTGGCAGCCGTCCGCAATGGCGAAACCGCCGTGGCGGCAGTGCAGTGGCTGCAATACCACGTGGCACAGCACGGGATGCAGGGCGCCGTCATTTTCGACCGGGCGCCGCCGCAGGAAAGCCGCCGTTTCATTGCGGAGCTGCGGGAGCAGGCCGGGGAAATCGCTGGGCTGCAGCGGGTCGTGGTCGTGCATTGCGCGCTGCCTTTGGGCAAGGACGGCCTGCCGGAAGAGGCGCATCCTTTCAATGTTCCGGGCGCGCCAGGCAAGGACCGGATGGAGATCCCGCCCGCTGATCCCTGGCGCGCGCCTTTGGGTGAATTCCTGATCTATGAGATCTTGCGGGCGCGCTTTCTGGCCCGCGCCCGGGCGGTGGCCAATATCGACCTGTTTGATCTGCTTGCACCGGGCGAGGGCCTGAATGTCTTTGACAAGACGGTTGAGGCACCTTCGGGCTGCCTGCGCCTTGGCGGGGTTCAGGCTTATCCCTGGCGGGTGCGCAAGGGGGCGGAGGCGTCATTTGCCGACCATATTTGCACCCAGTTCGACGCGGCAGGCCAGCGCCCGCGCTGGTGCCTGGCGCCTGCCAAGGCTGGGGAGAAATGCATCTGGCGGCTGATCCGGGTAGTGGGGGTGGACCCTGACCCCGCACAGGAGGCGCGCTTCTACCGCTGCATGGCATTGCGACATCCAACGGACACAATTTCCAAGATCGTGCCAAAGACCAGCCTGGTTGAAACTCCTGAGCTGCTGGAACTTGCAACAGGGCATTTCAAGGCCAACCCGGTGCGCATTCCGGAGGAGAAGCCAGTTATACGCCCCGGCGGCAAACCGAAAACCACCATCGTCACCACGATGAAGAATGAGGGGCCGTTCATCCTGGAATGGCTGGCCTATCACCGGGCCATCGGGGTGGATGATTTTCTGGTCTATACAAACGATTGCACCGACGGCACCGACACCATGCTGCAGATGCTGCAGGACAAAGGTATCGTGCAGCACCGCGAGAACCCGTTCCGCAACACCGATCTGAAACCGCAGCACGCGGCGCTGCAGGCGGCCGAGGAAGAGCCGGTGATCCGGAACGCCGACTGGCTGGTCTGTATGGATGTGGATGAGTTCATCAACATCAAATGCGGCGGGGGGAGGCTGGACGACCTGTTTGCGGCTATCGGTGATGCCAATATGATCTCGATGACCTGGCGCCTGTTCGGCAACAACGATGTCCGCGATTTCACGGGCGACCTGCTGCTGCGCGAGTTTACCCGCTGCGCATTTGAGGTCACCCGCAAGCCGCATCAGGCCTGGGGCTTCAAGACCCTGTTCCGCAACACTGGCATCTTCAAGAAACTTGGGGTGCACCGGCCCAAGGGGCTGAAGCCGCAGCTGTGGGAGGATATCCGCTGGGTCAACGGCTCGGGGCAGGACATGCCGCGGGAGATGTTCCGCAACGGCTGGCGCTCCTCAATGAGCACCTATGGCTATGATCTGGTGCAGCTGAACCACTACGCCGTGCGCAGCGCCGAAAGTTTCCTGGTCAAGCGCGACCGGGGCCGTGTCAACCACGTGGATCGCGACCAGGGGCTGTCCTACTGGTTCCGGATGAACAACAACGCCGAAGAGGAACGCTCGATCCAGCGGATGATCCCGGCGCTGGAGGCAGAGATGGCGCGGCTCTTGGCAGACCCGGATATCGCTGCCGCGCATGAACACTCCTGCCGCAAGCACCGCGAGAAGATCGAGGAGCTGAAGCTGCGCGATGACATGATTGAGCTGTTCCGCGAACTGACCAGCCGCAAACTGTGCCGGCTGTCGCGGATGCACGCGCATTTCGGGGCCAATGTCTTCCTCAGCGGCCCCGGGGTGATCCCGGACGGCGTTGCTGAGAACGAACCCGGCAGCGATTTCTGGTTCACGGTGGAGCGCGGCGAAACCACCCATTAAGGGCTTTGGCACCCTGCGTTGACAGCCCTCCGGGGCACGCGCTAAAATTCGTTAACAATAACATCCAGCTGCCGCGCAGCAGCAGGCAACTCGAGGGCAGTTATCATGGCACTTCCAGCCGTTGCGTCGCTATGGGTGGGCCCGGAGCTCAGCTGGCTTGAGCAGCTTTGCCTGCAGTCTTTTCTGGACAATGGTCATGAGACCATCCTCTACACGTATGACGATGTGCAGGGGGTGCCGGATGGTGTCAAGCTGGAGGATGCCAATGATATCCTGCCGTCAGACTGGATCATCCGCCACGCACGCACCGGCAGCCCGGCCTACCACGCCGATGTGTTCCGCCTGCATATGCTGCGCAAGACCAATCACGTCTGGGCAGATACCGATGCCTATTGCTGCCAGCCGTGGAACATCAAGGGCAAGCATTTCCACGGCTGGATCTCCGATGACAAGCCGATGATCAACAACGGCGTGCTGCGGCTGCCTAAGACCTCCAAGACGCTCTCCGCGATGCTGCGGTTCACCAGCGATGAATACCCCATCCCGCCCTGGTACAGCGCTCAGAAACAGGCGGATCTTCAGGCGCGCAAGGATCGCGGCGACGGCGTTCATGTTTCGCTGCTGCCCTGGGGGGTCTGGGGGCCGGATGCGCTGACCTGGTTCTTGCAGGAAACAGGCGAGGTCTCGCACTCCCGGCCTGGCCATGTAATTTACCCCGTACCGTTCAAGAACGCCGGCGTTGTCCTGAACCCGAACCGGCCGAACCAGGCGCGCAGCTATGTGCGCAGCGACACGCTGTCGATCCACTTCTGGGGCCGCCGCTTCCGCAATATCGCGGCAAAATACGGCGGCGTGCCGGCGCCGGGCTGCTATGTGCATGACCTGCTGGCCAAGCACCGGATCGACCCGGAGCAGACCCGGCATCTGTTGCTGCCTGCGTCCGCACCGGAACAGGTAGCAGAGGAATTGATTGACCCGACGGGTTTGGATTTTTCCATGTTCAGCGATCAGGATGTGGCGAACATCCTGCTGCAGCGTTCTGAACTGGCACAGTCGAACCAGGCCATCAAGGAATGGGTCGGCGGCAATATGGAGCCTTTGCTGGCAGAAGCCCGGCAGAACCGCGATCAGATTCTGCCGGGTGCCATCCGGATTGCCGAGCGCGAATGCGGGCACTTCCTTCGCTCGGCTGACATGATTGAGCCCAAACGGATTGCCGATATCGGATGCGGCTATGCTTTTGCCAGCCTGATCCTGCAGCGCCGTTACGGCTGCGAGGCTGTGCTGATTGACATCGAAAGCAGCGATACCCGGCAGTTCGGTTTTCAAAGCGAAGGCTCAGGCTACGCCTGCTTGCAGACCGCCCGCGCCTTTCTGGAGCAAAACGGCGTGCCGGCGGAAAAGATCACCACGGTTAATCCCAAGACAGAGGATGTTCCGGCGCTGGGTGATTTTGACTTGGTTGTCAGCCTTGCGTCCTGCGGGTTCCACTATCCGGTGCAGGCCTATGAAAACCTGTTCAGCCGTCAGATATCCAAGGGTGGCGGCATTGTCCTGGATATCCGCAAGGGATCCGGCGGCATCCCGGCGATGAAGGCCTTTGGCGCGGTCGAAGTCCTGGCGAAACACGGCAAATACTCCACAGTCATCACGCGGGCGGGGCAGCAGCAATGATGGAAATTCTTGAAACGCACGGGGTCAAGATCCCGCTCAATCCGGATGTCATTACCTCCAAGATCGAACGCGCAATCCGCAAGGACCGCTACGAGCTGGATGAGGTTTCCGGCACGCCCAAGTTCATCGGCAAGGAGGACCGGGTGATCGAGCTGGGCGCCGGGATCGGCTTCATTTCCTCCTTTCTCGGTGTCACCCTGGGGGTGGAAAATGTCCTCTGTGTCGAAGCGGACCCTTCCTTGTGCAAGTTCATCAGCCAGGTGCATGAACTGAACGGGCTGGCCTCCGCGCAGGTACGCAATTGCGTGGCGCTGAACGACGCAACCGCCGAAGGCCCGATGTCCTTTTACGTCCGCGAGCAGTTCTGGTCCTCTTCCCTGGACGGTGAAGAACCCTACGAAAAGGCCATAGAAGTGCCCGGCATCCGCCTGTCGCAGCTGATCCGTGATTTTAGGGCCAACACGCTGATCGTGGATATCGAGGGCGGCGAGCGCGATCTCTTTTCGCCTGCCGACCTGACCGGGATCGACAAGGTATTCCTCGAAATCCATACGCGGAAAATTAAGAGAATTGGTATAAAACAGTGCTTCGACGCGCTGTCGCAGAGCGGTTTCTGCTATGATCAGCAGGTCAGCCGCGGCGGTTCGGTTCTGTTCCGGCGCATCCCAAGATGGCAGCTCAAGCAATATGCTGGATGACAGCTTTGAAGTTAAATCGGTTTTGTCCGCCCTTGATGCGGACGAAATCGGGAGTGTCGCGGACATAAACGGCCAAGCGCCTGAACTGGCAATTCTGCTGCATCAGCGCTATGGCTGCACGGTTGATGTGCTGTGCCTGAATGGCAAGGGCGCCTTTGCCCCGCTGCCGGATACGCAGCTGCAACACTATCTGGCAGAGCTGGAACGCGGCGGCGTGGACCCGCAGGCGGTCCGCGTCGTGGCCCGCCCGCGCAAGCTGCGCCAGTATGATGTGCTGCTCTCCCTCAATGGCTTCGGAGCCGCGCACAAGCCCCAGAACCTCAGATATGTCATGGACCGGGCGCTGCATCCGCTCAGCCGGGCAGTGTTCGAAATCCGCAAAGGGTCGGGCAGCTATCCGTTCCTCAAGGGGTACGGCGGCTGCAATACCCTGAAAATGCCGGAAGCCGGCGCCAATGGCCTCGCCATCCTCTCGGTCGAACCGCAGGAGGAGGCAAAACCGGCCGAAGGCTGGGCTGAGGTGGCCCGGGGCCTGGCCGGGGATCAGGGTTTTTTTACGGACCTCAGCGCGCATTCATTCCTTTATGTGCCGCGCGGCAGCACTCTGGTTGTGACATTCGACAATCTTGACATTGCGATGTCCAAGCGGGAGGAGCGCCGCCCCTGGGGATACAGTTTCATTGAATCGCAGGGCTGGTCGATGCTGGGGGTCATGGCCAACGGCTGGACCTGGTTCCGCCACCCGGAAGTCACCCGGAAATTCGAGGAGCTGCGGGACAGCGGTTTCTTTTCCCGGTTTGACCGGGTGGTATTCTACGGCGCCTCAATGGGCGGCTATGCGGCGGCAGCCTTTGCTGCTGCGGCGCCTGGTTCCACGGTTTTTGCCATCAGCCCGCAATCGACGCTCGACAAGACGGTGGTGCCTTGGGAAATGCGCTACAAGAAGGTCTGGGAGCGCGACTTTTCCGGCCCGTTCGGGGACGCGGCACAGGCCAGCCGGGCGGCAGGTGATGTGCATATCATGTTCGACCCGTTTGTCGCTCCGGATGCCGCCCACGCAGCGCGGTTTACCGGTGATAATGTGACATTCTGGCGCTGCCCGCTCTTGGGGCACCGGCTGGGCTCTTCTCTGCAGCAGATGGGCGTCTTGCAGGACATCGCCGCAGGGGCCATCGCAGGAGAGCTGACGCCGCAGCGTTTCCATCAGCTGCTGCGCCGCCGACACGCCTTTCCCCGGTTTCAGCGGGAGCTGGCCAACCTGGCCCTGGACCGCGGCCATCCGCGCCTTGCGAAACAGGTGTGCGACTATATCCTGAACCAGCGGGACGACCGGTTCTTCCGCCAGATGAGGGCGCGTCTATGATCTGGTGCACACCGGGGCGGAGACAGCAGCAGCCGTCAACAAGCAAAGCAGGCAGGGGCTGGACAGAAGAATGAGCCAGGCAAATACGGACATGCGCGGCATAACCCTTGCCTTTCATGTGGGCGCGCCTAACACGGACAACGGCCAGTTGACCTGGTCGCTGCGCAAAGACGCGCAGCCGCTGCTGGACCGTGGGGTGATGGTCCGCCGTCCCGGAACCTACATGACGGCACTCAATCAGATGCTGCGCAAGCAAAGCCAGGAATTTGTCACCGATCAGGAGCGCGAGGGGCTTCTGGCGGGCATTGTGAAGGACCAGGATGTATCGCGCATCATCCTGACAAACTCGGGGTTTCTGGGGGTGCCCGGCTGGATGCTCAGCGGCGGGCGGCTCTACCGGAATGCAGGCAGCAACACCGCCGCTTTGCGGGGGATCTTTCCCGGCAACCCCTGTGAGTTCTTTCTGGGGCTGCGCAACCCCGCAACCCTGATCGGCCCGGTGTTCCGGTCCCAGTCCAGCCGGACCTGGGACCAGTTCGCCGGCAGCACCGATTTCATGAACCTGCGCTGGTCCGAAGTGGTCGCGGATATTCAGCAGCGCAATCCCGGCTGCCGCATCACCGTCTGGTGCAACGAGGAAACGCCAGTGATCTGGCCCAGCATTCTGGGGCATGTCACAGGCCTGGGCGATGGCTTCAGGTTCAGCGGCGAGCTGGATATCACCCGCGGTATTATCTCAGAATCCGGGTATGAGCGGCTGGAGGCCTATCTCTCCGAGCGGCCCGGGCTTTCGGAGGATCAGCGGGAGCGGGTACGGTCGCTTTTCCTCAGCTATTTTCATTCCGAAGACGCGGTGGAAGAGGAAATCGACCTGCCCGGCTGGTCGCAGGCGCTGGTGGATGACATGAGCGAGGCGTATTTTGCCGATGCAGATCTGATCCGCTGGATGCCAGGGGTCACATTCCTGTCCTGAAACCGGCCTGGCTGTAAAGCGGCTTCATCAGAATTGCCGTCAGATACATTGGGATCTGATAGCAGCCGAGAAAGACCAGCAGCGGATCGGTCGTGGCTGCGGGCAGGGCGATCAGGAAGAGAGCGAAGTTCCGGTTGCCGGCCACAACGGAGACAGGCACGGCGCCACTGCCCGCGCGGCGGCGCACCACAGCAAAGGTCAGCATTTGCAGGCCCAGGTTGGCGGCCAGCGCAAAGCCCAGCCATTGCAGAACCAGCGCTGGGTCCGCGTGCAGTGCAGGGCCAAGCGCGGCCATCAATCCCACCACGATCACCGCCAGCGCGATCACGGTCAGCCCGTCGATGGCCTTCCCTTGTTCCTCGCTCAGGCGGGGCAGGGTCAGGCGGCGCAGCAGAAAGGCGGCCGCGACAGTGAGGCCGATCACGCCGATCAGCCGCCCGGCGGCCCGCAGCACATCCCCCAGGTCGCCAAGGCTGGGAGCCAGCAGGAACACCGGGATCACCGTCAGCGGCATCAGCGCGGTGCCCAGGATCAGCAGGCGGAAGGCCGGTTCCGGCGCGTGGCCCATCAGCGCGGTGATATTGGGGCTGCCGGTCACCGATGGCGCGCTCAGCATCAGGATCAATGCCACCGCGGCGGGCGTCTGCGCCACGCCGGCCAGCGCCGCCAGACCCAGTGCCAGTAGCGGCAGGGCAACCTGCAGCAAGGCGATGGCCTTGAGGCTGCCGATCCCGTCCGCCAGCCCGCCGGCGGCCTTGCGGAACCCGATCCGGTAGGCGTTCAAGAACAAAAGCCCGGCCACCATTTCCGGCAGCCAGGGCTGGAGGGATGCGGCCACCCCGGGCAGCAACAGCCCGGCCAGAAGCCCCAGGACCAAGGCGGCCCGCCCGTGCCGGGCGGCAAAGGCGAGCGCGCGCATCATGCCTCTAGACCGGTCCTGGCCTGAGGTTATTGGGCAGATAGGTCGCCAGTTCCGGGAAGGCGATCAGCACAAAGACCATCAGCACCATGATCAGGAACATCGGCACCGCAGCGCGGGCGATATAGCTCATCTCGTGGTGGGTCATGCCCTGCATCACAAACAGGTTGAAACCGATCGGCGGGGTGATCTGCGCCATCTCAACCACCACCACGATGAAGATGCCGAACCAAATGAGGTCAATGCCCGCCTGACGGATCATCGGCTCCACCACCGCCATGGTCAGCACCACCGAAGAAATGCCGTCGAGGAAGCAGCCCAGGATGATGTAGAACACCAGCAGCACCATCAGCAGTTCCAGGCGCGACAGTTCCCAGCCGGCAATCAGGTCAGCCAGCCCGCGCGGCAGACCGGTAAAGCCCATCGACAGCGACAGAAACGCCGCACCTGCCAGGATCAGCGCAATCATCGCGCTGGTGCGGGTGGCGCCCATCAGGCTTTCAGTGAAGGTCTTCCAGCTCAGCGAGCCCTGTCCCAGCGCCAGCAGCAGTGAGCCGATGACACCGAACGCCGCCGCTTCGGTCGCGGTGGCAAAGCCCAGATACATCGACCCGATCACCACCACGATCAGCGCAATCACCGGCGCCAGGAAGCGGGAGTTGTGGATCTTCTGCGCAAAGGTCAGCTTGCTCTCCTGATCCGGGTTCCAGTCCTTGCCCACCTTGGAATAGATCGCCACGTAGCCCATGAACATCGCCGCCAGCACCAGCCCAGGCAGGATGCCGGCAAAGAACAGCTTGGTGATCGATTCATTGATGGTGACGCCATAGACGATCAGCGTCAGCGACGGCGGGATCATCAGACCCAGCGTGGCCGCGCCGGTCAGGGTGCCGATCACCATCCGCTCCGGATAGTTGCGCTTGCGCAGTTCCGGGATCGACATCTTGCCGACGGTGGTCAGGGTTGCGGCAGAGGAGCCGGAAACCGCGGCAAAGACTGTGCAGCCGACGATATTGGTATGCACCAGCCCGCCGGGCAGAGGCGCCATCCAGGGGCTGAGACCTTTGAACATGTCCTCCGATAATCGGGTCCGGTACAGGATTTCGCCCATCCAGATGAACATCGGCAGTGCCGTCAGGGTCCAGCTGGAGGAGGCCGACCAGATGGTGGTCAGCATCACGTCGCCGACGGGGCGGGTGGTGAACAGCTCCATACCGACCCAGGCCACGCCCATCAGCGCCAGGCCGACCCAGACGCCGGTGCCCAGAAGCGTGAACAGCACGAAGAGGAAGAGGATGATGACTGAGATATTTTCCATGACGTCTTACTCCGCGTGGCTCTGGTCAGCCAGATCCGTGGTGATGCGGTGATCGCCGCGGAAAATCACATGGATCAGATGGTCAGTGAGGGCGATGGCCAGAATGACTGCGCCGATCAGCATGGTGCTTTGCGGCAGCCACAGCGGGGTGCGGTCCTGGCCCTGACTCACGTCGTGGAACTTCCAGCTCCAGTAGACAAAACGGTAGGCGTAATAGCAAAAGTACCACATCACCGCGGTGCCGATGCCGAAACACCAGATCTCCAGCACCCGGCGGAAACGTTCGGGCACTGCATTCAGCAGGATCGACACCCGGATATGGCTGCCGCGGTTCAGCGCATTGGCAAAGGCCAGGAAGGAGGCCGCGGCCATTGCGTAACCCGCGTAGTCCGGCGCGCCGGGAAAGACTTCACCGGTCCAGCGGGCCAGCATCTGGACCACGATCAGCCCCAGAATTGCGATCAGGCAGAGGGCGGCCAGCACCCCCGCCGCAAGGTAGAGAAAATCCAGTCCGGAGCGCAGCCCCCTGAGCACAGTCATATCATCCCCATCGGCATATTTTATGAGAATACGGGCGGCACCTGCCGCGCCGCCCGTATCATTCAAGGTGGTTATTCGGCGTGGAAGGCGTCGACGATGGCCTTGCCTTCGTCACCGGCGGCTTCCAGCCATTCATTGGTCATGGTGACGCCGATTTCCTTCAGCTCATTTGTCATCTGCTCCGACGCCGGACCCACGGTCATGCCGCCGTCACGCAGGCCTTGCAGGGTAAAGCCGGTGTATTCCTTGGCGCGCCAGTTGCCCGCATATTCCGCCAGCTTGGCGCAGCCCTGGATCACGTTCTTGTTGGCGTCCGAGGTGCCGTTCCAGACGTCCGAGTTCACCATCACATAGTTGCGCGGCAGCCAGGCATCCACTTCGTAGAAGTAGTTCAGGCTTTCCCAGACCTTGCGGTCATAGCCGGTGGAGCCGGAGGAGACCATCGAATCCGCCACGCCGGTGGCAAAGGCCTGGCTGATCTCAGCCGCCTCGATGGTCACCGGCAGCATGCCGGTCAGCTCGGCTAGGCGCGAAGTGGCGTTGTTGTAGGAGCGGAACTTGATGCCCTTCATCTCGGCGACCGAGTTCACTTCGTTCTTGAAGTACAGGCCCTGCGGCGGCCACGGAACGGCATAAAGCAGGGTCAGGTTCTGCTCGGCCAGCAGTTTTTCCAGCGCCGGCTTGGCCGCTTTCCACAGCTTGTCGCTGTCATCAAACGAGGTCGCCAGGAACGGGATCGAGTCAAAACCAAAGAGCGCGTTTTCATTCTGGTGGCCGGACAGCAGCCGCTCGCCAATGGGGGCCTGGCCGGTCTGGATGGCGCGCTTGATGTCGGCGCCCTTGAACAAGGAGCCCGACGGATGGGTCTTGATCTCAATCTCGCCGCCGGTGCCGGTGGTCACGCATTCGGCAAACTCGGCGCCGGTGGCCGAGTGGAAGTTGGAGGCCGAATAGGCCATCGGCATGTCCCAGACCTCGGCAGCGGCGGGCAGGGCGGCAGCCGCGGTCAGCGCGGTGGCGGCCAGCAGTTTGGTCAGTTTCTTCATGGTCTTCTCCCTGTGTTTAGTCACGGCCCCTTAGGGGGCACTGGTTCAAGTTCAAATCGCATAGCGCGCCGGGTCGTAGGCGCTCATATCCATGTTCGGGGTGCGGCCCGAAATCATCTGCGCCAAAAGGCGCCCGGTCTTCGGCCCTCCCGTCAGGCCGATGTGATGGTGGCCAAAGCCGACATAGGCGCCGCTGAGCCCCGGCACCTCGCCGATCACCGGTATCGAATCCGCAGGCGCGGGCCGGAACCCCAGCCACTCCTCTTCGTGCTTCCAGGTGACACCGGGCAGAATGCGCCGTGCGTTCCTGCGCAACAGCTCCAGCGGTCCCTTCGACGGCCCGGCCTCCAGCCCGCCGAATTCCACAATGCCCGCAATCCGGATCCGTCCCTCCATCGGGGTCACCACGCATTTGGCTGCTGCCACCATGACGGGGGCCTTGGGCATCGCCGAAGGCTCCCACAATTCAAGATGATAGCCGCGTTCTGCTTCCAGTGGTACGGAAATTCCCAGTTTCTCTGCCAGCGGCTTGGACCAGACGCCAGTGGCCACCACCACGGCGTCGCAAGCAATGGTCTCGCCGCCCGCCCGCACGCCGGTCACCTTGCTGCCTTCGCGGGCCACATCGGTGACATAGGCCTGGATCAGCCGTCCGCCATTGGCGGTGACATGCGCCGCCAGGTCTTTCACATATTGGCCGGGATCCGAAATGATCCCGTGATCCTTCAACCGGGCAGCAAAGCCGAACTCTTCGGAATAGATACCGTCATAGGCGCGGAAATCCGCGCCCTCCAGTTCATCCCAGCGGAAGCCATGCTTCTTGCGCAGCCCCCAGCCGAATGCGTCTTCACCGAAATGCGCCCGGTCGTTGTAGATGAACAGGTAGTCCGAGGGTTTCAGATGCCGCTCCGCCGCGGTGCCCGCGGCCAAAGCCTGGTGATCCGCCAGCGAATCCCCGACCACCGGCGCCAGGGCCGCGGCGATGCGCGTGGTGTCCTCGGCATTGGCGTGGCTCATGTATTTCATCAGCCAGGGCGCCAGCTTGGGCAGGTAGCCCCAGCGCATGAACAAGGGCTGGTTCGGGTCCAGCAGCATCTTCGGCGCCTTCTTCCACAGCCCCGGTCCGGTGACCGGCACGATGGAGCACGACGCCAGAATGCCGCCGTTGCCGTGGCTGGTGCCTTCACCCGGCCCCTTGCCGTCGATCAGGATCACCTGGTGCCCGTCGCGCTGAAGCTCAATCGCTGCCGAGACGCCGACAATGCCGGCGCCGATGATGGCAACGGTTTTCCTGCCCTCGCTCATGCGGCAACCTTCTTGGTGACCGCATAGCGGTTCAGCTTTTCAACATCCGGCTTGATGCCCAGGCCCGGCCCGTCCGGCACCACCACCTGGCCATCCTCAACCTGGAAGGGCGTCTCCAGAATGTCTTCCTTCAGGAAATAGCTCGCCTGGTAGAACTCGCAGCCCAGCTTGATCTCGGGCGTGGCGGCAATCATGTGGGTGCCCGCCAGATGGGCGAGGCCCGCCTCAAACATATCGCCGCCATAGGCCGACAGCCCGTTTGCCGCGGCAATCCGCGCCACCGTCTGGCCGCGGGTGAGGCCGCCGGATTTCATGATCTTCACCGAGACACCGTCGCAGATGCCCTCGCGCGCGGCGCGCACCATGTCTTCGGGACCAAAGACGCTCTCATCCGCCAGCAGCGGCACGTCGATCATTTCCCGCAGCTTGGCCATCATGGCAAAGTGATGGAACCGCACCGGCTGTTCGATGAAGTCCGGCTTGAACTGGGCTACATCGCGCACCTGCGCCGGCGCATCCTCGATGCTGAGACCTTGATTGTAATCCACCCGCACCCGGAACTCGGGGAAGTCCTTGGCGATCCGCTCCAGCCGCATGACGTCAAAGGCATGATCCTTGAAGCCGGTCTTCAGCTTGATCAGCTCCACCTTGTCGGCGCGCAGCCGGTGTAAGAGGTCAACATCCTTGTCAAAATCCGGATCGGCAATCGAACAGCTGAGCGGGATGGTATCCCGGCACTTACCGCCCAGCAGCGCCCAGGCCGGCGCCCCGGTGATCCGCCCGGTCAGGTCCAGCAGCGCGCTTTCCAGTGCCGCCTTGGCCTCGGTGCAATGGGCCACCGCCTTGGCCGCGTCCTCCATGATCGCGGCGCGATCCGCCACCCGGCGGCCCTCCACCAGCGGGCGGATGTAACGGTCCAGCGCCGCCAGGCTGGCCTCCGGCGTGCCGGTGAACACCGACCAGGTCGAGGCCTCGCCGTATCCTTCCGCCCCGCCTTCGCTGCGCAGGCGCACGATGATGACTTCGCAAGAGCCCTCAACAGACCCGATCCCATGGTCGCGGCGCGACATCACGGGCAGCGCGAGATGCCACAAATCCATCCCGGCAATCTTTTCTTCCAGCACTTTCAACATCCTCCCAGGTGCGAGCGGAAGGGTGCCTTGACTTGGCTATCATTACAAATACAAAGAATTCGATAGAGTATCATAAAAAATGATGTGCTGCCGATGTCCCTCCGCTTCCGCCAGTTGCAGGCGTTCCACGCGATTGTCGAAACCGGCACCGTCACCGGCGCGGCGGAGCAGCTGGGGATTTCCCAGCCCGGCATCTCAAACCTGCTGTACCAGCTGGAACGCCAGACCCGCCTGAAACTGTTCGAACGCAGCAAGGGGCGGCTGATCCCAACGCCCGAGGCCGGCGTGCTGTTCCAGGAGGTCGACACCGTGGTGCGCGGCCTTGACCATGTGGCGCAGGCGGTGACTGATCTCCAGAACAAGCAGGCGGGCCAGCTGCAGGTCGCCTCGCAGCACTCCATGTCCTTCGGCTTCATGCCCGCGCTGATCGCCCGCTTTGCCCGCACCCGCCCGGACCTGTCGATCTCCTTTCAGGCGCAGTATTCGCTGAAGATCCAGGAATGGGTGATCTCCGGCCTGTTCGAGATCGGCATCTGCGAAATGCCCCTCATTCACGACGGGCTGGAGGTGCATCCGATCAACGTCGAAACCCGGCTGGCGATCCCGGCGGACAGCCCCTTGGCCGAACATGAGGTACTGACGCCGGAGCTGCTGGACGGCGTGCCTTTCATCGTCATGGGCCCCGAGCACATGACCCACCGCCGCACCCGCGAGGTGTTCCAGCAGGCGGGCGTGCCGCTGAAAACCCGGGTGCATTCGCATCTGTTCAAAAACCTCCTCAGCTTCGTGCAAGAGGGGATGGGGGTTTCCATTCTCGACCCTTTCGTGCTGGATTTTGAGACCGGCGGCGGCTTTGTCTCCCGTCCGTTCCGCCCGCGTATCATGATGGAAATGGGCGTGATCACCTCCAAGTCGCGGCCGCTGTCGGCGGTAGGGCAGGAGTTTCTGGCGCTCTTGAAGCAGGAACTGGCGCCTTATTCCGCTGGGGACGCTTCTGGGACTTGAAAATTGTATGCAACCCAGAATTCAGCATTGCGCAGACCTGACGCCCCGCCTAGTCTGCAGCGCGGAATGAACAAATGGCGGAACCATGGCCAAACGCGAAAGCAATGTGGATAGGGTTTACGAGGCACTGCGCCGGATGGCGGCGGATTTTGCCTTCAAGCCCGACCAGCGGATCAACGAAAGCGCGTTGTCCGAGGTGCTGGGCGCCAGCCGCACGCCGCTGCGCGAGGCGCTGAACCGGCTGGTGGCCGAGGGCTTCCTGACCTTCCAGAACAACCGCGGTTTCTTCTGCCGCCCGCTGACGCCCAGCTACATCATGGACCTCTACGAGGCCCGGGTGGCGGTGGAATGCGAAGCCGTGCGGCTGGCCTGCACCCGCGCGTCGGACGAGGATATCGCAGCACTGGCGGATTACCTCAACCGGATGGAGCCGGAGTACCAAAGCGCCACCGACCCGGAGGCGCTCTTGGCGATGGACGAAAGCTTCCACGCCCGGCTGGCGCAGCTTTCGGGCAACAGCGAGTTGCAGCGGATCCTCAACAATCTCAACGGCCGGATCCGCTATATCCGCCTCATTGACCTCAAGCGCATGCGCGACCGGGCAGGGGGCAAGGCGCCGGGCGACATCTCGGCCCACCGCCAGATTGTCGAGGGCATCGCCGCCCGCAACGCGGACGCCGCCACATCAGCCATGCGGAGCCATATTGAAAAACGCCGGGAGGAAGCGACGGAAGCCGTCCGCATCGCCTTCTCCCAGCTCTACGTGCCGGACGAATAGGGGATTCACATGGAACATGGCGGCAAGACGGTCTTTGGCGCGGCGGTTGGCATCCTGATGCTGGAAACGCGCTTTCCCCGCATCCATGGCGACATGGGCAACGCGATGACCTGGGACTTCCCGGTCCACTACAAGGTGGTGCGCGGCGCCAATCCCGAAAACGTGGTGCGCGGTAATCCCAAGGAGCTGATCGACCTGTTTGTCGAGGCCGGCCGTGACCTTGTGGCCATGGGCGCCGATGGCATCACCACCAACTGCGGTTTCCTGGCGCTGATCCAGGACGAGGTGAAACAGGCGCTGGGCGTGCCGGTGGCAACCTCCTCGCTGATGCAGGTGCCGATGGTGCAGAACCTGCTGCCCGCGGGCAAGCGCTGCGGCATCCTGACCATCTCCAAGGCGACGCTGACACCTGCGCACCTTGTTGCCGCAGGTGTTGCGCCGGATACGCCCATTGCCGGCACCGACGGCCTGCGCGCCTTTACCCGCGACATCCTGGGCGACGCGGCAGAGATCGACTTTGAGGCCTGCCGCCTGGACATGATCGATGCCGCCCGGGCGATGGTCGCGGATACACCCGATCTGGGTGCCATCGTGCTGGAATGCACCAATATGGTGCCTTACGCCCGTGATGTGAGGAAGGCCACCGGGCTGCCGGTGTTCTCGATCCACTCCTTCATCAACTGGTTTCAGGCCGGTCTGCTGCCCAAGGGGTTTCCGCTGGAACTGGATGATCCCCGGTTTTGAAGGCGGTAACCTTTAGTTGGATATTTCCTAATGAAATCTGAAGGATAAGGTCAGTCTTGTTGTCCAAATGTTTCGCGCGCGAAACATTTGGGCAGAAGTGCTGACCTTTTTCTTCAGCTCAAAACCAGCAGCCAGAACCATACGGTCAGAATGCTCACCCCGGTGGCAATCAGCACCGAGGATGCCGCCACCCGTTTGGCCCGCCCGTACATATTGGCAAAAATATAGCCGTTGAACCCGGTCGCCATTGCCGCGTTCAGCACACCCGACCGGAACAGGTCCTGCGGCAGTGCCAATACCGATCCCATGGTCCAGACAATCGCCGGATGGATCATCAGCGAGGTGAAGCAGACAAACAGGATCGCCCGCATATCGCCTTCGGGGCGGTATTTCACCAGCACGCCGCCAAGCGCAAACAGCGCCGCAGGCAGCGCGGCGCGGATCAGCAGCGACAGCGCCTCGTTTATCACCAGCGGAATGGCCAGCCCCGACAGGTTGACCGCGAACCCCAGCGTAATCCCCAGGATCAGCACATTGCGGAACATCGCGTTCAGCACCGCAGTAACAGTCTTGATGCCACCGGCCCCGCGGTTGCGCACAAACTCCATCGCGGTGATGCCGACGCCATAGCAGAACGGCGAGTGGAAGGCGATGATTGCGTAGTTGCCGGTCAGGTTGTCCGGCCCGAACGCGCGTTCGGTGATCGGCAGCCCCAGCAGGACCGAGTTGGAAAACAGGCAGCAAAAGCCGATGGCGATGCAATCCTCCCAGTCCCGCTTGAACAGGATACGGGCGCCAAACAGCCCGATCAGAAAACAAGTAAAGGCACCGGTGTAGAAGCTTGCCAGCAGCTGCGGATTGAAACTGGCGGAAAGGTCCAATTCGGCCATTGCCTTGAACAGCAGGCAAGGGATCGCAAAGCCTTGGGCGAACTTCATCACGCCATCGACATGTGCCTGGTCCAGCACGCCCCGCGCGGTGGCAGCATAGCCTGCGCCCACGACCAGAAATACCGGCAGGATGACGTCGATCAGGCTCTGAAACACTTTAGGTCCTAAAAGCTGCAAGAATGAAAAAGGGCGCAATTGCGCCCCCTAGATCTCCATCCGGATCACCATCCCGTCAAAGGCGGGGGTGATATGGCCCGGTGTCTCGGCCTCGACCGTGGCGTAATCCATGTCGATATGCATGTTGGTGAGAATGCCGCGTTTGGGCGCCATCCTGGCAAACCACTCCAGCGCATCATCGTAGCTGAAATGTGTCGGGTGCGGGGTACGGCGCAGCGCGTCCAGGATCCAGATATCCAGCCCCTCCAGTTCCGGCAGGGCGGCGTCCGGGATCTCCTTCACATCCGGGAGATACACCAGCCCGCCAATGCGGAAGCCCAAGGCATCGATGGAGCCGTGGTTCACTTCGAACGGGCGGAACTGGATCGCGCCGCCAGGGCCATCAATGGTGAACGGCCCGCCGATGGTTTTCAGGTCCAGAATAGGCGGATAGGGCGATCCCTCAGGCTGTGCAAAAGCATAGCCGAACCGATTCAAAAGGGCGTCCTGTGTCGGCCCGTCGGCATAAACCTGAATGCGCTGGCGCATGTTGAAGTAAACCATGCGCAGATCGTCGATCCCGTGCAGGTGATCCGCATGGGAATGAGTGTAGACCACCGCGTCCAGCCGCTCAACTTCGGCATCCAGCAGCTGGTTGCGCATGTCCGGCGGGGTGTCGATCAGAACCGAGGTGGTGCCGCCTGCATCAATGCGCTCCACCAGCATCGAGCAGCGGCCGCGGCGGTTCTTGGGGTTCCCCGGGTCGCAATCGCCCCAATGGCCGCCAATCCGCGGCACCCCGCCGGAGGAGCCTGAGCCAAGGATGGTAAAGCGCATCTCAGCCATCAGGCGGCGGCCTCATAAGCTGCGGCCTTCCAGAACAGCCGGTCGAAATTGGCCTGTGTCTGGGCGGCAAACGCCGCGTAATCCATGCCGAACACCTCTGCGCCGACCTTGGCGGTAAAGGCCGTGTAGGCCGGTTCGTTGCGCTTGCCGCGGTAGGGGGGCGGCGCCAGGTAGGGGGCGTCGGTTTCGACCAGAATGCGCTCCACCGGGGCAGCAGCGAAAATGTCGCGCAGCTCCTGGCTCTTGGGGAAGGCGGCAATGCCGGACATCGACAGGTAAAAACCGAGGTCGAGTGCTGCCCGCGCCAGTTCCGCCGAGGAGGAGAAGCAGTGCATGACACAAGTATAGGCGCCGTTCTTCATCTCTTCGCCCAGGATGCGGGCCATGTCGTCATCAGCTGCGCGGGAATGGATGATCAGCGGCAGGCCGGTTTCGCGTGCGGCAGCGATATGGATGCGCAAGGACTGCTGCTGCACGTCCTTGCTGTCGGCTGTGTAGTGATAGTCCAGCCCGGTCTCACCGATGCCGACAAACTTGGGGTGCTTGGCCAGCGCCACCAGCTCATCAACAGTCACCATGGGTTCGTCCGCGGCGCTCATCGGGTGGGTGCCCGCGGCGTAGAACACCGGCGCGTGTGCTTCGGCAATGGCGCGCACCGCAGGCTCGTTCTTCATCTTGGTGCAGATGGTCACCATGCGGGTAACGCCGGCCTCAGCTGCGCTGGCGATCACCTCGTCCAGGCGGCCTTCGAAGTCCGGAAAGTCCAGGTGGCAATGGCTGTCCGTAATCTGGGGGGGCGTCTCGGTCATGTATCCTCTGGTGCCGCTTGCGCCGCGCCGGAAAGCCTCAGCGCGACGCGGTTTCCTGCATCTTGAAAACCGTATCTAGGACAAGGGCGGCGGGGTCAAGGTTCACCGCCTGCCCGTGCCGCGCACGCGCTGTCACTTCCGCTGCCAGGTCGGCCCAGGCCCGCGCCCTGCGGGGATCGGGCGACAGGCGCTGCAGCATCGCGGCCTCCTGCGGTGCCGCTTCCGGCGCTGGCGGCGCGCCGGTGGCGCCGGTGCGGGCCAGCCGGGCCAGCGCCATCTCGGTCAGCGACAAGAGGAGTTCAAAGCGTTCCGCGGCACCCCGCTGCGCTGCCGCCTCGGCAAGCGCCATCGCGCGCTGGCGGTCCAGCCGCGGCATCGAATCCAGGATCTGCACCAGTTCGGCATAGATCCTGAGCCCGCCCAGGTTGATCAGCCGCAGCGCCGCCCCGACCGAGCCGCCAGCCAGGGCCGCCAGGTTCTCCATGTTTTCGGGCAGCTCCACCCCGGACTGGGCCAAGGCGGCCTCCATGTCCGGTGCGGACAGCGGCCCCAGCCGCAGGGTGCGGCAGCGGGAGCGGATGGTGGGCAAAAGCCGCGAAGGCTGGTGCGAGATCAGGAAGATCGTGGTCCGCGCCGGCGGCTCCTCCAGCATCTTCAAGAGCGCATTGGCGGCACTCACGTTCATGTCGTCGGCAGCATCCACGATCACCACCCGGCGGCCGCCGTCGGTGGCCGACAGGCCAAAGAACCGGTTCAGCTTGCGGATGTCGTCGACCACGATCTGGCTGCGCAGCTTGCCCTTGTCGTCATAAGAGCGGGTGATCGGCGCCAGGCCGGGCTCAGCCAGCGCCTGGATCCGGTGCGAGACCGGGTGTTCGGGATCGATGTCCAGCGACTGCGGCGGCGGCGGGGCACCGAACAGCCCGTCCTCGGCCGGGGGTGTCGCCAGCAGAAAGCGCGCAATCCGCCAGGCCAGCGTTGCCTTGCCGACGCCTTGCGGGCCGGTCAGCAGCCAGCCGTGGTGCAGCCGGTCGGAATTATAAGCTGTCAGGAAATCCTGCTCTGCCGCCTCCTGGCCGATCAGGCGCAGGGTCTCGCGCGGATGCGGCGCGCCCTCGGCCTGGTCGGCGCGTGGCAGCTCGTCGTCAGCGCTCATGCCAGGGCCTCTTCCGCCAGCTTGCGGACGTCTGCGGCGACCTCCTCCACCGGGCGGGCGCCATCGACCACGCGGAAGCGGTCCGCGAATTCCTGCGCCAGCGCCAGAAAGCCTGCGCGCATCTTTTCCTGCAGCCCGACGCCGAAATCCTCGAACCGTTCTTCCTTGCCCTGCCGCCCCTTGGCGCGGGCCAGGCCCTCAGCCGGGTCCATGTCGATCAGCAGGGTCAGATCCGGCTCGCGGCCGATTATCAGCTTGTGCATCTGGTCGACAGCCGCGCGCAGGTCGCCGCGCGACAGGCCCTGGTACATCCTGGTGCTGTCGGCAAAGCGGTCGCAGATCACCACCTTGCCCGCCGCCAGGGCAGGCTCGATGGTGCGCTCCAGATGGTCGCGCCGCGCCGCCATGAACAACAGAAGCTCTGTCTCCGCCGACCAGCGGTCAGGATCGCCCTCCAGCACCAGGCGGCGGATTTCCTCAGCCCCGGGCGAGCCGCCAGGCTCCCGCGTCAGCACCACATCGCGGCCTGCTGCGCGCAAAGCCTCTGCCAGCAGGCGGCATTGCGTTGATTTTCCTGACCCGTCAATACCTTCAAAGGTGATGAACAGGCCGCGTCCCGTGTCAGCCGTCACAGCGCCCCCTCGGGACCGGTCAGGAACTGCTTGATCAGCACCTGGGCCGCGGTTTTCACCCGCACAACAAAGCCGCCCGCAGGCACATCGCTTTCTGCCACCAGCGGCAGCCGCACCTCTGGCAGTTCCTCGGGCTGCAGGACCAGTTCGGCCAGGCGCTGGCCCTTTTTCACCGGTGCCTCGATCGGGCCGTTATAGACGACTTCACCCTGGATGGTCTTGGCCGACAGCGAGGGCAGCAGGATTTCCAGATCCTTGGCCGGCACCAGCCCTACCGATCGTTGCGCGCCCCGCCAAATTTCGGCTTCCGCGATGGAGATGCCCTCTTTGGCAACGGTTTTCTTGGTAAATTGGCGAAACGACCAGTTAACGAGGGCCTCTGCCTCCTCTGCCCGGCCGCGCTCTGTGTCCAGTCCAGAGACCACAAAGATTACCCGCCGGTCGCCCTGCTTGGCGGAGCCGACCAGGCCATAGCCTGCTTCCTCGGTATGGCCGGTCTTCAGACCGTCCGCCCCGATCCCCAGCTTCAACAGCGGGTTGCGGTTGCGGGTGTTGGAGGGCGCGCGGCCGTCGAATTCGAAATGGGTCTCGGCAAACAGCGGGTAGTACTCGGGAAAGTCCTCGATCAGCCGCTCCGCCAGGATCGCCAGGTCATGCACGGACATCCGGTGCCCGGCAGCAGGCCAGCCGTTGGAATTGGCAAAGGTCGAGGCAGTCATGCCCAGATCCTGCCCGCGCTTGGTCATGTACCGGGCAAAACCGGCCTCGGTTCCGTCCGGGCTCAGCGCCTCGGCAATCACCACGCAGGCGTCATTGCCGGACAGCACGATGATGCCGCGCAACAGATCCTCGACCCGGACCCGGTCCTGAGTGTCCAGGAACATGGTGGAGCCCTTGTAGCTCATCGCGTGTTCACTGACCGGCAGCCGCTCGTCCAGTGTCAGCCTTCCGTCACGCAGGGCCTCAAAGGCCACATAGAGTGTCATAAGCTTGGACATGGAGGCAGGCGGCAGCGGCACATCGGCGTTCTTGGACAGAAGCACTGTATCGGTCCCGGCATCCAGCACATAGGCCGCGCGGGCCTTGGTGTCGAAAGCCGCGGCAGAGAGCGCCGACAGGCTGACAGCCAGGCCTGCGGCCAAGGCGAGACGCAGCGAAGACGGGAAAGCGCGGGCCGGCCGCGCCGTGTTCTGCTTAGTTAGTGACAGCATAGGCATCCGCAAATCCGGTTTCCTTTACGCTTTTCAGCAGCTGGCTGCGTTCGGACTTGTTCTGCGCCGGTCCGACCAGCACCCGCCAGAAGGCTTTGCCGCTGGAGGATTGTTCGCGCACCACTGGTACCATGCCGGCGCTGCGCATCATATTGGCTGTGCGCTTGGCATTGGCTTCGACGCTGAAAATACCGATCTGAATGAAAGGCTTGTCCAGCGAGGATTTCTGCGGCTTGGCGGCAGGGGCCGGCGCAGCAGCTGGTTCCGCCCGGGCCGGCGGCGCGGTTGCAGCCAGGGCTGAGGGCGCCGTGGCGTCAATTGCAGCGGCAGCACCGGCAATCGGGTCCAGTGGCGTTTCGGTGATGTCCGCGCCGGCAGCAGAGGCCAGCTCCAAGGCGGCATCCGTTTCGGCCTCAGCAGCGGGCAGTTTCGCAGCCGGATCCTCTGCGGCGGGTTCATTGCTGACTTCTTCGCGGCGCAATGCGGTCACGTTCAGCTCGGACGGGGCGCCTGCCAGCATACCCAGAGCGGCGGCAGCGTCCGAGGAGACCTGCAGGCGCGGGCCCGGGATCTCCCGCTCGCGCCGGAACAGGGCGCCGATCACAAACTGGCCGTTTGCATTGTTGCGGATGATCACCCGTTCCGGGTCCTTGGTGTCCGGATGCGCCACCCAGACGCCGCCGATCGAGGGCCGCCCGTCCCACAGGCCCGCTTCGGTGACCTGGAACACATCCGGCGCTTCGACGTCGCGTTCAACCAGCTTGGTGCGGCTGGACGCCTTGGCGCCGCTGCTGCTGCCGGCAGTGGCGGCGGCTTCCGGTTTCGGCTCTAGAAAGCCCAGTTTCGGCCCGTCTTCGCAGCCGGCCAGTACCAGCAGTCCTGCGACCGCCACGGCGATCCGCGGGGCCGTCCTTGCTCTCGACACGGTGTCTTTCATGCTCTCATCCTTGCCTGTGCCCGCGGCGCTTTTGCGCCCCCGCCGGGATGTCCGGTCTTTTTGATTTGGCGGCATGATAGCCTGCACATCCAGCCATGAAAACCCTGACGGGCTGCGGTGTCCGGTAAACCCGCGGCGGTGGCATAAATCCGCGCGGCGCAGAGGCGCGTGCGGATTTCTCTTGCAGTGCGGATTCCCCCTTGCCTCGCTGCGCGTTGCGTCCTAAACCGCTGCACGGACCGGGGAGGTGGCAGAGTGGTCGAATGCGGCGGTCTTGAAAACCGTTGAACGTGAGAGCGTTCCCAGGGTTCGAATCCCTGTCTCCCCGCCACCAAATCAGATAAGTGCTGCTGACTAATAAGAGTGCCAAAGAGGCCGGGCCGCCGGGTGGTTCCAGTATTTTAATGCGGTCATGGTCTGCTTCCGGTTCTGTCCCGGAGACTTCACGCCTCAGTATGCCAATTGCTTCTGACATGCTGCTTGCCAGTTCTTTAGGGGTGTCAAAAGTCTTCTGAGACAATGCTGCGGTGATGTGCTGGTCTTTGGGGGGGCGGGCTTTGCCTGCGCCTGTACTGCGCCCGGATCCTGACAGGCTGAAAAGGGGCGCTTCTCCGCGAACATTTTTCGTGCAAGGGTTGTGGCTAGGCCCGAAGCCCGGATGTGGTTGCCGGCGCACCCAGGAAGGCGGAGCAGAAGCAGAGGCAGACATAAAAAATGGATCCGGCTTTGCAGCCGCAAGTGCACCCGGGCCGTACTGGGCGGCAATTCTCCTGCCGGGGGTGGTGGTTCAAACCCCAGCCCGGCCAGCATGGAGGGGGAGAAGGGCAGGATCTATGCGGAAACCTTTCCAAGGCCTATGGGGGCAGTTCAATGGGTGAAAAAAAGTCCCGAACAAATCTGATGGATCTGTCTTGACCCTTAGATGGAACTAATGATCTTAGGCAGCTGTTGATCGCCAAGATAGCGCAGCCACAAATTTTGATACAGCAACCAGAGGGCCTAAATGGCACGTTATTACGAAAGCAGAAAGCGCATCCTTGTTACCGGTGGAGCTGGTTTCCTCGGGTCCCATCTCACGGACAGGTTGCTTGAGCAAGGTCACGAAGTTCTCTGTGTCGACAATTTGTTTACGGGCACGAAGAGGAATATTGACCATCTTCATAGCCATCCGCGGTTTGAGTTCGTTCGGCAAGACGTCACCTTCCCGCTCTATGTTGAGGTTGATGAAATCTACAATTTGGCCTGCCCGGCATCGCCGGTGCACTATCAGCACGATCCAGTGCAAACGACGAAGACTTCTGTCCACGGCGCGATCAACATGCTGGGGCTTGCCAAGAGGCTGAAATGCAAAATCTTTCAGGCTTCCACCAGTGAGGTGTATGGCGATCCGGATGTTCATCCGCAGCCTGAAGGGTACTGGGGCAGCGTGAACCCCATCGGCATTCGCTCGTGCTACGATGAAGGCAAGCGCTGTGCAGAGACCTTGTTCTTTGATTACCACCGGCAGCATAACCTTGAAATCAAGGTTGCGAGGATCTTCAATACCTATGGGCCGCGGATGCACCACGCTGATGGCCGCGTGGTGTCGAACTTCATTGTTCAGGCATTGTCAGGGCAGCCAATCACGATCTTCGGCGACGGCAGCCAAACGAGATCCTTCTGCTACGTTTCGGATTTGGTCGAGGGCTTCATGCGCTTGATGGAAACGTCAAGTGACGTAACTGGTCCTGTGAATTTGGGAAATCCTTGTGAGTTTACGATATCCGAGCTTGCAGAGGCTGTGGTGGAGTTGACGGGGTCGAAATCCGAAATCGTCTATGAAACTCTGCCTTCGGACGATCCAAAGCAAAGACAACCCGATATTACCCTGGCCAAAAATACACTGGGATGGGAGCCTGAGGTTCAACTCAAAGAAGGTTTGGGCAAAACAATTGAGTACTTTAGTAAGCGTTTGAAGGAGTTGGAGCTCCTCTAAAATACGGGCCAAATCCACCCTGTGCCATGTCAGGCTATAAAGCGGTAAAACGCGTTAAAGGACACGAGCCGGGCCAATACTTGGACAATTCTGCAGGAAACGCTTGAGGATATCACGTGTAATGAAGACCAAGAATAATGACCAAGCGCATGGTGCTACTGAGGAAATAAGCCCGTCGATGCAGATTCTGGCGACCCTTGAAACACAAGGGGCCGCCAGGGCTGTCGAGGTTGGCAAGGACCTTCTTCAAAAGAATTATTTCGACACAGCAACGCGGGAGGCCTTGGCTCAAGCCTATCGGGGATGCAACCGCGATGAAGAGGCGCGGCGCCTTCTCCCTGGCCCTGTGAAGCCATCCAATCCGAAGTCGCTGAAAATGGTCTCGCAAAGTGATCCGGAACTTGAAAGCCGGGTTCTGGCAGCAGGCAGCGATTATCCGGATATCCCGCCAGTTTCAATTCGTGACAACGGCAGGTCCTTCAAGCTGAGGACGCCACTGAACTTTCAGGATCTCCCGGAGAAAGTTCAACAGCACCCCGAATTCAAACACCGCGACATCACTATTGAGCTTCCTGGTTCCAGAACTGTTGCTTTTCCGAACGCACGGTATAGTGCGAAAGGAGCATTCGTAACCAGGGACTTTGAAGCCATTAACACCAATCGTGTTGGGCATCACAAATTGTCTGGTGTCTACTTTGCCCCTGGTTTGGGCTGGCATGTCGATTTGGATGAAGAACCGGATGACCTGGGTGAGCCCGTTTTCCTTTTTCAACGTCATCCGATGGTCAATTACTATCATTTTATTATAGAGCAAGTGTGCCATTTGCTCACATGGAAAGAGGTGTTTGAGCCCAAAGGGATTAAAGTGCTTCTGAGGCGTAATGACTTTCTTGATTTGACGCTGCAGATGCTCGAATTTCTGGAGATTGATACTCAGAAAGTGCTGTTTACTGACGCCGCGTATATGACTGCACCGCTATTAATCAGGCCTGATGTTGCGATGCATACGGAAACGAGGGGAACGTTTGTTACGGCTGCCACGCTCGATTATTTTGACTTCGCTGTTGACAATTATCGGGGCGGCAACCGCGGCAGCACACCCAAACGAATTTTCATTTCTCGCAAGGATGTCTCAAAACGAGGGCTTCTGAACGAAGCTGAGCTGGTAGAAACTCTGAAGAAGTTCGGGTTTGAAGAAGTCGTGTTGAGCGGTATGACCATTGATGAGCAGGTCGAGCTGTTCTCGAATGCAGAAGCGGTCGTCGCGGGACACGGAGCAGGGCTAACGAACATTGGATATTGCCGTCCCGGCACCTTTGTTCTGGAAATAACCAAGACCTTCACTCTGGATCGCGTGCGAATTTTCTGGGAGCTTGCTGCCGCCCGTGATCTGAATTTTGCGGTTGTGTGCGCAGAAGATGATCAAAAAGATCACTCGACTTCTTTCGCGGCGCCGATTGAAGAAGTCTCAGAGTGTCTTGCCAAGCACTTGGGATGATTCTTCGCCGTGTCTGACCTGACTTGGTTCAGGTCAGGGAAATCTAACGCAGTCCAAAGGAAGTTCTGTGAAGATTGCTATGATTGGCACTGGTTACGTCGGGCTGGTGTCTGGTGTCTGTTTTTCCGATTTCGGGCATGAGGTCGTCTGCGTGGATAAAGATCCCCAAAAGATTGAGCAACTCAACCAAGGTGAAGTGCCTATCTTTGAGCCTGGCCTGGACGAACTTGTTTCCCGGAATATGAAGGCTGGACGCCTTTCATTCACGCAAGATCTTGCTTCCGCTATTGAGGGTGCCCAGGCGGTTTTTATCGCTGTTGGAACTCCCACCCGGCGCGGAGACAACCACGCTGACCTTTCTTATGTTATGGCTGCTGCTAAGGAGATTGCGGAATTTGCTCGGGGGTATTTGGTGGTTGTTACCAAATCCACGGTGCCAGTTGGTACCAACCGCAAAGTTCAATCCGTAATCAAAGAGGCAAATCCTGAATTGGATTTTGACGTGGCCTCTAATCCTGAATTCCTGAGAGAGGGAGCTGCAATCGAAGACTTCATGCGCCCTGATCGCGTGGTTGTCGGTGTGCAGAGCGAGCGCGCAGAGAAAGTAATGGCTGACATTTACCGGCCGCTTTACTTGCGTGATTTTCCGATTTTGAGCACGGATCTCGAGTCCGCTGAAATGATCAAGTATGCTGCGAACGCATTCTTGGCAGCGAAGATTACTTTCATTAACGAGATTGCCAGACTCTGCGAACGTGTCGGAGCGGATGTGAAAGAGGTTTCTCGGGGAATCGGGCTTGACGGCAGGATTGGTAATAAGTTCCTGCATGCCGGTCCTGGCTATGGCGGATCATGTTTCCCGAAAGATACCAAAGCCTTGTCGCGGATCGGCCATGAGTACGGTGTTCCGATGCAGATTACCGAGACCGTGATAAAGGTGAATGAGGAAATCAAGCATCGTATGATCGAGAAGCTGCTTGATCTTTGCGATGGTAGTTTCAGCGGCAAGGTCGTTGCCGTTCTAGGCGTAACCTTCAAGCCGAACACTGACGATATGCGCGATGCTCCTAGTCTGACAATCATTCCCAACATGATTGGTCATGGAGCAAAAGTGAGGGTCTGCGATCCGCAAGGACGGCGTGAAGGCGAAGAGCTTTTACCGGGGGTGGCTTGGCTGGAAGATCCCTATGCGGCCGCAGAGGGTGCAGACTTGTTGGTCATTCTCACTGAGTGGAACGAGTTCCGTGCATTGGATCTGCAAGAGCTTGCAAAACGAATGGATGTTCCGCGATTGGCGGATCTGCGGAATGTGCATTCTGCAGACGATGCAAAAGCCGCGGGCTTTGTCGCTTACGAAGGTGTCGGTCGGATAGGATACAGGAGAAGCTGAGCTTTTCTGCCGCAACTGGAACATTGACTTATGCCGAGGGTTGCGGCGCTGCTGACTTCCTTGTGGCGAAGATCGGCAGGTTTGAACTCCTGGCTGACGTCTGTTGCCGAACCCCCGCCGGCGTTTGTACTGCCGAGTGCCGCTGCACCTTGCAGGCGGTTGAAAATTCGTGGTGAGCCGGCTGCTGGGGGAATAGGCGCAGTTAACTGCGCAGCACCGGCCAAGGGATGCTGCGTAGTTTAGCGCACAAAGAGAATAATCAGGAACGGAGATGACTTTAACCGTCACTCCCTGTTTCGCATGTGTTTTGCGTGACTTTAAACTAAGCGGCTGAATTCGCTTAATATACCGCAGGCATTAAAACCATTGAACGTGACAGCGTTCCCAGGGGCCGCAACCCCGTGTCCTCGCGGCCAAATCAAACAGCTGCAGATGTGATCCGGCCGTTTCATGCAACGGCCGGGCTGTTCAGGTCTTGCGCAGCAGGTAGATGTCCATGATCCAGCCGTGCTCTGCGCGCGCCTTGACGCGGGTGGCGATGATCTGCCCGGTGACATCCGCCAGCGGCCCGGCGACGGAAATCTGGTTCTCCATCCCGGCATAGGCCGTCCAGAAGATCTCCACCCCCTGCGGGGCAATCGCCTGAAAGGAGCACTCCCCGTCCAGCATGATCACCAGCGTATCAGCACTGTCCGGCCAGCCGTTTTCGCGCAGCTGCCGTCCGGTGGTGACAGTGAAGGGGGCGCCAATTTCGTTGACTGGAATAGCATGGGCCGCGGTCAGCGCTTGCATCGACGTAATGCCCGGGACCACCGTCAGCTTAATTTCGGCCAGCGTCTTCAGCCGTTCGGCAATCCGCATGGTGCTGTCGTAAAGCGATGGATCGCCCCAGACCAGAAAGCCGGCCTTGCCGCCCTCCGGCAGGTTGGCGGTGATGGTTTGCCACCAGATGCCGGCGATGGCGTCATGCCAGTCGTCCACGCGCTTGCGGTAGCTCTTGGTGGCCTCGTCGCGCACCGGCAAGGCGAATTCGACGATCTTCGGGGCATCGCCCTTGATCGCCCGGTTGCAGATCTCCCGGCGAAGCCCCGCAAGGTCGTCCTTTCCCGCACCCTTATTGGGGATCAGGATCAGATCCTGCGCGTTCAGCGCCTCGATCGCCTGCAGCGTCATGTGCTGCGGGTTGCCGGTGCCGATGCCGATCAGGGAAAGCTCTATCATAGAAGGGTCTTTCTGAATTGCAGGCTCAAGCGGCGGGCAGGTCCTGATCGGCCAGCGGGCCGTACAGGATCAGCACCGGTGCCTTGGTTTCCATCGCGCGCAGCACTGATGGCAGCTCGCCCACATTGTGGCAGAACAGTTTCTGTTCGGGAGTGGAAACCCCCTGCGCCACCAGCGCGTGTGTGTCCGCGGGCAGGCCTGCCTCCATCAGCTTTTCCGCCAGATCGGCAAAGGTGCGTTTACCCATATAGACCACGGTTGTGGCATGCGGGTCGGCCAGCGCCGCCATGTTCAGGTCGTCCGGCAGACCGCCGGTCACGTCATGGCCGGTGATGAATTGCAGCCGCCGCGCTGTCAGCCGCCGGGTCAGCGGAATGTTGGCCGCCGCCGCTGCCGCAGAGGCTGCGGTGACGCCGGGCACAATCTCAAACCCGATGCCGGCCTCGCGCAGCGCGGTCATCTCTTCCTCCAGCCGTCCGAAGACGCCGGAGTCCCCGGATTTCAGCCGCACCACGTTGAGGCCGCTCTGGGCGTAATCGACCAGCAGCTGGCTCACATGATCCTGCTTGGGAGAGGGGCGGCCGGCGCGTTTGCCCACGCCCACCAGATCCGCCTCAGCACGGGCATGGCTCAGGATCGGGCCTGAGGATAGATCGTCGAACAGGATCGCATCCGCTGCTTCCAGCCGCTTCACCGCCTTGACGGTCAGCAGTTCCGGATCGCCGGGGCCGGAGGAGACAAAGCTCACAAAGCCACTCATGCCTGTTCTCCCGTGATCAGGTGGAAGAAGGTGCCTGTCACATGGCCCTTAATGGAACCGGTCTCCGGCACCGGGCCGCCGTCGGCGTCCATGACATTTGCCAGTGGCGCGTCGGGTTCTTCCAGAATGGTGGAGTAGTGGAACTCGTGCCCGCGCAGCGCCGTGCCTGCGTCAAAGCCCGGCATCCCGGCCTGCAGAATGGCACGGCGGTAGCCAAGGTGGAACTTGCGCTTTTCGTAGGAGGTCACAAGGCCCAGGAGCCCCAGCATTGCATGCCGGTTGCCTTCCTTGTCGATCAGCGCCTCGCCCAGGGCCATGTAGCCGCCGCATTCGCCGTGCACCGGTTTGGTCTCGGCGTGCTTGCGGACACCGGCGCGGAAGGTCTCCGCCGCCGCCAGCGTGCCGCCATGCAATTCGGGATAGCCGCCGGGCAGCCAGACCAGATCGGCATCCGCCGCGGGCGCTTCATCGGCCAGCGGCGAGAATGGCAGGATCTCTGCCCCTGCCGCGCGCCAGCCGGTCAGCAGATGCGGATAGGTAAAGGAAAACGCCGCATCGCGCGCCAGCGCAATCCGCTGGGCAGGCGGAGTTGGCAGGCTTGCCGGCGCGGGCGCCTGGCCCGCCAGTGCCGCGGCTTTGATGGCTTCCAGATCCACATGCTCGCGCAGGAACGCCGCATAGCCCGCGATGGCGGCCTCCAGATCGGGGTGTTCCACCGCCTGGATCAGGCCCAGATGGCGCTCCGGCAGGGTCAGGTCGCCGCGGCGGGGCAGGGAGCCCAGCACCTTGATGCCAGTCTTCTCCATCCCCAACCGGGTGAGGCGTTCATGCCGCGGGCTGGCCACCCGGTTCAGGATGACGCCCGCAAAGGGCAGGTCAGGGTCGTAGTTCTTGAACCCCAGCGCGGTGGCCGCCGCGGATTGCGCCTGGCCGCCCACATCCACCACCAGCACCACCGGCCAGCCCATCCGTTTTGCTGTTTCGGCAGAGGAGCCAAAGCCCGACTGCCCGCGCGTTGCCACACCATCGTACAGGCCCATCGAGCCCTCACCGACGCAGATTTCTGCGCCTGCCGACTGGCTGGTGACCGCATCCAGCAGCCCGCCGTCCATCGCCCAGGTGTCGAGGTTGAAGCTGGGCCGCTTGGCCGCTGCCAGGTGGAAGGCCGGGTCGATATAATCCGGCCCGCTCTTGTAGGGCTGCACGGTCAGCCCGTCCTCGGCCAGCGCACGCAAAAGGCCCAGCATCACGGTGGTCTTGCCGGTGCCCGAGGAAGGCGCCGAGATCATCAGCCCGGGAGGGTTCATGTTGGTCATGGCCTTAGTCGTCCCCATGGTTCCAGCTCGACCAAGGGCTGTCGGCGCTTTGCGGCCGGTAGCGGCGGTCGTAGTCGGCGGCGTACAGGCAGCTTTCGTCAAAGCCCTCGCCCTTCAGCACCGGACCCACCAGAATCAGCGCGGTGCGGGAGATCTTCTCGTCCAGCGATTCTTTCAGCGTGTCCAGCGTCGCGCGGATGATCTGTTGGTCCGGCCAGCTGGCGCGGTAGACCACGGCCACCGGGCAATCGCCGCCATAATGCGGCGTCAGGCTGTCCACCACATGGTCCAGATTGCCGATCGACAGGTGGATCGCCAGGGTGGTGCCCGTACGCGCAAAATTCTCCAGCGACTCGCCCTCAGGCATGGAGGACGCGCGGCCCGGGGTGCGGGTCAGCACTACCGACTGGCCCAGGCCCGGCAGCGTCAGTTCAGTGCCAAGCGCAGCAGCGGCAGCGGCAAAGGACGGCACACCGGGAGTGACGCTGACGGGGATGCCTTCGGCCTTCAGGCGGCGCAGCTGCTCGCCCATCGCCGACCACACCGACAGATCGCCCGAATGCAGCCGCGCCACGTCCTGGCCCGCCTCATGCGCCGCCTTGATCTCTGCCACGATGGCCTCCAGGTCCATCGCTGCGGTGTTCACGATTTTCGCGTCCGCTGGGCAGTGGCTCAGGATTTCCCCCGGCACCAGCGAACCGGCGTACAGGCACACCGGGCAGGACGCGATGATGTCGCGCCCGCGCAAGGTCAGAAGGTCGGCAGCGCCCGGTCCGGCGCCAATGAAGTGAACGGTCATGGCTCAAGTCTTTCTGCTATGGCCGCGGTGGCAAGCCCATCCGCGGTGACAACTCTGGGGGCCAGAAGGCGCGATTTTGCACCCGCTGCCCCATGGCGCGCCCCGGCCAGCGCCGCGGCTTCCGCCAGCGAGCCGGTGCCGAACCGCGCCTTGATCCGGTGCGAGCAGGTCAAGGTCTGCTCCCCGCTAATATCTTGTTCCTGCAAGGCAATCACCGGCAGCCCGGCGGCCTGTGCAAACGCCTGCATGGCCGGCGCTGCGGCCTTCTCCGCGATTGAAGCCAGCGCATCCACCTGCACCCCGGTCAGCGCCAGCGCCGCCTGCAAATCCGCCGCCGTGGCAGTACCGCGAAATCCGATCCCTGCCACTTTCATCGCGTGACGCTCCACTGGATCACAGGGCGTGCCCGCCGCCAGTCGCGCATCGACCCCAGCGGCCCGGCCTCGGCAATCTCCGCCTTCAGCAAATGCCCGCCGCGCGCCGCATGGGCCTGCATCAGCAGGGTCTCGGTCTCCAGCGTCACGCCATTGGCGACCAGCCGCGTGCCTTCTGGCAGCAGCTCCCACAGGTGGTCCAGCAGGGTCTGGGAGCCGCCGCCGCCGATGAACACGCAATCGGGCAGCGGTTGGCCTTCCAGCACCTCCGGCGCCTTGCCCAGTACCGCAGTCATCCGATGATCCAGCCCGAACGCCGCTGCATTGGCGCGGATATTCTCCAGCCGGCTCTCGCGCGGCTCAAATGTGATCGCCCGTGCCCTGCGCGCCGCCAGACACCACTCCACCGAGACCGAGCCGGAGCCGCCGCCAATGTCCCACAGCAGCTCGCCCGCCCGCGTCGCCAGTGCCGACAGCGTCAGCGCCCGCACTGGGCGTTTGGTGATCTGCCCGTCACTGATGAAATGCGCATCCGCCAGCCCCGACGCCTGCGGCAGCCCGGGCTGCATGGCCTCGATGGCCATAAGGACCGGAGCCCCCCCTGGCGGCATATCCCAGCCTTCGGCCGTGGTGCGGTGCAGCTGTTCCCTGGGGCCGCCAAGCCGTTCCATTACGGTCAGTTCAGCATCAGGCTGACCATGCGCGACCAGCCATTCCGCCAACTCTGCCGGGGCCTTTCCATCCCGCAGGGTGCAGATAACCCGCACACCCCGGCCCAACAGCGGCAGAAGCCGCGCATAAGGCGCGGCATGCAGGCCAAGGCACAGAACGTCCTCCAGCTTCCAGCCCAGCCGGTTGGCCGCCAGTGCAAAACAGGATGGCACCGGGTGTGAGACCCACTCATCGGGCGTCAGATCCCGCATCAGCGAGCCGCCGGCCCCATGCCAGAACGGATCGCCCGAGGCCAGAACAGCCACCTTGCGCCCGCGCATTTCCAGCACCGGTCCGGTGGAAAACGGCACCGGCCAGGGCTGGCCTTTGCTGCCAGCATCCACCAGTTCCAGATGCCGCGGACCGCCAAAGATAACTTCGGCTTCGGCCAGCGCCTTCCGGCTTGCATCCCCCAAGCCTTCCAGTCCATTTTCGCCCAGACCAATGATCGTAAGCCAGTGTTTGGAAAGGCCATCAGACATGACACGCATCCTTCTTCTGGGCGGCACTTCTGAGGCCTCGACGCTGGCAAAAGCCCTGGGAGAGTCGGGTGCGGATGCGGTGTTTTCCTACGCGGGCCGCACCGCCAAGCCGGTCAGCCAGCCGCTGCCGACCCGTGTCGGCGGCTTTGGCGGCGCCGAAGGGCTGGCGGCCTATTTGCAGGCCGAAGCCATCACCCATGTGGTTGACGCCACCCATCCCTTTGCGGCGCAGATGAGCACCAACGCGGTGCATGCCTGCGAGATGGCCGGCGTGCCGCTCTGCGCCTTCGAACGCCCTGCCTGGCAGGCGGGGCAGGGTGACAACTGGATCCACACCCTCAGCATTGAAGAGGCCGTAGACGCTTTGCCCCAGGTCCCTGCGCGGGTGTTCCTCGCAATCGGCAAGCAGAACCTTGCCCAGTTTGCGGCCAAGCCTCAGCATCACTACCTGCTGCGGCTGGTCGATGAACCCGAGGCCCCTTTGCCGCTGCCATACACCACGGTTGAGATCGCCCGCGGGCCGTTTGATGCGGCGGGAGACACCGCGCTGATGCAGCGCCAAGGTATCACCCATGTGGTGGCCAAGAATGCAGGCGGCACGGGGGCCGCAGCCAAGCTCACCGCCGCACGCGAGCTGTGCCTGCCGGTCATCATGATCGGCAGACCGCAGGTACCCGAACGGCCCGTCCTGGGCAGCGTGGCAGAGGTTATGGCCTGGCTGTCCCATTCCCCGGCTTAGGCCTCAGCCGCGTAGCGGGGGGTATAGACGTAGTTGCCGACCCGGCGGGTATCGCGGTTGCCTACAATCACCACGGTGCGCATGTCGGCCATCTCGGGCGTGGCCTCTTTCAGCGGCACCGTCAGCAGCTCTTGCCCCGGCTTGGTCACGTCGCGGGCAAAGGTGATCAGCGTGTCCTGACCGCAAGCCTCCCGCAGGATTTCCAGCGCGCGGGCAAACTGATGCGGCCGCGATTTGGAGCGCGGGTTGTAGAACGCCATCGCCAGCCCGGCCTCGCCCACCAGCTGCAGGCGCTGTTCAATGAGGCTCCAGGGTTTCAGGTTGTCACTGAGGTTGATGGCGGCAAAGTCATGCCCCAGCGGCGCGCCGATGGCGGCGGCAGCGGCCAGCATCGCGGTGATGCCGGGCAGCACTTTGATGTCCAGGTTCAGCCATGCGGGATGGGTTTCCGCATTGTTCTCCAGCGCTTCGAACACGGCGGAGGCCATGGCAAAGACACCCGGATCACCGGAGGACACCACGACAACCCGCTTGCCTTCGGCGGCCATCTCCAGCGCGTGGGTGGCGCGGTCGACCTCGACCCGGTTGTCGGTTGCGTGCAGGGTCAGACCCTCGCGCGGCTCGATGCGTTTGACGTAAGGGATATAGCCAACGATATCAGTGGCTTCCTCAATGGCGTCCCGCACTTCCTGGGTCACCAGCGCCTCGTTGCCCGGGCCAAGCCCCGCAATCACCACCCAGCCGTTTTGTGATACATTCATGGCCGGCGCCCCTGTCCGTGAACCAATACGATGGAGAAATAGGGAACCTCGCCCGTGATCTCCGAGAGCTTCTGCACGGTCTGGCCGGGCATGGTGCCGCGTTCGACCAGCCAGGCGTCATCCGCGCGGCCCGCGCGCTCCAGCGCGCGGCGCAGCTTGGGCAGGTTGCGGCCGATCTTCATCACCACCAGCGCGTCCGTCTCGGCGGCGCGTTTAGCCAGCTCATCCTCGCTGAGGGTGGCCATCGCCACGGTCAGCACATCGTCCCCCCAGGTGATCGGCTGGCCGGAGGCGGTCCAGCAGCCGGACATGCCGGTGATGCCCGGCACGATCTCCTGCGCGGCGCGGCCCTGCAGGCGGGTGTAAAGATGCATGTAGGAGCCATAGAGGAACGGGTCGCCCTCACACAGCACCACCACGTCTTCGTCCTGCGCGATCTCGGCGAGCGTATCGGCCCATTGGTCATAAAATTCAGCCAGCACCCGGTTGTATTCGGGGTCCGAGAAATGGATCTCGGTTGTCACCGGATATTCCATCGCGTGTTCGGTGACGCCCTCGGCCAGCATGCCCTCGACAATGGCGCGGGCCTGGCCCTGGCGGCCGGCCTTGCGGAAATAGGCGATGTGGCGCGCGTTTGAGATCAGCCGGTGCGAGCGGACGCTCATCAAGTCTGGATCACCGGGGCCGAGCCCTGCGCAAAAGACTGTACCCATGGTTACTCTTTCCAGCTCGCCAGCGCGTTCACGGCGGCGACGGTGATGGCGGAACCGCCCAGGCGGCCCTTCACGATCATGGACGGAACCGGAAGGTCCTCCATCAGCGCGTCTTTGGATTCCATCGCGCCGACGAAGCCCACGGGACAGCCGATGATGGCGGCGGGGCGGGGGCAGGACGGGTCCTTGAGCATGTTCAAGAGGTGGAACAGTGCGGTGGGGGCGTTGCCGATGGCGACCACGGCGCCCTCCAGCTTCGGGCGCCACAGCTCCAGCGCGGCCGCTGAGCGGGTATTGGACATCTCCTTGGCCAGCTCCGGCACCTGCGGGTCGCGCAGGGTACAGATCACCTCATTGTCCGCGGGCAGGCGCGGGCGGGTGATGCCTTCGCTCACCATATAGGCGTCGCAAAGGATCGGCGCGCCCTTGGCCAGCGCGGCACGGGCGGTCTCGGCCATGCCTTCGGAAAAGCGCACGTGCTCTTCCAGCCCCACCATGCCGGCGGCGTGGATCATGCGGACGACAACGCTTTCCTCGTCCTTGTTGAAGCGCGCCAGGTCGGCTTCGCGGCGGATGGTGGCAAAGCTCTCGGCGTAGATCGCGGCGCCGTTGGTCTCGTAGGTGTGGAGCATGTCAGCTGCCCTCTTTCAGAAGTTCGGGAGCGGCGCGCAAGGCGTCGGCGCTCAGGCGGGTCTTTAGCGGGAGATCCGCGGCAGTGCCATGGCGGATCAGGGAGAATTCGCCCGGACCGGTGGCGGTCAGGGTCAGCGGCGCGGCACCGGGGCAGGCGCAGCCCTTGGCGCAACCGGAGACATGCAGCTTTGTTCCGGCAGGGACATAGGGCGCCAGTTCCCGTGCCAGATCGCGCGTGGAGGAAAGCGCCTGCAGGCAGCCGGGCGCGCCGGTGCACGCGACTACCTGCAGGCGCGGATCCGCCGTATCCAGGATCAGGCCGGGCAGGGGCGGGAGGCTGGCCGCGCCCTCGACCAGCAGCATCCGCCAGGGAGTCAGGCGGATTGCGCCGTACTCTGCGAGACTGGCGAGCGTGGCAGCAGGCATCTGGCCGAACTCCAAAGCGGCGAGTGTCCCTGCAGGGACAGCGTCCGGCTTTGCGGTGAAGCTTGCCGCGGCCCGGAGAGCGGTATGCTCCGGCGGCGGCCCGCGGCGCGCAATCAGACGGTGCATCCTGCCGCGGCCTTCGGGCGCGCCGCCCTGTTCCAGGAACCAGCGGGCCAGCGCCAGGGCTTCGGGCACCGCGGATTCACGTGTGACCGGCTTGCCGGCGTCTGCGCCGTCCGCGCGCAGAACCAGGGTTTCGCCGGCGCGCTCGATGCGGATGTCGGCGCCGGTGTCTTGCAGGACGGGTTCGGCGCCGCAGTCGACAGCGAAGCCGAACTTGCCGGGCAGGGCAAGGTCCGTTGCCGCGGTCAGAGAAGCGCTCAGGTCTGTGGCGATTGCGTGGGTGTCGTCCCCTTCGCTCCAGAACGGAGCAAGCAGGACATTGCGGCGGGCTTCGGCCTGTGCGTCCGGGTCGATCAGGCCGAGATCGCGCAAACCTGCGATCAGCTCATCATGGGCGTCTTCGCGGATGCCGCGCATCTGCAGGTTGGCGCGGGCGGAAATGTCGAGGAGGCCGTTGCCGAACTCTTCAGAAAGTCTTGCGACACCGCGCGCCTGGCTAACGGACAGTTTACCGAGCGGCGCGCGCACGCGGACCACCAGCCCGTCGCCGGACATCATCGGGCGCAGGGCGCCGGGGCACCAGCCGTAGACCTTGGGGGCGGCGGCGGCACTCATGCGGCGCCCTCCAGCTCAGCCATGATCGAATTGCGCCGGGTGCTCCAGAGGCCTGCATCGAACAGCGCCCGGAAGCGGTCGCGCAGGGCGGCGAGCGCTTCGGGGTTTTCGCGCTCCATGAAATCGACCAGATCATCGCGGCCCAGGGTGGCCTCGAAGTAGAGGTCAAAGAGATGCGGCTGCACCACCTGCGCCAGATGGGCAAAGGCGGCCATGTGGTCCAGCGTGGCGGCGATCTCAGCAGCGCCGCGGAAGCCGTGGTTCATCATCGAGGTGGCCCAGTCCGGATTGGCGGCGCGGGCGCGGGTGACGCGGGCAATCTCCTCGCCCAGCGAACGCGCCTGCGGCTTGTCGGGGCGGGTGGCGTCCATGTGGTAGAGCGCCGGGGCGGTCTGGCCGATGCGGGCCATGGCGGCGGCAAAGCCGGCCTCATGCGCGGCGTAGTCCGAGGCGACCAGCAGGTCGGTTTCCGGCAGGTCCTGCAGATGCACGAAGCTGTCGGCGCCTTGCAGGCGGGTCTCCAGCGCCTCACGGGCGTCGGTGATCGCGCCCTTGGCGTCGATGGCGTGGGAGGAAGCGTTGAGCCAGGCCTCGCCCGCCGCGGCACGGGCCTCGTCGCTGTAGTCATCCAGATGCGGGTTCATCGACAGGCCGTACTGGCCCGGTTTGGGGCCGAAGACGCGCGGTGTCTCGGTAAGATAGGGGTTGTCGGCCTGGGTCTCTTCGCGGTTTGCCAGCGCGGTGGCGGCGCTTTCGAACATCTGGGCGAGGCCCGGGAAGACGTCGCGGAACAGGCCGGAAACCCGCAGGGTCACGTCGATGCGCGGGCGGTTCAGCATGGAGAGCGGCAGCACGTCGAAGCCGGAGACGCGTTCGGAGCCTTCGTCCCACTTGGGCGCCAGCCCCGCGAGGTGCAGCGCCATGGCAAATTCCTCGCCCGCGGTGCGCATGGTGGCGGAGCCCCAGAGGTCGATCACCAGCCCCTTGGGCCAGTCGCCGTGGTCCTGGAGGTGGCGGCGCAGCAGCTCTTCAGCCAGTTTGACACCTTGCGCATGCGCCGCCCGCGACGGCACCGCCCGCGGGTCGGTGGTAAAGAGGTTGCGCCCGGTCGGGATCACATCAGCGCGGCCGCGGAACGGCGAGCCGGAGGGGCCGGGCGTGACGATCTTCCCTTCCAGCGCAGCGATCAGCCCGGCGCGTTCCTCTGCCCCGCATTGGCCGGAGCCGAAGATGTGCAGCCCCTCGCCGTACTGGCTTTCCTTGATGTCGCAGACAAAGGCGTCGATGCGGGTGATCGCCTCTGCGGGCGACGTTTCAGGGGTAAGGCCCAGGTCGGCTTCGACGCCGGTGCCCTGTGCCTCGGCGCGGATGTCGCCGATCAGGCGGTCGCGGCGGGCCGGGTCGAGGCCGTCGGCGGTGGAGTATTCGTCCAGCAGGCTTTCGAGGCGGGACATGCCTTCGGGCAGGTTGGTTTGCGCCAGCGGCGGCGGCAGGTGGCCGATGGTGACAGCGCCGATGCGGCGTTTGGCCTGTGCGGCCTCGCCGGGGTCGTTGACGATGAAGGGATAGGCAACCGGGAGGGGGCCGGTCAGAACCTCGGGCCAGCAGGCGCCGGACAGAGCCACCGCCTTGCCCGGCAGCCATTCCAGCGTGCCGTGGGCGCCGATGTGGACCAACGCGTCGGTCTGGGCGCGTAGCCACTGGTAAAACGCCACATAGGCGTGGCGCGGGGTGCGGTCGAGGTCGTGGTAGTCGTCGACGCGGGTTTTGACCTCGCCGCGTTCGGGTTGCAGGGCAATCAGGGCGTTGCCTGCACGCAAGGCCTTGAAGTGAAAGGCACCGTCACGGCAATCAATATCTTCCTCCGGGTCTCCCCAGGCCTCAGCCAAAGTGTTCTGCAGGTCTTGCGGCAGGGCGGCGAGAGCAGTTTTGTACTCCGTGAGCGGGACGCTTAGCGTTTCGTCCATCAGCCGCAGGCCGGTGTTTTCCTGCGGCTCAACGGTATAGCCTTGGTCCCAGAGCGTGCGCAGGGTTTCGTCGCAGGACGCCAGCGCATCCAGTCCCACGGCATGGGCCAGGTTGTGGTCGCGGCCTGGGTAGGTGGAGAGGATCAGGGCAAGGCGCTTGTCTGCATTTGGAAGCTTGGCGAGGCGCAGCCAGCCTTCGACGCGGTCCACAGCCGCCTTGATGCGGTCCGCATCAGCCCGGTGAGCAAAGCGGGAATACTGCAGGTCCGGGTCTTTCTTGCCTGGCGATTTGAAACTGACGACACCGGCAAAGATGCGTCCGTCGACCTCCGGCAGCACCACATGCATGGCGAGGTCGGCGGGCGACAGCCCGCGGTCGGCCTCGGCCCAGTCCTTCTTGCGGGCGGTGGAGAGGGCGACCTGGAACACCGGGCAGCCGGTGGCGGAGAGCGGCGAGGCGCTGCCGTCTGTTCCTTGCGCTGAAAAGGCGGTGGCGTTGATGATGGCGGCGGGGGCCAGCTGTGGGAGTTTCTTGCGCAGCCAGTCCGCGGCAGAAGGCGCCTTGAGGCTGGCGGCAAAGGCGCCATAAGCGGCATAGCCGCGGGCGCGCAGTTCCGCGATCAGCGCATCCACCGGGGCGGTGTCGGCGGCGGTGAGGTAGGAGCGGTAGAAGCTCACCAGCACCAGCGGTTTGTCCTGCGGCGGCAGGTCGGCGAGCACGCCCTTGGCCGGGTCGTAGAAGCCGTGTTCCGGTGTCGTCTTGAGGCCGAGGACGGGGCCGGCGTAAAGCCCTGCAGCCAGCGACAGCTGGGCAAGTGCTGCCTGGGCCGCAACCGCACCGCCGGCGTCGCACAGGGATTGCAGGCGGCGCAGAGTGGAGACGGGCAGGGTGGACAGCTCATCAAGCCGCGCATCTTCGCGCCCGTCAGCGGGCAGGATCGCCAGCGCAATACCCTTGCGGCGGGCGAGGTCCTGCAGGGTGGCGAGGCCGTAGGACCAGTAGCTTTCGCCGCCGATCAGGCGGACGAGGACGCCCTTGGCGCCCTCCAGTGTCTGTTCTGCATACACGTCGACCGACAGCGGGTGCTTGAGCGCCACCAAGTTGGCGAGGCGCAAGCTGGGCAACTTGCCGCCCGCGCGGTGCCAGCCCGCCGCAAAGGCGCCGAGGTCGCTGTCGGAAAACGACAGCACCACAAGGTCCGCAGGCGTCTGCCCAAGGTCCTGCGGGGTATCGGTCTCGTCAAGGCCGTGGCTTTCGCGGAAGACGACGTGCATCAGTTTCTGCCTTTCCCGGCCAGCAAAATGGAGTCCCGGGGCGCAAGCCCCGGATCGCGCCCGACCCGCCCCCATGGGCGGGCGCGATTGCGCCCACCCCGGGACGGGCGCGATCCTTTCCGCTCATGAAAATTGCGGGTCAAGAGCATGCTTCAGGCCCCCAGCTCGGCGCGGATGGCCTGTTCGTCGATGTCGTCATGCTCGGCGATGACCACCAGGGCGGTCTTGCGCGGCTGCGCGCCCCAGGGCTGGTCGTATTGGGCACGCAGGCGCTCGCCCACGGCCTGCACAAGCATCCGCATCGGTTTCCCCTCCACCGCGACATAGCCTTTGACGCGCAGGATATTGCGCTCGCGGGCGAGTTTCACGATGGCATTTTGCAGCGCTTCCGGATCGGAGACTTCGCCCATTTCGACAACGATGCTTTCAAAATCGTCATGCTCGTGGTCGTGATGGCCGTCGTGGTGGCTGGGGCGGGCGTCCAGATCGTCCTCGGCAGCCGCCTCGAGCCCTAGGATGATGCGCGGGTCGATGACGCCTTCGCTCATCGGCAGGATCGGCAGCTTGCGCGGCGCCTCGGCCTCGATCACGGCGCGGGCCTTCTCGACGCCTTCGTCGCCGGCCAGGTCGGCCTTGGACAGAAGCACGATGTCGGCGCAGGAGACCTGGTCTTCGAAGACTTCGCTGAGCGGAGTTTCGTGGTCCAGGCTCTCATCTGCTTCGCGCTGGGCGGCAACCGCGTCCAGATCGGGGGCGAACTGGCCTTTGGCAACGGCCTCTGCATCGGCCAGCGCAATCACGCCGTCAACGGTGATGCGCGAGCGGATCGCGGGCCAGTCAAACGCTTTCAGCAGCGGTTTGGGCAGGGCCAGGCCGGAGGTTTCGATCACGATGTGATCCGGCTTTTCCGGCAGGTCCATCAGCTGCTCGATGGTGGGGATGAAGTCATCGGCCACGGTGCAGCAGATGCAGCCGTTTGCCAGCTCCATGATGTTTTCGGCCGGGCAATTGTCATCGGCGCAGGATTTCAGGATGTCGCCGTCGACACCGGCGGTGCCGAACTCGTTCACCACAACCGCCAGGCGCTTGCCCTGCGGGTTCTGCATCAGGTGGCGGATCAGGGTGGTCTTGCCTGCACCGAGGAAGCCGGTGATGACGGTGACGGGGATCTTATTGAGGTCGCTCATGTTTACTCCTGGGAGAAGAACTTGGCCGGCGGGATGCGGGCAACGGATTGCTTGCGGAAGGTCTGCGGGCGCTCGCGCCAGGGCACGACGCCGTCAGCGGTGGCGGCATAGGCGGCTGCGCCTTCCAGGATCTCGGGGACATGCTGGTCTGGGTCCAGGTCGCCATAGACATAGGTCCAGCGTTCTTCGCCGCCGACCAGCGCAACAGCGCAGCCGCGTTTGCAGGAGGACAGGCATTCCACGCCCCGCAAACGGACGCCTTCGGGCATTCCGGCCTCTTCCAGCGCTGCGTGCAGGATGGCGCCGGGGCGTGCGGCCTCGGGATCGGCGCCCTCGCGGCGGCAGGTGAGGCAAACGGTCAGCGTGACCGGTCCCTGGGTGCTGGCAGTCTTGCCTGCCATATCGTCAGCCATCAGCGCGTCTCCTGTCGCGGCAGGGCGTGCGGGATGGCCAGAAAGGGGCAGTGTCGTGCCAGCCCCTCACCCGGTTGCAGAACACCCCGTCTGCCCGTTGATCTCGTCGTCGCTGGCAGGTCTCCCGGCTTGCGGATGCCAAGGCGTTCGCCTTGCCGGCCATCCTGCCTTCCCGGGATATCTCCCAGTGGCATGGCGGCCTCATCCGGTCACGGTCGCGGGGGCGGCTGTGCTTCAGCCTGAGCAGGCCTTCACATTCCCTCTTCGCCTGTTTTCACAGGAACCAGCGGAACCCCCTTGCGCTATGGCGGGCTTCTTTGTCAAGACATGGGGTCAAACAGCTGGAGAGCCCCTATGAGCGAAAAGTCTGAAACCGGCATTTCAGAAGAAGAAGCCGCCCGTCACGCCTCGAAGATGGCTAAGAAGAAGGCCGCGCGCGACCGGATGATGAAGACCAAGGAGGGCGAGAAGGGACTGATCATCGTCCACACCGGGCCGGGCAAAGGAAAATCCTCATCGGGCTTTGGCATGATCATGCGCTGCATTGCCCATGGGATGCCGTCTGCGGTGGTGCAGTTCATCAAGGGCGCCTGGCAGACCGGCGAACGCACTCTGATCGAGGAGAACTTCAGCGATCTCTGCCAGTTCTACGCGATGGGCGAGGGCTTTACCTGGGAGACCCAGGACAAGGCGCGTGATATCGCTGCCGCCCAGAAGGGCTGGGAGAAGGCCAAGGAGATGATCCTGGACGAGCGCAACACCATGGTGCTGCTGGATGAGATCAACATCGCGCTGCGCTATGAATATCTGGACCTTGAGGAGGTGCTGGAGTTCCTGGTGGAGCAGAAACCGCCGATGACCCATGTGGTGCTGACGGGGCGCAACGCCAAGGAGGAGCTGATCGAGATCGCCGATCTGGTGACCGAGATGGGCCAGATCAAACACCCGTTCCGCGCCGGGGTGAAGGCGCAGAAGGGCGTGGAATTTTAATCCTTTCCAGGCACGCAAATTTGCGTGTGCCCGAGGTTTTGCGCTTTGCTTCGCAAATCGCCAGAGGGCGGGGGGGGGGGGGGGGGGGGGGGAGAGCGAAGGGGATTGAGCATGAGATAGGGGTTGGCGTGATACGGTCGTTCGGTGAAGCGCGCGGGCACCCCCAG
>NZ_JBSWYB010000013.1:0-113552 GCF_056160905.1 Leisingera sp. ABD4_442 | reverse complement strand
AAGGAAGGCGTCATCGAGGCCATGAAATTCTTCACAAACGTCAAGACATACTCCCTCCCCTGGCCGGAGTAAAACACGCCACAGGGGGGACAGCTCCGCCCGGCCCCGGCCCTTTTGACGTTTCCCTTTTAACCCCCTCGAACGGAGGCGGCACATGCTTGTCCATACGGAAGGTGAATCCAACACCTCGGAGGCCCGCAAGGCCTGGCTGAAAAAATCCATCGGCCCCAATTCCGCGCCGCTGCTGGAGCGGGACGCGGGGGTCTTCCTGCATCAGAGCCTGTCCAGCCCCTGCGTCAGCACCATTGCCAAGGCCGAAGGCATCTGGATTGAGGATAGGGACGGCCGCCGCTTCATGGATTTCCACGGCAATTCGGTGCATCACCTGGGCTATGGCCACCCCAGGCTGGTCGCGGCCATCAAGCAGCAGCTGGATGACCTGCCGTTTGCGCCGCGCCGGTTTACAAATGAACCAGCGGTGGAACTGGCCGAGAAACTGGCGGCGATCACTCCCGGCGATCTGGGCAAGACTCTTTTCACCACCGGCGGCTCCGACGCCAATGAGGTGGCGCTGAAAATCGCCCGCGCCGCCACCGGGCGGTTCAAGACCCTCAGCTTCTGGGATGCGTTTCACGGCGCGGGCTTTGGCGCTGCCTCGGTCGGGGGGGAGGCCACCTTCCGCAGCCATATCGCAGGCCCCTTGCTGCCGGGAACCGAGCATGTGGCGCCGTTCAGCCACTCGGACTGCGCTTATGGCCGCAAGTCGCTGGAAGCCAGCGCCGAGGCTTGCGCGCGGATGATCGACTATGTTCTGGGGCGCGACGGCGACTATTGCGCCTTCATTGCTGAAGCGATGCGGGCGGTCCCGAATGTGCCGCCGCCGGGGTTCTGGAAGTCGGTGCGCGAGATTTGCGACCGCCATGGTGTGCTCTTGATCCTGGATGAAATCCCCACCGGGCTGGGCAAGACCGGGCAGATGTTCTCCTTCCAGCATGACGGGATCGTGCCGGACATGGTGACGCTGGGCAAATCGCTGGGCGGCGGCATCCTGCCCATCGCTGCCTGTGTGGCGCGGCGCGATCTGGATGTGTGCGGGGATTTTGCCATCGGCCATTACACGCATGAGAAAAACCCGGTCACCGCCCGCGCAGCCTTGACGACGCTTCAAATCATTGAAGAAGAGGGGCTGGTGGAGCGCGCGGCGGAACTTGGCAGCTATGCCGTGGCCAGGCTGCGGGAACAGCTGGCTGGTGTGCCGGCGGTTGCTGATATCCGGGGCCGCGGTCTTATGTTCGGGGTCGAGATTACGGGCGGCAGTGAAGACCGGTCAGAGGCACACCAGCGCGCTGAACAGATATACTATGCTTGCCTGGACGCGGGCCTCAGCTTCAAGATCAGCCAGGGCAATGTCCTGACCCTGTCACCGCCGCTGACGATTTCGCGGGCTGACCTGACCCGGGCGCTGGATATCGTGACCGCTGCGGTCAAGGCTGTTCGGTAGCGTGCCGGCACAGCTGTCAGACAAAAGGCGCAGGACAAGAACGCAAAGATTCTGAAGCCTGGCACATGCGGTATGGCGCTGTTCTGGAGTGCAATGCCGCCGGCTCCCGCCCGGTCCAAGGGGAAAGATGCGCGCGCGCAGGTTTCTCCCCTTGAATGGTATCTGGTCCGGCCAAGGCCCGGCGGGGACACTCCGCACCCGCTGGAGGGGAAGAGCCTTGGCCGTCCCAATCCCGGCCTGAAACCAGGCTGGGATTTTCTGGTGTGCGGCGGTCAGGCGTCCTGGCCGGACCGGTCGCCCAGCTCTGCGTTCAGGCTCAGTTCCTTGCCTTTTCGCAGGACTTCGATCTGTGACAGCTCTCCCGGCGCGGTCACCGCAACGGCGGCCGTAAGATCCCGCATCTCAGCGATTTCCTTGCCGCCGAAGCGCAGCACGACATCGCCTGGTTTCAGCCCTGCTTCCGCCGCCGGGCTGTCTGCAACAACACTTTCGATCACCACACCCTTGCCCGCGTCCCGGCCCAGCACGTTGGCCGCGTCTTCCGACAGCGGCTTGATCTGCACACCCAGCCAGCCGCGGGCAATCTCGCCGTCGTCTTCCAGGTCGGCGACGATTTTCTGCACCATGTCGGAGGGCACCGCGAAACCGATCCCGACTGAGCCGCCGCCTGGCGAGTAGATCATGGTGTTGACGCCGACGACCTCGCCCTCGGCATTGAACAGGGGTCCGCCGGAATTGCCCTTGTTGATCGCCGCGTCGGTCTGGATGAAGTCGTCAAAGGGGCCTGAGTTGATATTGCGCGAGGTGGCCGAGACGATGCCGGAGGTCACAGTGCCTGCCAGGCCAAAGGGGCTGCCCATGGCAAGCACCTCGTCGCCCACCCTCAATGCGCCGGAGGAGCCGAATTCAACTGCGGTCAGCGGCGCGTCCGCCTCAATCCTCAGCAGCGCTATATCGGTCAGCGGGTCGGCACCGATCACGGTGGCCTCATGCTTGCTGCCGTCGGCCAGGGTGACCGAGACGGTCTGCGCATCGTCGATCACATGGTGGTTGGTGACGATCAGCCCGTCCTCGGCAATCACAAAACCAGAGCCTGCGCCCTTGACCGGGCGGTCATGATCAAACTGGGGGATGCGCCCGCCAAAACGGCGCATGAATTCTTCCATGAACTTGTCGTTCGGCATGGCTTGGCGGCCGGCAGCAGGCTGCGCCTTGCCGGTAACCTCGACAAAGACAACGGCCGGTGAAATGGCCTCGACCAGATCGGCATAGCCGCCGGCGGGCACCGCCAGCGCAGGCGCAGGGGCCAGGGGGAACATGGCAGCTGCCGAGGCAGCGGCGGTGAGGGCAAAGGCCAACCGTTTGGGAGCGTGGGTTCCGGGCATCTTCATTTCCTTGCGTTCGAAGTGATGCAAGGCAAATGGCAGGCCCGGATTTCAATGTCCTGACGCGTTCTATACAGATCTGTAATGTGTGCCCGGGTTCATTCCCGTGTAATTCAGGCAGGCAGCAAAGCGAGGGAAACCGTGAAGATCCTGGTGATAGAAGACGACGCCACCACCGGTCCTTACGTGGCTGCGGGACTGCGCGAGGAAGGCCACACGGCCGATCTTGTCACCGATGGCCGCGACGGGCTGCTGCAGGCAACCGCCGCTGATTACGACGTGCTGGTCGTCGACCGGATGCTGCCAAGCCTCGACGGGCTGAGCCTGATCAAGACCCTGCGCGGCGCCGGGGTGCGGACCCCTGCCATCATGCTGACGGCGCTGAGCGGGGTGAACGACCGCATCGAGGGGCTGGAAGCGGGTGCAGATGATTATCTCGTCAAACCTTTTGCCTTTGGCGAATTGTCTGCCCGGGTGGCGGCACTGGCCCGGCGCCCCGGTCTTCAAACGCAGGAAACGGTGCTGCGCGCGGGCGGGCTGGAAATGGACTTGATCCGCCGCAGGGTCACCCGCGATGGCCAGGAAATTGACCTGCTGCCGCGGGAGTTCCGGCTGCTGGAGCATTTGCTGCGCCGCAAAGGCCGGGTTCAGACCCGTACCATGCTGCTGGAAGCCGTGTGGGACATCAGCTTTGATCCGCAGACAAATGTGGTAGAGACGCATATCTCCCGGCTGCGGGCCAAGGTGGACAAGCCTTTCTCCGGAGGTTTGATCGAAACCGTGCGCGGAGCGGGGTACCGGATTGCCGAATGACCTGAAGACCCGCGTGCGGGCGCTGCTGCGCTCCTCGCCAGTGCGGCAGTCGCTGTGGCTGTCGCTGCTGTTCGCGGCTGCCAGCTCGCTCAGTCTCGGCATTACTTATTACGTGGCGCATGGGGCGCAGCGGCAGGCGATCGAGGAAAGCCTGACCCAGGACATGGCGGGCTTTCGCGCGACGCCTTCCGCCGCAGCGCTGGCAGCGCTTGTGAATGCGGAAACCGCCGAGACTGACCCGCAGCGCCGCCTGCTGAGCTACCGCCGCCCGGGCGGGCGCGTTGTTGCGGGCAATGCTGCCATCATGCAGCAGCAAACAGGTTTCCGGGTTGTGGTACTGGGGCAGCAGCCGGTTGAAATCACCGGCCGCTTCATTTCACTCAGCGACTATATCCACGGCGGGCTGCTGACAGTGGCACAAAGCGCCAAGCCGCTGGACGACCTGCGCCAGACATATCTGCGGGTGGTTCTCTTCGGGCTGCTGCCGGCCATCGTCATTGCCGTGCTGGGCGGCGTTCTGCTGGCGCGCCGGTCGGCCCGGGCGCTGGCAGGAATTGAGCAGGCTTTGTCCGCTCTGACTTCGGGTGATCTCAGCGCCAGGGTGCCGCAATCGCAGCAGCGGCAAGGGGATCTTGCCCGCATCAGCCGCAGGGTGAACCGCATGGCGCAGGCGCAGCAGCAGTCCACCGAAGCGCTGCGGCAGGTTTCTGCAGATATCGCCCATGACCTGAAGACCCCGATCCAGCGGGTTGCGGTGCAGCTTGCCCGCTTGCAGGAGATGCCCGGCCTGCCGCAGGATGCACAGCTGATGGCGGATCAGGCGCTGGAAGAAACCCGCGGCATGACCCGCATCTTTCAGTCGCTTCTGCAGATCGCACAACTGGAGGGCGGCTCGCCCAGGTCCCGGTTCGAACCCGTGGATCTGAAAGAGATTGCCGCGACCTTTACCGAAATCTATGAGCCCGCAGCGGAGGAAGAAGGCCGCGAGCTCACTCTGAACCTGCCTGAAGAGGCGGCAATCGTTTCCGGCGACCGCGGCCTGCTCGGGCAGCTTCTGGCCAATCTGATTGAAAACGCCCTGCGCCACACCCCGCCCGGCACCGCCATTGGGGTGGCAGTGCGCCAGGAAGGCGGCTCGGCCATCCTGTCTGTGCGCGACCATGGCCCCGGCATCCCGCAAGGTGAGCATCAGAACGTGCTGCGCCGCCTCTACCGCCTGGAACAGAGCCGCACGACCCCGGGCAGCGGGCTTGGCCTGAGCCTGGTTGCCGCAATTGCAGAATTGCATGGTGCTGAGCTGACTCTCATAGATGCAGAGCCGGGCCTGAAGGCTGAGGTGGCCTTCTGTCTTTAGTCTCTGGTTGCCAGACCTTCCAAGACCCCAGCCAGCCGTTTCACAAGCCGCGGAATGATCCGCTCATCCACACCGGAGAACCCCAGCACCAGCGCGGCACGGCCCAACGGCTCAATGCAGTAGACCGAGATCGGCAGCGAGTCGATGCCCGCCTCCAGCAGCGCCTCATGCGCGGCCTGATCGCCGATCCCCGCCTTTAGCCAGGCCACCATATGCATCCCGGCATCAGTGCGCTGCGGCGCCAGGAATTCGCCGCAGTCGCGTGCCAGGCTCTCAAACAGCACATCCCGCCGGGTCCGGTACAGCCGGCGCATCTTGCGGATATGCTCGGTGAACCGCCCGTCCTCCATGAACCGCGCCATTGCTTCCTCCACCACGGCGGAGGAGTTCTGCCCCAGCAGGTTGCGCGCGGTGGCAAAGGTCTCGGTGAATTCCGGCGGCACCACCACATAGCCCAGCCGCATCGCCGCAAACATCGACTTGGAGAACGTGCCGACATAAAACACCCGCCGCGCGCTGTCCAAGGCGCTGAGTGCGGGCAGCGGCCGGCCGCGGTAACGGAACTCGCTGTCGTAGTCGTCCTCGATGATCCAGGCGTTGTTTTCCTGCGCGTAATTCAGCAGCGCCAGCCGCCGCCCCAGGCTCATGGTGGTGCCCAGCGGCTGCTGGTGCGACGGCGTGGTGAAGATCAAGGCCGGCTTGGCGTGCCGGCCGATTGCATGGTCCAGATCCAGTCCCTCGCCATCCACTGGCACCGGCGCCACATTGGCACCCATGATCTGCATCACGTCGCGGCCGGCGATATGGCCCGGGTTCTCGTACCAGACCGTATCTCCTTGGTTCAGCAGCACAAAAGCAATCAGCACAAAGGCCTGCTGCGCGCCGGAGGTGACGATCACCCGCTCCGCATCCACCTTCATGCCGCGCGCATCGGCCAGATGGCGGGCAATCGCCTCACGCAAGGCCGCATTGCCGTTGACCTGCCCGTAGCTGAGGCTGCGGCGCGCATCGCGGGCCATCGCCTCGGCCATGTATTTGTTCCACAGCTTCACCGGAAACTGATCCAGCGCCGGCACGCCGGGGCGGAACGGTGCCGTCTCGCCATAGCGCGCCACCGATTTTGACGCGGCAATGGTCCGCGCCCGGTCTGAGATCTCGATCCCCGGCGGCTTGTCCCGACGCCGCGGCGTGCGGACCTGCGGAAACGCCTCGGTGTCCAGCCCGTCCGCCACAAAGGTCCCCGCCCCGGTTTTCGCCTGGGCATAACCCTCGGCAATGATCTGTTCATAGACGTTCTTCACCGTGATCCGCGAAATCCCCAGCTCCTGCGCCAGCTCGCGGGTCGAGGGCAGCTTTTGCCCCGGCGCCAGCGACCCGTCCAGGATCAGCCGCCGCAGCGAGGCATCCAGCTGCCGGTAAATCGGCACCGAAGAGTCGCGTTCAATTGTGAAACCTTGCAGCAGCGCACCGCCGGGGGATTTGGGCATGGCTCAAAGTGGGTCTATGATTGGATCAATAGCGGGTATAGTTGATGTGCCCACTCTTGGATAGCCTTATTCCCAACCGGCGCGTTCCGCGCGCCACGGGTTCACCAAGGTTCGAGGCCGATCCATGACCAGAATTGAAGATTACGCATTCCCCAAAGGGCTGGACCTTTTGCGCGCCTGGCAGGCGGGCGACGCTGAAGCCAAGGCAGAAATGACACGGGTGTTCGACGCCGCCATCGCCGGCGACTTCGACGCCAATTTCGGGCAAAAGGCCGACCCGGGTCGCGTCAACAGCGTGGCCTCGGTCCACATGCTGGCGCTGGCGGTGCTGAATGATCTCTACGGTATCGAAACCCGCGAGTATTATCACGAGGACCCCTACCGCTATGTCCGCGCCAACCTTGCGGTCAGCCGCCTGCTGGGGGTGAATAAATTCTACATCACCTGGGCGCTCTATGCCTGGTCCTGCGAGCCGCTGGGCCAGACTATGATGTACCCGGACAAATACCCGCCGGGCGCCGACCCCGACGACATGCTGATCAACAAGGACAACTGGCGCAACCTCAAGACCCCGGATTTCACCACCGGCGTGCCCCTGGCGATCACCAAGATCCTGCGGGTGCATGAGGAATTGACCGGCCTGCCGCCGCTCTTGCAGATCACTGCGCCCTACAGCCTCGCCGCCGATATCTATGGGCAGGAGCCGCTCTTGGGCGATGTGGTGAACGACCCTGACAAGGTGAACGCGCTGCTCGACCACCTGGGCGACACGGTGCTGGGCCCCTGGATGGACCATCACATTGCCACCTTCCCGAACGGCTGGATCGAGCTGTCGGATGCTTCCGGCTCGCCCTTCTTCATCGGCCCGGAAAACTGCAAGAACATGTCGATCCGCTCGATCCGCCACATGCTGCGGGACAAGCCTTATGCGGACCGTGTGTTCGACAACAACTATCGCGGCGACCACGTGGCGCTGGCCAAAAAGAAAGACCGCCGCTCCCGCCGCCGCGGCGGCACCGAGACGGCGGCCGCGGCCGCGCCCGAGCTGGCGCCATCGGAAAACCCGGCGCTGCTGGAGCTGACCGACGCCAAGGTCAGCGCCAACCCGGTCTTCATCATGCGGCTGGCCGCGGACAACGTCGATATCTCGTTCTATGAGGACCAGGCGATCAAACGCAACATGCCGCTGACCTCGGGCATCGGCTCGCCGCAGATCGACCGCAACAGCATCGAGGATCTGGAGGCCACCAAGGCCGAAACCCGCGAAATGGCGCGGTCGCATGTGGCGGCGATCCGCAATGTCTGCGCGAATGTGGACCTGCCCGAGGACAACCACGTCAGCCAGGCCTGGCCAAGCCACATCTATTTCGAGGACGTCAACCTGCACACGCAGTTCGACCTGGTCGAGATCATCCTGGAAGAGGTCTACAACTCAGACCCGATCCAGTTCAAAGCCTGAAGGTTTCACTCCCCCGCCGGGTCTCCTCTGTCTGGCGCAATTGACCGGCCCCTGGGCCGGTCTTTTTTTGGGGGGGCACAGCTTCACAGGCGGGCGGAACCGGAATTCTGCAAGAATTCCGGCCATGAAAAATTGAATTTTTCATAGCCGTTTTCCGCGCCGGAAAACGGCACTCCGTTCCTATGCCGCCGGTTTCATAGGCCGGCCTGCGGCATAGGTCTGCGCGATGGAACGGTCGTCGCCCAGTGTCTGCAGGATGAACAGCTCTTCAGACAGGGTTTCGGCGCGTTGCATTCGCAGGTCCATCGCGTGGGTGGCGCGGGAGTCCAGCACCACGATATCGGCCTCGGTTCCAGCCTCCAGCGTGCCGATCTTATCCTCCAGCCCCAGCGCCACAGCATTGCCGCGGGTGATCCAGTGGAAAGCGCGCAAGGGGTGCAGCTTCTGGTTTTGCAATTGCAGCACCTTGTAGCCCTCGTTCAGGGTCTGCAGCATCGAATAGCTGGTGCCGGCGCCAATATCGGTGGCAATCGCATTGGTGATGCCGCGGCTGCGCAGGCCGGCATCGTCAAACAATCCGCTGCCCAGGAACAGGTTGGAGGTCGGGCAGAACACCGGCTTGGCCTTGGTCTCGGCCAGCGCGTCAATCTCGCGCGGCTGAAGGTGGATTGAGTGGCCCAGCAGCATCTTCTCGGTCAGCAGCCCATAGGACTGGTAGACATCCAGATAATCCTGCGCCTGCGGGTAAAGCTCGGCGGTAAAGGCGATCTCGTCGTGGTTTTCCGACAGGTGGGTCTGGACGTAGCACTCCGGGTGTTCCTTCACCAAGGCCCCCGCTATTTCCATCTGATCCGGGGTCGAGGTGATGGCGAAGCGCGGCGTCACGGCATACATGCCGCGGCCCTTGCCGTGGTATTTCGCAATCAGCTCCTTGGTGTCGTCATAGCCGCTGACAGGTGTGTCCAAAAGGCCCTCGGGCGCGTTGCGGTCCATCAGCACCTTGCCGCCGATCATCCGCATGTTGCGGCGGGCGGCCTCCTCAAAATAGGCCTCGGCCGAGGTCTTGTGGACCGAACAATAGGCCACCGCGGTGGTGGTGCCGTGGCTGGTCAGAAGGTCAAAGAAATGCTCGGCCATCCCGGCGCTGTGGCCCGCGTCGGCAAAACGGACCTCCTCGGGGAAGGTATAGTTGTTCAGCCACTCCAGCAGCTGCGAGCCCCAGGAGGCGATCACCTGAACCTGCGGGAAATGCAGATGGGTGTCGATGAAGCCGGCCATCAGGATGTTCGGGCGGTGGTCGATCACCTCGGCCCCGGCCGCCTGCGCCGAGACGCTGTCATAGCTGCCCTTGGCCAGGATCATGCCGTCCGCGACCAGCAGCGCGCCGTCCTCGATGAACTCATAGGCGCTGGTGTCCTGGGGGTCTTGCGGCTCGGCGGTGAAGCTCAGCACCCGCCCGCGCAGCAGCGTCTGTTTCGATGTCATGTCTCTTTATGTCCTTGTTCACTGGCAAGGGGCGGACCACCGCCCCCTGCCCTGGTTCGTGAGTGGTTTTGGCTTTACTCGCCTGCCGGCAGATGCGGCACGTGGGGCTTGGCAGCGTCCTCTTCGGTTTCCTCATGCTCATCCGCCTTGTGGAAGATCGGGTAGATGAACAGGAAGCCGGCCGCGATCAGGTAGCCAAGCGCGATGCCGCTGAACTCCGGCCAATGCAGGCTGGCAGAGTGGATCACGCCCACCAGCGCCATGGCTGCCGCCGCCAGGGCAAAGCCGCCCGCGTTGCGGAAGTCGCCGTCGATCACGCTGGCCACGATGGCGCCCCAGATCAGCCCGGTCAGGATCGCACCCTGACTCAGCGCCAGATGGCCCTCATAGTGCGCGCCCTGCTGCAGCAGCGCCGCTGTCAGCTCCGGATCGCCCAGCTGGGCCATGCCGGTGGCACCCAATGCGCCCAATGCGCCCGCCAGCGCGCCCCATTTCACCACCAGGAAGGCGGAGACATGCGGCATCATCGCAATGGTCACAGCGGCGATATGGTCGGTCTTCACCGAATGCGCGGTATTGGTCACCAGGCTCAGCGCCACAAACACCAGCACCGGCGCGGCAGCGGCCACGGGGATCAGGTTGTTGAGGAACGCCAGGAGGCCAAAGAAGGCGGCGAAGGGGATCACCAGGCCAACGCCAATGATATAGCCCGAACGCGCGCCCATCCGCTTATAGGCCGGGTGGCCGATGTAGGCGGTGGTCGGGAAGGGAGAGCCGAAGACCGCACCGATCATGGTGCCGACGCCATCAGTCACCTGGCAGACGCCGACCGGGTAATGGTCGCCCGCAGCTTCGGCGCTTTCAACGTTGTTCATGGTTTCGATGAAGTTGTAGATCTGCACCGGCACCAGGACCAGGAACAGCTCCGGGTTGGCAAACAGATGCTGGATACCGGCAATCAGATCGCCAAAGTAGGGGATCGGCAGATAGACACCGACGCCATCGAACGAGACCGAAGCCTTGCCCATGCCAAGCGCCACAACGGTACCCACGATCAGCGCCAGAAGGCCTGCCGGAATGTTGAACGGCAGCCGGTGGCGGCCCACCAGGCCCCACAGGATGATGATCATCGAGGCAAAGCCGATGAACGGATCCTCAAAAATCGTCGCCAGCGGCACGGTGCCGATGAACACCAGCGCAATACCGCACAGCGTGCCCAGCATACCGGCGCGCGGGGTCACCCGCTTCAGCCAGGGGCCGACGATCGCGCCCATCGCGGCGACGATACCGCCCATGAAGCCCGCGCCGATGCCCACCTGCCAGGCCAGCATCGCGTCATTGGTGGACCAGTAGATCGGCCCGATCACGCCGAACAGATAGACGAACATCACCGGGGTCGAGATGCCATAGGGCAGCGCGGTCACGTCGCGCCCCTCTTTCTCGGCGATATGCTTGGCCATCCAGGTGTAGACCGCAATACCGGCCAGAATCGCCACTGCGGCGCCGGGCACGATGCGGCCGAACACGATATCGGCAGGCATGTTGAAGACAAACTGACAGATGCCGGAAAGCACGATCAGGTTGATCAGGTTGTCTGTGAACAGCGCCCAGAATGCACTGAAGTCATTCCGCGCGAACAGTTTGTACGTATAGCTCCGCCCTGTGGTCATGGCGGCCTCCTCCTATCAGAGGACGCAGTCCTTACCGGCTGTTTGCTCCAGCCGTGTCTCCCTCTGCGTCCGGTTGGCTGCCCGGTTCGGGCAGGTCAATGCTCCGTGCTGGAGCGGACGCGGCAGGTTCATAGGTCAGATCAGCAATCACTTCCGCTGCCACAAAGGCCGCGATGACGCTGGGCCGCTTGTCGCGGCTACCGCTTGCCCCGATGGGGCAGATGAGACGGTCCGTTCCCAGACCGTCGCAATGGTCCCGGCACCAGCGGCGGAATTTCTCCCGCTTGGTGGCCGATCCGATCAGCCCGACATAGCCCGCATCGCCGCGCTGCAAGGCAGCGGAAGCCAACAGGAAGTCGAGCGCATGATCATGGGTGAGAACGATGAACGCACTGCCTGCAGGGGCGGTGGCTATGTCGATCTCGGGAATTGCACTTTGGCGGATCTCCACATCCGCGTGGCACAAGGCCAGCTCTTCGGCGCGCTGGTCGATCAGGATGCAGCGCACCGGCATATGCTGGAACAGATCCGCCAGGGCGCGGCCCACGTGGCCCGCGCCCATCACATAGACATGCGGCAGCGCCTGTTCCTCGGCCTGCTGCGCGGCAATGGCGTCCTCGCGGCCGGCCTGGCGCATCTGCGCCAGCGACATCTCCACCCGGCCGCCGCAGCACTGGCCGATCTCCGGCCCCAGCGGCACGTCCAGCGTGTCGCTGATTACACCCTGCTTCAGCATCCGCCGGGCGTGATCAATGGCGATGTATTCCAGCTGGCCGCCGCCAATGGTGCCCCACAGGCCTTCTGCCGCCACAAACATGCAGGTGCCGGCTTCGCGCGGGGAGGATCCGCGAACGCGGGTCAGCGCGACCTGCACCACACGGCTGTGGCTGGCCAGAAAGTCCTGGAGGGAGAGGCGGCGGGCCATGGGTCAGCCCTGCCCTTTGAGGGTTTCGATCGCCATCAGCACGCGCTCCGGCGTGGCCGGCGCATCCAGACGGGGGCAGACCTTGTAATCCGCGGTGCTGGCAACAGCCATCGACAGCGCCTCAAACACCGAGATGCCCAGCATGAAGGGCGGCTCGCCCACGGCCTTGGACCGCTTGATGGTGCGCTTCTTGTTCACCGACCATTCGGCCAACTGCGTGTTGAAGATGCGCGGCCGGTCAGAGGCCAGCGGGATCTTGTAGGTCGAGGGCGCATGGGTGCGAAGGCGGCCCTCGCCGTCCCACCACAGCTCCTCGGTGGTGAGCCACCCCATGCCCTGGATGAACGCGCCCTCAACCTGGCCCTTGTCCAGGACCGGGTTCAGCGAGCGGCCCACGTCATGCAGGATGTCGGTGCGCTCCACCCGGTACTCACCGGTCAGCGTGTCGACAGAGACTTCCGAGCAGGACGCGCCATAGGCGTAGTAGAAGAAGGGCTGGCCCTTGCCTGCCGCGCGGTCCCAGTGGATTTCCGGCGTCTTGTAGAAGCCCGCTGCGGACAGGTGGACGCGCGCCATATAGGCCTGTTTCACCAGTGTGTCGAAAGGAATTACCTCGCCCCCGACTCGCACACGGTTGGGCAGGAATTCGACTTCCGCCTCAGAGACCTCGTACTTCTCCGCCGCGAATTTGGTCAGCCGGGCAATGATCTGCTCCGCCGCATCCAGTGCCGCCATGCCATTGAGGTCCGACCCGGACGAGGCCGCGGTGGCCGAGGTGTTCGGCACCTTCTCCGTCGTGGTCTTGGTGATCTTGATACGCTCGAAATCCACCTGGAAGGCATCGGCCACCACCTGCGCCACCTTGGTGTTGAGGCCCTGCCCCATCTCGGTGCCGCCGTGGTTCAGGTGGATCGAGCCGTCGTTATAGACATGGATCAGCGACCCAGCCTGATTGTACCAGGTCGCGGTAAAGGAGATGCCGAATTTAACCGGGGTCAGGGCAATGCCCTTCTTGATGATCTTCGACTCTTTGTTGAAGGCGATGATCTCTTCCCGGCGCTTGCGGTACTCAGCGTTCTCTTCAAGCTCCCCAATCAGCCGGTCGAGGATATTGTCCTCCACCTTCTGATGATAGGGCGTCAGGTCGCGGCCCTCTTCGCCATAGAAATTGGCCTTGCGCACATCCAGCGGGTCCTTGCCCAGGGCATAGGCGATCTCCTCGATCATCCGCTCCGCCGCGACCACACCCTGCGGGCCGCCAAAGCCGCGGAAGGCGGTGTTGGAGACGGTGTTGGTCTTCATCGGCCGGCTTTTCAGCAGCACGTTCGGGTAGAAATAAGCGTTATCCGCATGGAACAGCGCCCGGTCGGTGACCGGCCCTGACAGGTCCGAGGAATAGCCGCAGCGCGCGGCAAAGCCGCCCTCGACCGCCTGGATGCGGCCCTCGCCGTCAAAGGCCACGTCATAGTCGATTACAAAATCATGGCGTTTGCCGGTGGCTGTCATGTCCTGATCGCGGTCCGGGCGGATCTTCACGGGCCGGTTGTGCTTCTTCGCGGCAATGGCAGCCACCGCGCAGAACAGGTTCATCTGGCTTTCCTTGCCGCCAAAGCCGCCGCCCATCCGGCGCACGTTGACCGTGACCGCGTTGTTCGCCACGCCAAGAACATGCGCCACCATATGCTGCGCCTCGCTCGGGTGCTGGGTGGAGCAATGCACGGTGACATCCTCGTCTTCGCCGGGAATGGCAAAGGCGATGTGGCTTTCCAGATACATGTGGTCCTGACCGCCAACGGTCATCTGCGCCTGGATACGGTGCGGGGCGTCTTTGCGGCCCGCCTCCACATCGCCGCGCTCCAGCTTCAGCGGGTCGGTGATCATCGGATAGCCGGCCTCCTGCGCCTGGACCGGGTCCAGCGCGTGCGGCAGCACCTCGTAATCCACCTGCGCCAGTTCAGCGGCACGGCGGGCGGCATCGCGGGTCTCGGCGATCACCGCAAACATCGGCTGGCCGTGAAACTCAACCTTCTCCGTCGGGAACACCGGCTCGTCATGCTTGCCTGTGGGGCTGATGTCGTTGACGCCGGGAATGTCATCGGCGGTCAGCACATCCACCACGCCGGGCGCGGCGCGCACGGCACTGAGGTCGATGCCCTTGATATTGGCGTGCGCCACGGTCGACACACCCAGGTAGGCGTGCAGCGTGCCATAGGGCTCCGCGATGTCGTCGGTGTATTCGGCGCGGCCGGTGACGTGTTTGATGGCACTGTCGTGCTGGCGGTCATGATGCACGGCGCCGCTGATGGTCTGATGGTCTTTCATCGCAAATCCTCCTCAGGCGACTGCCAGCCGGACGTCACCGGCGGTTCCCGCATCATGTTCCAGGTAGAAGCGGCGCAGCAGGTTGCTGGCCGTCAGCGCGCGGTACTGGGCCGAGGCGCGCCAGTCGCTGAGCGGGGTAAAGTCCTGCTTCACCGCTTCGGCCGCTGCGTCAAACGCGGCCTCGCCCCAGGGCTGGCCCACCAGCGCGGCCTCGGCACCGGCCGCGCGCTTGGGCGTTGCCGCCATGCCGCCGAAGGCGATGCGTGCAGAAGCAATCACGCCATCCTTCACGGTGACACTGACCCCGGCGGCGACCGAGGAGATATCCTCATCCCGGCGCTTGGAAATCTTATAGGCGGCATCAATCTGCCCCGCCGCCGGCCGCGGGATACGGATCGAGGCCACAAAGTCGCCCGGCTCACGGTCCTGTTTGCCGTAGTCGATAAAGAACTCTTCCAGCGCCAGGGTGCGCGACCCGCCCTTCTTCTGCAGCGTCACCTCGGCACCCAGCGAGATCAGCACCGGCGGCGTGTCCCCGATGGGGGAGCCGTTGGCGATATTGCCGCCGATGGTGCCCATGTTGCGCACCTGCCAGCCGGCGATGCGGTCCCAGTAGGCGCTCAGATGCGGAAAGGCATCGCGGATCGCCGCTTCGCTTTCGGTATAGGTGACGCCGGCACCGATGGTCAGCGCCTCGTCCGTCAGCTCAACCGCCTTCAGCTCCTCCAGGTGGGCAACAAACACCACCGGAGAGATCGGCTTCATGAACTTGGTGACCCACAGGCCCACATCGGTGGAGCCTGCAACGATGGTCGCCTTGGGGTTCTCTGCAAGCACCTCTGCCAGATCCGCCGCATTCAGCGGCAGGATGGCGCGGTCCTCCTCAGGGCCGGTCACGACGCGGGCCTCAGGCTGGATTGCCTTCAGCTTGGCGGTCAGGCCGTCGCGTTCGGTGGTCAGGTAATCATTGGCCGGGGTGCCGTACTGGTTCACCGCCAGGGCGGCCTTCACGATCGGCTCATAGCCGGTGCAGCGGCACAGGTTGCCCTGAACGGCGGTTTCCACCTCAGCCTCGTTCGGCTGCGGGTTTTCCATCCACAGCGCATAGAGCGACATCACAAAACCGGGGGTGCAGAAGCCGCACTGGCTGCCGTGGTATTCGACCATCGCCTGCTGTACCGGGTGCAGCCGCCCGTTCGGGCCGGACAGATGCTCCACCGTCACCACGTGGCAGCCATTCAGCGATGCCAGGAAACGGATGCAGGCGTTCACCGCCTCATAGCGCAGCGCGCCATTATGCAGACGGCCCACCAGCACGGTGCAGGCGCCGCAGTCGCCCTCGGCGCAGCCTTCCTTGGTGCCGGTCAGCCGCTGCTCCAGCCGCAGGAAATCCAACAGGGTGGTGGTCGCCTTCACGTCTTCCAGCACAATGTCCTTGCCGTTCAGAAGAAAGCGTATGCCGGTTTGATGTGCCATAGGGCCTCCCGAATGTCTCTTGGGCCGAGCTGGCCCGCTTATGTCATTTTTACCCTGTCTGACTGCCACGGTTAACGGCTGCAATCGCGAAAGGCTTTCAACACCCTGTTGAAAATGGTTAGGCTAAAAGGTGCCGAACCGGTGCGTTTGCCAACCTTAGCACAGAAGGGCAGACGGCAGATGCGCCCCGTAAAGGTCTGAGAGCCATGTCTTATCTGGATTCCCTGCGTGTCTTCATTCGTGTCGTTGAACTGGGCAGCATCACCTCCGGCGGGCGGGATCTGCGGCTGACTCCGGCGGTGGCCAGCAAGCGGATCAAGGAGCTTGAAAAGCACCTTGGCGTGCGTCTGTTCAACCGCACCACGAGATCGCTGACCCCGACAGAGGTCGGGCAGCTGTTTTATGCCGAGGCCAAGAAGGTGCTCGAATCGATTGAGGACGCCGAGGCGGTGGTCTCGCAGTTCTCCGAAGCGCCGCGCGGGGTGATCCGGGTGACTGCGCCGCTGGGTGTCGGCCGCCGCATCATTGCGCCGCTGGTGCCGGGGTTCGTCGAGGAGTATCCCGCCACCGAAATCCGGATGCGGATGTCGGACCGCAAGGTCGACATCCTGGCAGACGGCCTGGACGTGGCGTTCTTCATCGGCACCCCGCATGACTCCACCCTCAAGATGCGCAAGATCGCGGACTGCACCCGCGTTCTGTGTGCCGCGCCAGAGTATCTGGCGCGCCACGGCACCCCGCAGCTGCCGGAGGATTTGCTAACCGGCCACAACTGCCTGCTGCTGCGCTATCCGCGTTCGCCGGAGTATTTCTGGACGCTGACCACGCCGGAAGGCCCGCGCAAGCTGGAGGTTTCGGGGAAGTACGACGCTGACGACAGCGACGTGCTGACCAATTGGGCGCTGGACGGGCGCGGCATCGTCAACAAGCCGCGGTTCGACGTTGCCGCGCATCTGCAGAGCGGCGCCCTGGTGGAGGTGCTGCCGGACACCCCGCCCGAGGCAACCATCTTCGGCTGCCTCTACCCGCACCGGAAACTGCAGGATCCCAAGATCAGGCTCTTTGTGGATTATGCAGTGAAACACGGGCTCGCCGCATTCCGGCGCAGCGAGGCTGGCGGCTAAGCCGTTACACTCCGGCGGCGATCATGTCGCGGATCTTCCGGGCCTTCTCGAAATGGTCCAGCTCGTGCGTCTGGATCCACCATGTTGCCGCTTCCATCAGCAGCGCCGGGTCGTCGTTCTTGTTACGAAAAAACGCATAGAACGACAGGCCGGTCCCCTCACCCTTTTGCGCGATCTTCTTGTCGCAGATGGCAATAGCAGTCTGTCGAAGGCTTTGTCGCATAGGGATCCTGTCTCGCTAAAATACGCAGTGCTATGCACCGGGGGGTGCACAGGGGGTGTACGCGTGGTGCACGCCCGGTGCCACGAAAAATGGCCCCGCCACGGGGGCGGGGCCATTGGGATTGTCAGCTCTGAAGTGGCTCAGTTGGAAGCCAGCGCAAACGGCAGATCCTTGGAGGCGCTGCCGTACCAGCGGCGGATCAGGGCGCGCTCTTCGTCCTCCATATAGGTGACGTTGGCGGGCGGCATCGCGTGGGTGGCACCGGACTGGAGGTAGATCTCCTTGGCGTATTTCGCCACATCCGCCGGGGTCTCCAGCAGCACGTTCTTGGGCGCGCGGCGGATGCCGTCATAGTAGGGCTCCCGCGCGTGGCACATGGCGCAGCGGCCCGGCACCACATTCATCACATCCTCGAAATGCTGATTGCTGGCAAACACTTGCTCGGATTTGGTCAGCTCCCGCGCCTCGGACTCTTCGTAGGTGTCCTGCTGCAGCGGCGCCTGGCTCAGGATCATCACGCCGATAAACAGGATGGCGGTCACCGGCCAGGTCCAGGTCGGATTGCTGGTGCCCGCGTGATTGCTGTTGAAGTAATGGCGGATGGTCACGCCCATCAGGAACACTAGCGCCGCAATGAGCCAGTTGTACTCGGTGGCAAAAGCCAGCGGGTAGTGGTTGGACAGCATCAGGAACACCACCGGCAGCGTCAGGTAGTTGTTATGGGTCGAGCGCAGCTTGGCGATCTTGCCGTATTTGGCGTCCGGCGTGCGGCCTTCCTGCAGGTCCTTCACCACGATGCGCTGGTTCGGCATGATGATGAAAAAAACGTTTGCCGTCATGATGGTAGCCGTAAAGGCACCCAGGTGCAGCATCACCGCGCGGCCGGTGAAGATCTGGTTGTACCCCCAGCCCATGGCGACCAGCAGCACAAACAGCAGCACCATCAGGAAGGTCGGCTTTTCCCCCAGCGGCGATTTGCACAGGAAGTCATAGACGATCCAGCCGATGGTCAGCGACGCGCCGGAAATCAGGATGCCCTGCCACAGGGCCAAATCGGCCTTGCTGGAGTCGATCAGGTAAAGCTCCCCGCCCGCCCAGTAGACGATCATCAAGAGCCCCGCCCCCGACAGCCAGGTGGCGTAGCTTTCCCATTTGAACCAGATCAAGTGATCCGGCATGTTTTCCGGTGCCACCAGGTATTTCTGGATGTGGTAAAAACCGCCGCCATGGACCTGCCATTCCTCACCATGCGCGCCGACCGGCAGATGCGGAACTTTCCGCAGGCCAAGGTCCAGCGCGACGAAGTAGAAGGACGATCCGATCCAGGCAATGGCGGTGATGACATGAAGCCAGCGGACCGCAAAGCCCAGCCAGTCCCACATGATCACGAGCTCTTCCATTGTTCTCTCCTCATAAGCTTTGACCCGAGACTAGAGCATGGCGTTATTTTCATGTATTAGGTAAAAAATCCAAGCTGTTTCAAAATAACACAAAGAATACGTGAATGGCCTATCTCGACAACATCCGCACCTTTGTCCGTGTCTATGAACTTGGCAACATGTCTGCTGCGGCGCGCGACATGCGGATCTCGGCGGCGGTTGCGTCGTCGCGGATTTCACAGCTGGAGGATCACCTGAACGTGCGGCTGTTCCAGCGCACCACCCGGCTGCTCAACCCGACCGAGCAGGGCAATCTGTTCTACCACGGCGCGGTCAAGATTCTGGAAGCAGTGGATGAGGCCGAGGCCGATATCAGCAGCGTGACGCAAACGCCCCGCGGCACGCTGTATGTGGCCGCACCTCTCGGACTGGGTCAGCGGCTGATTGCGCCGGCGGTTCCGAAGTTCAAGGAAGCCTATCCGCTGATCTCGATCCGGCTGCGGCTGTCGGACCGTAAGCTGGACCTGGCGGCTGAGGGGCTGGATGCGGCGTTTTTCCTCGGCGTGCCGGAGGATTCAAACCTGCGCATCCGCAAGATCGCCGATTGCCCGCGGGTGCTGTGCGCGGCGCCGCAGTACATTCGGGAGCGCGGCCAGCCGAAGAACAGCGAGGAGCTGAAGACAGAGGCGCATGACTGCCTGAACCTGCGCTATCCCGGCGCGCCGGAGTTCCAATGGCCGCTGCGCAGCCAGGACGGGGTCAAGCGGGTGACTGTCACCGGACCGTTTGAATCCGACCACGGCGACGTGCTGACCAGCTGGGCGCTGGACGGCCACGGCATCATCCTGAAACCGGTGTTTGAGATTTCGGAGCACCTTGCTTCCGGCCGGCTGGTGCCGGTTCTGGCAGAGGAGCCGCCGATCCCGATCCAGATGGCTTGCCTCTATGTCCACCGCCGCCACCAGGACCCCAAGGTGCGGCTGTTCATGGATTTCATGGTAGACCATATCCAGGCCTCCCTCCCCTCAGAATGAAAAAGCCCGCCCCAGTTTCCTGAGGCGGGAACCGCCGGCAGATGCCAAGCGGGAGGAGAGGTAACTTGGGGAGGGCGGCTCAGCTGCCGCGGTAGGTGGAATAGCCGTAGGGCGACAGCAAGAGCGGCACATGGTAGTGGCTGTCAGCCTCGCTCATGCCGAAGCGGAGCGGCACCTCGTCCAGGAACAGCGGATCAGCGCCTGCCTGGCCCGTGGCGCGCAGATAGCCGCCCGCGTGGAACACCAGCTCATAGGTGCCGGTGGCGAACTCGCCCGCTGGCAGGATCTGTTCGTCGGTGCGCCCGTCGTCATTGGTGGTCAGGCTGCGCAGATGGATGCGCTCTTTGCCTTCGATCCGGTAGAGATCAATCTTCAGCCCTTCCGCCGGGCAGCCGCGGGCGGTGTCCAGCACATGGGTGGTCAGAAATCCGGCCATTTCAGCCTCCTATCTATTCCGTTTCCCTAGGTATGCGCGCATCAGGCCAATGCATACAGAAGGAAGAGTCAAAAAGTTCTTTCAAAAATATACTGAAAGCCGAAGCGGATTATCTGTTCTATACATAATAAAAAGACAGGAGACCTGACGTGACGCGCTATCCTCGTGACTTGCGCGGATACGGTGCTTCCGCACCCGACCCGCAGTGGCCCTATGGGGCCAAAGCCGCCGTGCAATTTGTTCTAAACTATGAAGAAGGCGGCGAGAACTGCATCCTGCATGGGGATGCGGCCTCGGAAGCTTTCTTGTCCGACATTCCCGGTGCCGCGCAATGGCCCGGCCAGCGCCATTGGAACATGGAGTCGATCTATGAATACGGGTCGCGTGCCGGCTTCTGGCGGCTGCACCGGCTGTTCACCGGCGCCAGCATTCCGCTGACCATTTATGGCGTCGCCAGTGCCCTGGCCCGAAGCCCTGAGCAAGTGCAGGCGATGAAGGACGCGGACTGGGAGATCGCCAGCCACGGCCTGAAATGGGTCGAGCACAAGGACATGGCGGAGGAAGAAGAGCGCGCCGCGATTGCCGAAGCCGTGCGCCTGCACACCGAAGTGACCGGCACCCGCCCGCGCGGCTGGTACACCGGGCGCTGCAGCGCCAACACGGTGCGGCTGGTGGCCGAGGAAGGCGGATTTGACTACGTCTCCGACACTTACGACGACGACCTGCCCTATTGGCTGGAGACCGGCGGCGGTGATCAGCTGATCATTCCCTACACGCTGGAAGCCAATGACATGCGGTTCGCCAATTCGCCAGGCTGGATCACCGGCGAGCATTTCTTCCAGTATCTGAAGGATGCCTTTGACGTGATCTATGCTGAGGGCGAGGCAGGTGCCGCGAAGATGATGACCATCGGCCTGCACTGCCGTCTGGTGGGCCGTCCAGGCAAAATCGCGGGGCTCAAGCGGTTCATCGACTATATTCAGGGTTTTGAGGGCGTCTGGTGCCCGCGCCGCATCGACATTGCGGAACATTGGGCGGAAATCCACCCGCCGGTGAAGCGCGAGCGCCCCAGCCAAATGGAGCGCGAGGCGTTTGTCGCCAAGTTCGGGTCGATCTTCGAGCATTCGCCCTGGATCGCCGACCGTGCCTTTGATCTGGAGCTGGGGCCCGCGCATGACTGCGCCGCCGGCGTCCACAATGCGCTGTGCCGGATCTTCCGGACCGCCAGCGAGGACGAGCGCCTGGGCGTGCTGACTGCGCACCCGGATCTGGCGGGCAAGCTGGCCGCTGCTGGCCGTCTGACAGCCGAAAGCACCTCCGAACAATCGAGCGCTGGCCTCGACATGCTGACTGATGAGGAGCGCGAGACCTTTACCCGGCTCAACACCGAGTATGTGGAGAAGCACGGCTTCCCCTTCATCATCGCGGTGCGTGATCACAACAAGGCGTCGATCATGGAGGCGTTCCACCGGCGTATCCACAATGACCGGGCGACCGAGTTCGACGAGGCCTGCCGCCAGGTCGAGCGCATCGCCCAGTTCCGGCTGCAGGACCTGCTGCCGTGAGCGGGCGGCTGACAGCAAAACCGCTGACCGCAGCGGCATTTGCACCCTATGGCGATGTGATCGAGGTCTCGGGCACACCCGACAAGATGATCAATCAGGGCATGTGCGGCCGTCACCACGACCGCGCGGCTCTGGATTTCGGCCCGGACGGACGGGCCGGCATCAGCCTGTTTGACGCCAAGGCCCGCCATCTTCCGCACAAGGTGGACATGGTAGAGCGCCATCCGGAGGGCAGCCAGGCCTTTGTGCCGGTCAGCGGCGTGCCGATGCTGGTGGTGGTGGCGGATGACGACGGCGGCGTGCCGGCCAACCTGCAGGCCTTTATCAGCCAGCCGGGCCAGTCCATCAACCTGCACCGGGGCACCTGGCACGGGGTGCTCGCCCCCCTTGGCGCGCCCGGCCAATACATCGTTGTCGACCGGATCGGCACCTCGCCCAATCTCGAAGAACACTGGTTCAAGGAGCCTTTTACCGTGGTCGCTGACTGACCGCACACCTCGAAGCCGCCAACAAAAACAAGAAGCGGCAAGATCCCCATGACCAACAGGAGATTCCCTTCATGGCTGACACTTCCATCGGGACGCCAGCGCAGCTGCGCGACCCCAATTACACGCCGCCCTTGCACAAGGCGGTGCCGCTGGGAATCCAGCATGTGCTGGCGATGTTCGTTTCAAACGTGACCCCCGCCATCATCGTGGCAGGCGCCGCCGGTTTCGGTTTCGGTTCCAACTCGCCGGATTTCCCGGAGCTGCTCTACCTGATCCAGATGTCGATGCTGTTTGCAGGTGTTGCCACCCTGCTGCAGACCATCACCGTGGGACCGGTCGGCGCAGCGCTGCCGATCGTGCAGGGCACCTCATTTGCCTTCCTGCCGATCATGATCCCGCTGGTTGCGGGCAAGGGCGTGGACGGTCTGGCTGCGCTGTTCACCGGCGTCATTGTCGGCGGTATTTTCCACGGGCTGCTCGGCACGGTGATCGGAAAGATCCGCTTTGCCCTGCCGCCGCTGGTCACAGGCCTGGTGGTCACCATGATCGGTCTGGCGCTGGTCAAGGTCGGCATCCAGTACGCTGCTGGCGGTGTTCCCGCTATAGGGACGCCGGAATACGGCTCCCTGCTGAACTGGTCCGCGGCGCTGGTGGTGATCTTCGTGACCCTTGGCCTCAAATTCTTCACCAAAGGAATGCTGTCGGTCTCTGCCGTCCTTTTGGGCCTGATCGTCGGCTATATCTATGCGCTGATGACCGGCATGCTGACCTTTGAAGCTGTTTCCGGATCCTGGGAGCGGGCCGCGGCCTTTGCCCTGCCGCAGCCGTTCAAATACGGAGTGGAGTTCTCTGCCGCCGCGATCATCGGCTTCTGCCTGATGAGCTTTGTCTCAGCCGTGGAAACCGTCGGTGACGTCTCCGGTGTGACCAAGGGCGGCGCGGGCCGCGAAGCGACCGAGGAGGAGATCGCCGGTGCAACCTATGCCGATGGTGTGGGCACTGCTGTGGCGGGCTTCTTTGGTGCCTTCCCCAACACCTCCTTCAGCCAGAACGTTGGCCTGATTGCGATGACCGGGGTGATGAGCCGCCATGTGGTGACCTGCGGCGCCATCTTCCTGATCGTCTGCGGTCTGGTGCCCAAGGTGGGCGCGGTGATCCGCACTGTGCCGATCGAGGTGCTGGGCGGCGGTGTGATCGTGATGTTCGGCATGGTGGTTGCAGCCGGCGTGTCGATGCTGTCTGACGTAGACTGGAACCGCCGCAACATGGTGATCTTTGCGATCTCCCTGTCTATTGGCCTTGGCTTGCAGCTGGAACCTGGCGCGCTGCAGCACATGCCGGACACCGCGCGCATCCTGCTGACCAGCGGCTTGCTGCCCGCGGCGCTGATTGCCATCGTGCTGAACCTGGTGCTGCCGCAGGAACTGGCGGGTGAAGCCACCGAGGAAGTCTCTGGCGGAATGAGCGGCCATGGCAAAGGTTCGTTGCCGCATGAGGATCATGCCTGAAGCACGACGCGTCAGGTGAGCTGAAATTGAAGAACCGGCCCGCAATGGGCCGGTTCTTTTCGTTTCATCCGGCTACCCCGTGCAGAACCGCCAGTCCCGGCAGCCAGCCGGTGAAGATCCCACACAGGAGCGTTGCAATGGCAGTCAGCCGGGGGCTGCCGCGCCGGAGCGCGAGGTTCAGGAAATAAAGGAACCAGAGTCCGGACCAGGCGGCCCAGCATCCCGCCAGCCAGATATCGAACAGACCGTCTGCCTGCGCCAGCACCCGCAGCACCATCGGCGCGGCGGTCAGCGCCACAAAGCCGCTGAACCATCCCAACCCCTCGCCGCTGGAGGCAAAGGTGCGGTTGTAGGCAACCCACAGATAAGTGGTGCCGAACAGCAGCGTCATGCCTGCATCCAGCAGGTCCGCCGGCTGCTGCGCATCCAGCGCGATCAGCAGGACGACGGCAAAGAACACCAGTGCGGCAACAGCGTTGATCAGGATGATCTCGCGGTCCTGAACACGGCCCATTTGCCAGACGCTGTTCAGGCACAGCACCACGCCGACGACCAGCAGACTCAATCCCAAAACATTCCTTCGTCCCTCAATGAAAAACAGGAGAGAGGTGCACCTCTCTCCTGCTGCTCCGCTATGCGGATATTTACAGAATGTGTTTCTAGCCGGGGCTTAGAAATCGACCTCGATGGCGATGCCTTTTTCGACCGCAACTTCAACGACAGAAGCCGCGACGGCCAGGTCCTGCAGGCCGACGCCGGTGCCGTCGAACAGGGTGATCTGGTCGTCTGAGGTGCGGCCCGGGTTGTTGCCGTTGATGACCGCGCCGATCTGGGCCACATCAGATTCCTGGATCAGGCCCTGCGCCACGGCGTGCTGCGCCTCGCCGATGGTGATCGACTGCGCCACCTCGTCGGTGAACACCGAGGCTTTGACCAGCAGTTCGGCCTCGACCTCCTGCTTGCCCTTGGTATCGGTGCCCATGCAAGCGATATGGGTGCCGGGGCTGACGTGATTTGCCATCAGCGACGGTGCGAAGGCCGAGGTGATGGAGATGATCACATCCGCCTCAGCCATGCCGGGGAGGTCCACTGCTTCAAACGGTAGGCCTGCCTCGGCCGCGACCTTCTCGATGTTGGGCAGCATTTCCGGGTGGTAGTTCCAACCGATGACCTTTTCGAACCGGCGCTGCTCCAGTGCGGCGCGCAGCTGGAAGGTTGCCTGATGGCCCGCGCCGATCATGCCGATCACCTTGGCGTCCTGACGGGCCAGATGCTTGATCGACACCGAAGAGGCCGCGGCGGTGCGCAGCGCGGTCAAGAGGTTGCCGCCCACTATCGCCTTCACCTTGCCGGTGTCCGGGTCGAACAGGAAGACGGTGGACTGGTGGTTGATCAGCCCGCGCTTTTCCAGGTTGTTCGGCCAGTATCCCCCGGCCTTGAGGCCCAGAGTTAGGCCCGCGCGGTCAAAGCCGCCCTTGAAGCCGTAAAGCGCGTCCTCGTGGCCGATTGCCTCGCGCACGACGGGGAAGTTGTAGGCATCGCCTGCGGCCATCGCGGCAAAGACCTTCTCGACCGCATCGAACGAAGCTTCGCGGGTCACAAGATCCGCAATCGCCTTTTCCGGAACGATATACATGTCTGTTTCTCCTCAACAAAAAAGCCGGCGGAGGGCGGCATGCGCACCTCCGCCAGTTCGGGGATCGTTTGCTTAGTAGGCCTTGCCGCGGGCCGAGACGGGCCAGACGGATTCGACCTTGCCGCCCCTGACGCCGACGTACCAGTCATGCACGTTGGCGGTCGGGTCGCAGTGGCCGGGCACCAGGCGCAGCTTGTCGCCCACTTTCAACGTGCCGTTCGGGTCAGCGACCACACCGTGCTCGTCGGAGCATTTGATGTATTCCACATCGTTGCGGCCAAAGATGAAGGGCAGGCCGCTATCCACGGATTGCGCCTTGAGGCCCGCGTCCACGATGGCCTTGTCGGCCTTGGCGTGGCTCATCACCTGGGTCAGCAGGAAGAAGGCATTTTCCCACTCGCCTTGGTCGATCCGGTTGCCGTCCTTGTCCAGGATACGGCCATAGTCCGCGTCCATGAAGGCGTAGGAGCCGCACTGCAGCTCGTTGTAAACGCCGGAGTTCGATTCGAAGTAGTAGGAGCCGGTGCCTCCGCCGGATACCAGCTCGCACGCGATGCCTTCGGCCTTCAGGCCCTCAACCGCATCGGCAACCTGGGCGATTGCGATGTCCAGCTTGGCCTTGCGGTCCTCGTAGCTGTCCATGTGCTGCATTGCACCCTGATAGGCCTGGATGCCAGAGAACTTGAGGTTTTCAGCCGCGTTCACTGCTTTGGCGATCTCAACCACAGCTTCGGTGGTGGTCACGCCGCAGCGGCCTGCGCCGCAGTCGATCTCGACGAACACTTCCAACTCGGTGCCGTGTTTCTGCGCTGCTGCCGACAGGTCGGCCACGTTGTCCAGATCATCGACGCAGACGATGGTGCGGGCACCCAGTTTGGGCAGGCGGGCCAGGCGGTCGATTTTCTGCGGGTCGCGCACTTGGTTGGAGACCAGCACGTCCTTGATGCCGCCGCGGGCAAACACCTCGGCTTCGGACACCTTCTGGCAGCAGACGCCAACGGCGCCGCCCAAGGTCTCCTGCAGCTTGGCCACATCCACCGACTTGTGCATCTTGCCGTGCACCCGGTGGCGCATGCCATGCGCCTTGGCGTAATCGCCCATCTTTTTGATGTTGCGCTCCAGCGCGTCCAGGTCGAGGACCAGCGCCGGGGTCTGGATGTCAGCCTCGTCCATGCCCGGGATTGCCGGGACGTCATAGCCGACTTCAAGCTCTTCGAATTTGGTCTGTGCGTTCATGGTTTTATTCCCCAGTTTAGCTGTTCATCCAGGGCAGCTTGTCGAGGTCGACATTGCCGCCGGTGACGATCAGGCCCACGCGTTTGCCCGCGAAGGCGTCTTTGTTTTTCAGAATGGTGGCGAGCGGCACCGCCGAGGACGGCTCCATCACGATGCGCAGGTGCTTCCAGATCAGCTTCATCGCATCGATGATCTCCGCATCGGACGCGGTGTAGATCTCGCTGACGTGGTTGCTGACGAAGTGCCAGGTCAGCTCCTTCAGCGGCACCAGCAGCCCGTCGGCAATGGTCTTGGGCGCATCATCGGCGATGATGTAACCCGCCTTGAAGCTGCGGTAGGCATCATCGGCCTGCTCCGGCTCCGCCGCGATCACCTTGGTTTCCGGCGCCAGAGTTGACAGCGTCAGGCAGGTGCCGGAGATCATGCCGCCGCCGCCGATGGGTGCGACAACCATGTCCAGGCCATCAGCCTGCTCCACGAACTCCTTGGCGCAGGTGCCCTGCCCCGCGATGACCCGGTGGTCATTGTAGGGATGCACGAAATCGCCGCCGGTCTCCGCCTGCACCTTGGCAAAGGTCTCCTCGCGCGAGCTGGTCGAAGGCTCGCATTCGGTGATCCGGCCGCCATAGCGGCGCACGGTGTCCTTCTTGGCCTGCGGCGCGGTGCGCGGCATGACCACGTTGCACGGGATGCCGCGCAGCATCGCCGCGTAGGACAGGCAGGAGGCATGGTTGCCCGAGGAATGCGTGGCGACACCCTTGGCGGCCTGCGCCTCATCCAGCCCGAACACCGCGTTGCAGGCACCGCGCACCTTGAAGGCGCCCGGCTCCTGGAAGTTCTCGCATTTGAAGAACAATTCAGCCCCGGTCAGCTCATTCAGATAGGCTGAAGTGCGCACCGGCGTGCGGCGGATATGGGGCTGGATGCGCTCATGCGCAGCCAGCATGTCCTCATAAGTCGGGATATACATCGCGGTATCCTTCATCAGGCGGCAGCCTTGGTGCTGGAGGCCTCGTTGCCGCGGTAGTAGTCCTGCGCAGCCGCAACACCGGAACCCAGCTGGATGTTCAGGCCCAGATCGGCCATGACCATTTCGGCGGTCGCAATCCCGGACAGCGCCATCACGTCGGTCAGGCTGCCCAGATGGCCGATGCGGAACACCTTGCCCGCGACCTCGCCCAGGCCAGTGCCAAAGGCGACGCCGTATTTCTCGGCCGCCAGGCTGACAAACTTGTTGGCGTCAAAGCCGTCCGGGGTGCGGATCGCGCTGACGCTGTCGGAGCACACATCCGGCGACACGGCGCACAGCTCCAGCCCCCAGGCACGGACCGCGGCGCGGACGCCTTCGGCAATCCGGTGGTGGCGGGCAAAGACATTCTCCAGCCCTTCGTCCAGCAGCATGCCGCAGGCCATGTTCAGACCGTTCAGCAGGCCAACGGAAGGCGTGTAAGGATAGGCGCTGTTGGCGTAGCCGTTTGCCATGTCTCTGATGTCAAAGAATGTACGCGGCAGGTTCGCGGTGTCCACCGCCTGCATCGCCTTGGGTGAAAAGCCAACGATGGCCAGGCCCGGCGGCAGCATGAAGCCTTTCTGCGAGCCGGTGACGGCGATATCGACGCCCCATTCGTCCATGCGGAAATCCATCGAGGCGATGGAGGACACGCCATCGACAAACAGCAGTGCCGGGTGGCCGGCGGCATCCAGTGCACGGCGGACGGCGGCGATGTCGGACTTAACGCCGGTGGCAGTCTCGTTGTGTGTCGCCAGAACCGCTTTGATTTCATGCGCTGTATCGGCGGTCAGGATTTCCTCGTAACGGTCTGCAGGAAGGCCTTCGCCCCAAGGGGTTTCAACAATCTGGACGTCCAGCCCATGACGCTGGCACATGTCGATCCAGCGGTGGCTGAACATGCCGTTGCGGGCGGCCAGGATCTTGTCGCCGGCGCTCAGAGTATTGGTGATCGCGGTTTCCCAGCCGCCGGTTCCGGTCGACGGGAAGACAAAAATCTCGGCGCTCTCGCTTTTCAGAACCTTCTTCACCCCGGCCAGTGCCGGGTGCAGGATCTGACCGAACAGCGGCGAGCGGTGGTCCAGCGTCGGCATGTCCACGGCCTTGCGCAGCGCTTCGGGCATATTGGTCGGACCGGGGATGAAAACCGGATTTTGAAAGCTCATTTCGTGCCCTCCTGTGGCGATTTCCTTCAGAGTAAGGGGAAGCTGTCCGCAGGTGAATTTTTTTGAAAAAAGATTTCAAAAACTAGTCAAACATAGAAAAGTCGCATAATTTCAAGCGCTTTAGTTTTTTCACTGTACAGAAGTGATTTTCATAATTATCCATAAGCTGCTGCTTGAATTGCCAGGGAAGGCCTGAAAATGCCCCAGCCGCCGCGCCGCAAAGGCCGCCCCAAAAGCTTTGATACCGCCAGCCAGCCGGCCACGATCCAATCGCTTGACCGGGCGCTGGATGTGCTGGATGCGCTGGCCGGAGCCAGCGGAATGACGCTGACAGAGCTTTCCACCGCGCTCGATCAGTCGGCGGCGACCATGTACCGGGTGCTGGCCACGCTGGAGGCGCGCCAAATCGTCGAGATGGAGCCGCAAAGCCAGACCTGGCACATCGGCGCCATGGCCTTCCGCCTCGGCTCTGCCTTCCTGCGCCGCTCCAGCGTCATTGAACGCGCCCGCCCGGTGATGCGCGAGCTGATGGAGGCAACGGGCGAGACCTCAAACCTCGGCATCGAACGCGGCGGCGACGTGATGTTCGTAAGCCAGGTGGAAACCCACGAGTCGATCCGCGCTTTCTTCCCGCCGGGGACGACGTCGCCGATGCATGCATCAGGCATCGGCAAGGCGCTGCTCAGCTGTTTCGAAGAGGATCAGCTCAGCCGCTTCCTGCGCGGCCGGGCGCTGGAGAGGTTCACAGAGAAAACCCTGACCTCCGCGGCGGCCCTGCGCGCGGACCTTGCGCAAATCCGCAGCCGCGGCTGGTCGTTTGATGATGAAGAAAAAGCACCCGGCATGCGCTGTGTCGCGGCGCCGGTCTTTGGCATGCAGGGAGAGGTGCTGGCGGGGATCTCCATCTCCGGCCCTACCGCGCGGATGCCGGACGGCGGCATCAATGGCATCGGCGCGCTGGTCAAGGAAGCCGCGCAGAAGCTTTCCCATGGGCTGGGTGCGCCAGCCGTCGGGGATACCCTGCCCGGCTGACCGCCGGGCAGCGCCCGGGCACAGATCAGGGCCGGGCGCTGCCCCGCCCCTTAGCGCAATGGCGCCAGCGGCATGTGACGGTTGACGTCCTTGTACAGCAGATAGCGGAACTTGCCCGGCCCGCCCGCATAACAGGCCTGCGGGCAGAAGGCGCGCAGCCACATGTAATCGCCCGCCTCAACCTCGACCCAATCCTGGTTCAGCCGGTAGACCGCCTTGCCCTCCAGCACGTAAAGCCCGTGTTCCATCACATGGGTTTCGGCAAAGGGGATCACCGCGCCCGGTTCAAAGGTGACGATGGTAACATGCATGTCGTGGCGCAGGTCATTGGGGTCCACGAACCGCGTCGTCGCCCATTTGCCCTCGGTTTCCGGCATCGGCGTGGGAACGACATGCTTGTCGCTGGTGACAAAGGCCTCCGGCGCCTCCATCCCCGCAACTGACTGATATGCCTTGCGGATCCAGTGGAACCGCACCGGCGCATCGCTGTTGTTGCGCAGGCTCCATACGGCCTGCGGCGGCAGGAAAGCATAGCCGCCCTCCTCCATCTCATGCGCGGTTCCGTCAATGGTCAGGGTCATTGATCCTTGCACCACGAACAGTACTGCCTCGGTGCCCGGCTCAGTTTCCGGACGCTCGCTGCCGCCGCCGGGGAGTACCTCGGCGATATATTGCGAGAAGGTCTCGGCAAATCCCGACAGCGGCCGCGACAGCACCCAGAAGCGCGCCTTGTCCCAGAACGGCAGCAGGCTCGCCACGATATCGCTCATGGTGCCTTTGGGGATCACCGCATAGGCCTCGGTGAACATCGCCCGGTCAGTCAGCAGCTGGGTCTGCGGCGGCAGCCCGCCTTCCGGTGCATAATAGGATCGTTTGGTCATCGGCTGCCTTTCCTGCTGAACTGCTGCCCCATTGATACCCGCCTGCCCCGCGCAACCGAACTTATTTCCGTATCAAGATTACCTGAAGGATTATTTCGGAAATTTTGAAGGCCAGGAAACCAAGGCTACTGGCCGCTGCCGATATCCTCTGGCGCGATAGAGACGGTTTTGACCACTGCATAGCATTCTGCACCGGGTTCCAATCCCAGCGCTTGAGCTGAGCGGCGGGTGACACGGGCCAGCACCCGGCCTACCGGCGTGGTCAGCGACACCATCGCGCCCGGACCTCCCCCGGTGCGGACATGTTCGACTATGCCAGGCAGGATATTCAGAGCCGAGAGCCCTTCGGGGCGCTGGCGCGACAGTATGACCTCATGCGCCGAGATCCGCACCCGGACCACGCTGCCGGGTGCTTTGGCGACTTGCGGCAGGAACAGCGGCACGCCGCCTGCATCCAGTTCCGTCAGCCCGTCGCTGTGATGCCGGGCAACCCGCGCCTGCAGCAATGCGCCTGCTGCACGGACCCCTGCAGGTATCACCGCCGGATCGCCCAGAACCTCTGCCGCGGTGCCTTGCCGCTGCACCTTGCCGTCCTGCAGCACAACCACGGTGGTTGCCAGCCGGGCAACTTCGGCAGCGGAGTGGCTGACGTATAGCATCGAGATGCCGATTTCATCCCGGAGCCGTTCGAAATAGGGCATTATCTCCGCTTTGCGGGCCTCGTCGAGCGCCGACAACGGCTCATCCGCCAGGATCATCCGCGGCGCGGCCAGCAACGCCCGGCCAATGGCAACCCGCTGCTTCTCGCCGCCTGACAACCGTCCAGGACGCCGCTGCAAAAGCGGTCGGATGCCCAACAGCTCCACCACCCGGTCCAGGCTTTCAGGCTTGGTATCCCGCGGCGCAAACCATTGCCCGAACAGCAGGTTCTGCCGCACCGTCAGATGCGGAAACAGCCGCCCCTCCTGAAAGACATAGCCCATGCGGCGTTTGTGCGGCGGCCGCCATTGACCCTCTCTGGTGTCGCACAGCACCTCCCCTTCCAGCGCCACCCGGCCTTGATCAGGGCGGAGCAGACCCGCCACCGCCTGGATCACCGTCGTCTTGCCGGTGCCGGAGCGTCCGAACAGCACGGTAACACCCGGCGGTGCCTCAAACTGCACATCAAGCCCGAACCCCGGCAGAGCATGTTGCAGCGACACAGTCAGCATCAGCGCCCCTCTGCCCGGTCAGCCGCCCGCCGCGCCAGCAGTTCCGACAGCAGCAAAGCGGTCAGGGCAATTGCGATCGACACCAGCGTCAGCCTTAGCGCGGCGGTTTCTCCGCCTGGAACCTGCAGGAACGTATAAATCGCCGAAGGCAGCGTCTGGGTCTGCCCGGGAATGCTGGAGACAAAGGTGATTGTGGCGCCAAACTCTCCCATCGCCTTGGCAAAACCCAGCACCGCACCGGCAATCAGCCCGGGCAGGATCATCGGCAGGGTGACGGTGGCAAAACACATCAGGCGCGACGCGCCCAGGGTGGCGGCGGCCTGTTCAAGCTTCGGATCCACTGCCTCCACCGACAGGCGGATCGCCCGCACCATCAGCGGGAAGGCCATGATGGCAGCGGCCAGGGCCGCCCCGGTCCAGCGGAACGCAAAGACGATGCCGATCTCCTGCAGCGCCCCGCCGACCGGCCCTTTTGTGCCGAACACCATCAGCAGCAGATAGCCGGTGACCACTGGCGGCAGGATCAGCGGCAGATGCACCAGGCTGTTGACGATCTGCTTGCCGGGAAACTTCCAGCGCGCCAGTGCATAGGCCACAAAGACCGCCAGCGGCAGCGCTGCCAGGGTGGCCCAGACAGAAACCCGCAGCGACAGCATGACCGCCTGCCACTCCTCGGGTCCCAGCCATGCGGTCTCCGTGCTCACTGTTCCGGCACTCCAAACCCGTGCTGCAAAAAAATCTTCCGCGCTACGGGGCTGCGGAGATAGTCCAGAAACGCGCGGGCCTCAGCGGCGTTACGGTTTGCAACAATCGCGGCCGGATAGATGACCGGCGGGTGGCTGTCCTGCGGAAAAGCAGCAACTATGGTAACATCGGCGCTCGCCGTTGCATCGGTGGCATAAACCACCCCCATCGGTGCCTCACCGGAGGCGACGAGCGCCAGCGCAGCACGCACATTGGCGGTCTGCGCAACCTTTGGCGCAACCGCCTCCCACTGCCCCAGCGCCGTCAACGCGGCCTTGCCGTAAACACCCGCGGGCACCGCGTCCACAAGCGCCATTGCCAGCCGGCCCTGGCCCAGGAGGCTGGCAAGGTCGGCAGCTTCCAGGTCCAGAGGCGCCTGTCCCTTACCATGCGCAATCAAGACCAGCGTGTTGGTCAGAAGATCCAGGCGCGAGCCCGCGTCGATCAGTTTTGCGGACTGCAGTACATCCATCCAGCCGGGATTGGCCGAGACAAATAAATCCGCAGGCGCGCCAAGTTGGATCTGCCGGGCCAAAGCGGGAGACCCCGCATAGGAAACTGTGAGGCTTCGGCCAGTATCTGCCCTGTAGGCTTCGGCGGCTTCATCCAATGCTGTCTTGGTGCTGGCTGCGGCAAAGACCGTCATCTGGGCCTGAGCCAGCCCCGTCAGGACAATGACCAAACCACCAGCCGCAATCAGGCGCCGCCAGAGTTCCGGCGAAGCCAATGATTTCAAGAATGAAGCCGGGTTTGCGTTCATAACCCCTAAGGAAGTATCCCCGCCGCCCGGCACGGGCAAATGGAAATTCCAGCCTGGCTTCCGTGCAGCCCTGCCCAAAGGGTCTACTGGCAGAAGGCCTGAGATCAGAACAGATCAACCACGCCCGCACTTGCAGGCGCAGGAGCCGCCGCCGCTGCCGGCCGTACCGCGGCACGCTGCTCCATTTCACCCAGGCGGCGGTCGTCTTTGACATGGGTCTGCTGCGCCGCACCGGAACAGGCGTGGAACCGTACACGCCGCGCCGAGGTGCCGCCAACACTCGACGATATGCAGGGGATGCCTTCATCGCGCAGGAACCGTTGCACGAAATCTGCATTTGCAGCACCGATGTCGGACAAGTTCGCCGACATCTTGGCACCGCCGAACACCTTGGCCTTCAAGTTCGAACGGATGGCGCCCTTCTTCATGATACCGTTGATCAGCAGTTCCATGGCGTGGATGCCATAGCGGGCATTGGCCGCCCCTCCCTGGCGGGCATTCGCAAGGAGGAAATGGTTCATTCCGCCTACACCATTTTCGGGATCATAAATGCAAGCCGCGATGCACGACCCAAGCACCGTGGAGAACACGGTTTTTGGATCTGTGGTCACACGGTACTCCCCCTGCAGAACCGTTACAGACTTTGAATTGGCGAAGACAGTGGTCAATGGTTTGGTTCCTTCCTGCGGAGCATTCAAGCCTTGCTGGCTCGCAATAGTGTGCTGGCCATCCGGGTCAACGGAACCTGCTGCTGTGCGGCGCCGATGTCCCAAGCCACCCTTGGCATCCCGTAGACAACCGAGGATTTTTCGTCCTGGGCAAATGTCTTGGCGCCCGCCTTGCGCAATTCCAGCAGACCCCGGGCGCCGTCCTGGCCCATACCGGTCAGGATGGTGGCAACAACGTCCCTTCCATATGGCACGGCAGAGGTGAACAGAGCGTCAACAGAAGGCGTGTGGCCGGAAATATCAGGCCCCTCCTTCATCCGCAGACGCACCGGTTTGCGGCTGCTCAACCCCATATGGCGGCGCTGGCCGGCCGCAACATAGACATGGCCTGGCTCCAGCGTGATCCCATCCTCAGCCGGACGGACCCGCGCCGGGCAGATCCGGTCCAGCAGCGACACCAGCCCGGCGCCGAAATTCTTCCCTGTGTGCTGCACAATCAGCGTGGGCGGGCAGTCAAAGGGGAAACCGACCAGAACATTGCGCAGCGCCTCCACGCCGCCGGTGGAAGACCCGATCAGGATCAGTTTCTTGACGCCGCCCGCAGGCGAGGCCGCGCGCCTGGCGCCATTGGCCGCAGCACCGGCACTACGGCGCGGCGCCTTGATCATCATGTCGAAATACTGGGCGAACTGGCTGGGATGATCCGCTTTTGTCAGCTCAAAGATACCCGCGCCCATATTCAATAGCGGCGAGGATTTCCGGGCCGGGGTGGCACCTTGGGTATCCATGACTGAAACCCATCGGGTATCCATCGCGGAAAACAGCGCCATCATCATCTCAAATTCTGGCAGCTTGGTGAATCCGTCCTCCACAAAGGCAAAAACCGGCTGTGCGGCTTCTGCCTGATTGTAGGCCATCATCAGGTTGTTCGCCAAAAGCACTTTCATGCCGGGGTAGGCGGATTCCATGTAGCCTTGCAAAGTTCGGGCAAAGCTACGGTCAGTGGTAATGATCAATAAGTTTCGCGAAGACAATGGGTTCCCCAGTCAAATTGCAGTGCCCTAGGAATTTGCAGGCACAGGTTGCCATGTCTGAAGGCGCCGCAGACTGGCCGCGGCGCCTTCGGTGAGTTCTTAGAAGTCCTGCCACACATCGCGGGCGGCGTTTCCGCTGCCGGCTGCGGCGGAGGACGGTGCCGGGCTCGCCTCAATGTCCCAGGCATCATCGCCATGGGCGGATGGCGCAGCCGGCGCCGGGGCCACAGGAGCTGCAGCCCTTGCAGGACGGGGCGCAACGGTGCCCCCCGCCACGCGGAAGTGCGCCACCAGTTCGGCCAGCTTGCCCGCATCAGTGTTCAGCATGTGGCCGGCTGCGGTGGCTTCCTCCACCATCGCGGCATTCTGCTGCGTCACCTGATCCAGCTGGGTCACACCGGTGTTGATCTCGTTAAGGCCCGTGGATTGTTCGGCCGCGCCTTCTGCGATGCCGGACACCAGTTGCGAGATATGCGTGACCTGCTCAACGATGCTCTGCAATGCCTGGCCTGCCTTGCCAACCAGATCGACACCACGCTCCACTTGCTTGGAGCTGTCAGAGATCAGTGTCTTAATCTCCATCGCCGCATCTGACGAGCGCTGCGCCAGCGCGCGCACTTCGCTGGCAACAACGGCAAAGCCCTTGCCGGCCTCGCCTGCCCGCGCCGCCTCGACACCCGCATTCAAGGCCAGCAGGTTGGTTTGGAAGGCGATATCGTCGATCACGGAGATAATCTGGCTGATGTGGTTCGAGCTCTGCTCGATCTCAGTCATGGCAGAGACCGCGCTCTGCACCACTTCGCGGTTGTTCTCCGCCTCGGTGCGGGCCTCGGCCATGGTGGTTTCGACGCTGCGCGCGCCCTCGGCGGCAGATTTCACCGAGGCCGTCAGCTCATCCAGTGCCGCGGCGGTTTCTTCCAGCGTGGCCGCCTGGCTTTCGGTGCGGTGCGACAGGTCATCGGAGGCCTGGCTGATCTCTGCTGCCCCATTGCGGATACTGCCAGAGGCCTCAATCACCTGCTGAACCGTAGAGCTGAGGTTGCTGACAGTGCTGTTAAAGTTCTGCCGCAGCTGCTCATACTCCTCCGGGAAGGCACTGGTAATCGGCTGCGAGAAATCACCATCCGCCAGCTGAACCAGGCCGGCACTCAGGCTTTCGACCACCTGCTGCTGCTGGCGCTGCATCTCGGCACGTTCTTCTTCCGCGGCACGGGCCATTTTCAGATCGTCCTGCATGGACACAAGTGTCTTGCCGATCTTGCCGATTTCGTCGGTCCGGCCTGCAGCCTCCACGTCGGTGTCCAGATCGCCGGAGGAAACGGCCTCCATATCGGCGCAGATGCGGTTGATCGGCTTGGTGATTGACCGTGCAAACAGCCAGCCGAAGAGCGACATGCCCGCAGCACAGATCAGAGACGCCATCAGCAGCATGTTGCGCTTTTTAACGGCAGGCGCCATCAGTTCTGCCCAATCCTGTTCCGCAATGATGGCCCAGTTGGCGAATTCCAGCGGCAGCGGCTCTGAATAAGCCAGTACAGGCTGTCCGTTCAGGCCCGGAACCCCCTTTTGCACATGGGATTCGCCATCAAAAGCCGCGGCCACTTGCGGTGTCGAGGGCAACTGAGAAAGCACCTTGTACCCTTCCTCAAACCGGGAGGTGGTCCGGGCTTTCATGTCAGCGCCTGCAATATAGACCTGCGTGGAGCCGCCCATGCCTTGTTCGTTGTTCACAATCGCGCCCAGCAGATCCACCGGGATTTGCACCGCCAGCACGCCGACGGTCAGATTGGCGTCATTCACAACCGGCGCCGCAGCAAAGGCAGCCGCCGCCCCGCCCGAAGGTGCATAGGGCTCCATATCAGCAAAGAACACATCGCCGCGGCTGCCATCCAAGGCAGTCTGGTAGACTTTGGCCAAGCCGGAGTCCTTGAAAGGGCCGGTCATCATGTTGGTGCCGAAATCATTTTCCTTGAACACCGAATAGACGATGTCGCCAGCCAGATTGATCAGGAAAGCGTCATAGTAACCTTTGCTCTCGATCAGAGTCTTGTAGGCCGGATGGAAGGTTTCGTGATGCATGTGGTAGGGCGAATCGCCCTTGCCGCGTCCCAGCAGATGCTTCTGCCCGATCGGGTTCGGATTATCGTCGATATAGGCCTGGCGCAGGATCTGCCCCGGATTGCCGTCCAGATCATTCCAGGTCATCGTCAGCCATTCGATGGCCGTAGCGGTTGATGGCACCGCCGCCAGGGTCTGCACATCCGCATGGATTCCGTCCAACAGGGTCTGAACCGAATACTTCCGGTCAGCCACCATGGAGCGGAATTGGTCTTCAGCATTTTGTTCAGCGCTGTTTTGAAAACTGATTGTGCTGATGGTGACGAGAATCGCCGTCACCAGCACACCGAACCCAACAACAAACAGCGGCAGTTTTTGTGCCAGCTTGAGCGATTTTAGCGCTTTCATTCCGTCCTCCTAAGAGTGATGCGGTCTAGGCCACCGCACGAGTAATGCCGCTCAGGATGCAGCGCATATGTTAATTTGCGGCTTACGGGACGACCAGCTCACCTTGCTCAGGCGCAAAAAAATGCTGATTTCCGCCACGCTCCAGCGTCACTTTCTAAAGACCGGGTAAAGATGCACGCACAGGCTGTGCGCGGCTTTCGGCGCACCCCGCACCAGCGCTGAAAATCCGCGACTCAGCGATTCCCGGAGCAGCCCGCCTACCGGTAAAAATTGAGAGGCTTTGACGGGAAGAAGTGCAGGCACCCTCCTTATGAATCCCTCACAACAGGCAGGCCGCGGCAATCAAATGTTAAGGCACGCCGCCTATGAATTGCTTCATCGAACTCGAACTGATCGCCGACAACGGGGGTGCGAATCGCCGAAAATGACAACGGAAACGCAAAAGCACGTATTGGATTTGCCGAATGCCTTCGCGGAGCTGGATCCGCTGATTGCCTTTCTGCAAGGGGCTCGCTCCAAAGCGGTCGAAATAGACTGCGGCGGTGTCGCCCTGATGCCGTCGCGCTGCCTGCAGCTCCTGCTCGGCGCAGAGCAGCAGTGGCGGTCCGAGGGGGTAGGCTTCTCAGTCACCAATATTACCGAATCCTGCCGCAAGTCCCTGACGCTTCTGGGGCTGGAGCCCAACCGATTTGAAGACGAGGAAACAGCATGAAAACCAAAGTTCTGGCAATCGACGATTCCCGCACGATCCGGAATCTTCTGGCCGCGACCCTGGAAGAAGCAGGATTTGAGTACCACTGCGCCGTCGATGGCCGCGAAGGTGTCGACATGTACTCCGATGTGGATCCCGATGTAGTGATCACCGACATCAACATGCCCAACCTCGACGGTTTCGGCGTGATCGAGGAACTGCGCGGCACCGGTATCAACTCCAAGGTGCCGATCCTGGTCCTGACCACCGAAAGCGCGCCTGAGTTGAAGGCCCGCGCCCGCGGTGCCGGCGCCACCGGCTGGATCACCAAACCCTTTGACGACGCCTCTCTTATCTTCGCGCTCAAGCGTGTGACCGGAGCCGCGGCCTAAGATGTCGGGGTCGATTCAGGATACCTTCTTTGAGGAGTGCGAAGAGCTCCTTGAAGCAACGGATGAGGGTCTGACCGCCATCGAAGGAGGCGATCACGACCCTGAGGTGGTCAATGCGATTTTCCGCGCCGTGCACTCGATCAAGGGGGGCGCCGGAGCCTTTGGCCTGGATGATCTGGTGGCCTTTGCCCACCGATTCGAAACCGTGTTCGACGAGGTGCGCTCCAACCGGCTGGATCTGGACGAGAAGCTGATTCAGCTGCTGCTGCGTTCCAGCGACCATCTGTCGGCGCTTGTCGAAGTTGCCCGCGACGGCGGTCAAGTCGACGAGGCACATCACGATACGCTGCTGGCTGCACTGGATGAGTATATTCCGGAAGAGGAGGAAGACCTCACCTTCGAGCCGATGGGACTGGGCGCCGCACCGATGGTGGACCTTGGCGATCTCGGCGGTGCTCCAACGGAGCCGCAGGAAGAGACCTACCGGATCCGGTTCCAGCCGCTGAAAGAGATGTACGGCACCGGAAACGAGCCTTTCTTCCTGTTCCAGGCGCTCAAGGACATGGGCGAGCTGACGGTGAAGCTTGATGAAAACGAGCTGCCCGGCTTTGACGCCATGGACATGGCCGAAAGCTACCTGGCCTGGGATCTGGTGCTTGTGACCAAGGAATCCCGGTCCATCGTTGAGGCGGTCTTCGAGTTCGTCGAAGGCCTGTGCGAACTCTCGATCGAAGGAGACGGGGACGCGGAAGCGGAAGCAAACGCTCTGGCTGCGCTTGACGCCATGTTCGCGCCGCCTTCTGGGGACACACCGCCCGAGCCGGATACAGGCTCTGCTGCAGTCCCTTTTGAGCCGCCGGCCCCCGCACCAGAACCCGAAGCCAAGCCGGCAGCTGCCGAAGAAAAGGCCTCGGCCCCGAAAGCCGAGAGCGGCAAGCAGGAGCAGCGCGGCGGTCCCAAGCCGACGCTCCGCGTCGAACTCGAGCGGGTGGACCGGCTGATCAACGCTGTCGGGGAGCTTATCATCAACCATTCGATGCTGGCCCAGCAGATCGCCAATCTCAACGTTTCGGATACCCGCGACGTCGAGACTGAGCTGGAAGGATTCAAGAACCTGGCCCGTGACATCCAGGAAGGCGTCATGGCCATCCGCGCGCAACCGGTGAAACCGCTGTTCCAGCGGATGGCCCGGATCGTGCGCGAGGCATCGGCAGCGACGGACAAGACCTGCAAGCTGGTCACCGAAGGCGAAAACACCGAGGTCGACAAGACGGTCATCGAACGGCTGTCCGACCCGCTGACGCATATCCTGCGCAACGCGGTTGACCATGGCGTGGAAAAACCCGACGACAGGGAAGCCGCCGGGAAGTCCAGAGTCGGTGAAATCCGGCTGTCTGCCTCCCATCGCTCCGGCAGTGTCTGCATCGAGATCAAGGACGACGGCGCCGGTGTGAACCGCCCGCGCGTGAAGCAGATTGCCATTGAGAAGGGTCTGATCCCGGAAAACGCCGAGCTGACCGACAGCGAGATCGACAACCTGCTGTTTGCGCCTGGCTTCTCGACGGCGAAAGAGATCTCCAATCTCTCCGGCCGCGGGGTCGGCATGGATGTGGTGAAAAATGCGGTGACAGGCCTCGGCGGGCGCATCAACATCTCCTCCGCGCCGGGTAGAGGCTCCACCTTCACCATCATCCTGCCGCTGACGCTGGCGGTGATGGACGGCATGGTGGTGTCGGTCGCCGATCAGACCATGGTGGTGCCGATCACCTCGATCGTCGAGACCATGCGCGGCAGCGACGACATGATCAACAGCCTCGGCGCCGATGGCACCTTGCTGTCGATCCGCGGCAACTTCGTGCCGATCTGCGATGTTGCCGGCGCCCTTGGCCTCTACCGTGAAAGCGACCAGCAGGCCGGCGTGTACCTGCTCGTGGAAACCGAAACCGGCCAGCGCTGCGCCCTGGCGGTGGATGACATCCACGACCAGCGCCAGGTGGTGATCAAAAGCCTGGACGGCGTTTGCGGGGATATCCCCGGTGTCGCCGCAGCAACCATCCTGGGGGACGGCAAGATCGCCATGATCCTGGACCCTGAAAGCATCATTGCGGCCTCGCCTTCGGCAGCCGCCTTTGACACCGAGCGGAGATTGAGCAATGCAAGCTGAAGTGAAGCAAACCGATCAGGAAGTGAAACACGCTGAGCACAGCGAGTTTGTCAGCTTCACCGTGGCCGGGCAGGCTTTCTGCCTGAAGATCACCCAGATCCGGGAAATCCGGCGCTGGTCTCCGGTGACGATCCTGCCGCATGCCCCGGCCGATGTGCTGGGCGTGATGAACCTGCGCGGCGCGGTGATCCCGATCTATGACCTGTCTGCCCGCTTCGGCCTGCAGCAAACCGAGGCCAGCGAACGCAATGTTGTCATCGTCGTCTCTGTGCATGGCAAACCGGTCGGCCTGCTGGCGGAATCCGTCTCCGAGATCATCTCCATCAACCCGGATGACATCCAGGAAACCCCGCCCGTCGACAGCCGCAACACCATGGAGTACATCCAGGGCATCATCTCCCACGATGATACCATGGTGCGGATCATCAATCTGGATGCAGTGATTTCGGCCCCGGAACAGGTGATGCTGTGAGCGCAGTCGGGTCCATCTCACCTAATACAGAGAGCTTTTCGCTGTCGGATCAGGAATTCGAAGCCATTGCGCAATTCGCGCATAAGAACTTCGGCCTGGCCATGGCGAAAAGCAAGAAGCCGCTGGTGTCGTCACGGCTGGCGCGCAAGCTGCGCCAGCGCAACATCACCAATTTTAAGGACTACCTGGCCAGCCTGGACGGTCCGAATGCGGATGAAGAGCGCAGTGGGCTGCTGTCGCTTCTGACCACTAATGTGACTCACTTTTTCCGGGAGCCGCACCACTTTGAAACCCTGCGCAACGATGTTTTACCGCCGCTGGTCGAACAGGCGCGCAAGGGCGGCCGCGTCCGTATCTGGTCGGCTGGCTGCTCCAACGGGCAGGAGCCCTACTCCATTGCCATGACGGTTCTGGATCTCTGTCCGGAAGCGGCGAAGCTGGATTTCAAGATCCTTGGCACCGACATCGACCCGGTTGTGGTGCGCCATGCGCAAACCGCAAAATACCCCGAGGATGAGCTGGCCCAGATCGACACCAAATACAGCAAACTGCTACCCAAGCGCGATCCCGACGGGCGCCTGCCCGAAAGCCTGCGCAAACTGATCACCTTCGGGGTGCTGAACCTCATCGAGCCTTTCCCGTTCCGCGGCAAGTTCGATGCAATCTTCTGCCGGAACGTGGCGATTTATTTCGACAATCCGACCCAGCAGAAGGTGTGGAGCGCCTTTCAGAATGCCCTGAACCCGGGCGGCTACCTCTTCATCGGTCACTCCGAACGCATGTCAGGCCCGGCAGCGCAGAAACTGAAGACGGCCGGGATCACAACTTATGTCAACTCACCCGCTGGCAGGACGTCCTGACCACGGCTGCAAGCAGAGCAGAAGGAAAGAAAAATGAGCTTGAAAGACTCTCTCCGCGTAATGGTTGTTGACGATATGTCGACAAGCAGGGGGATCATCACACAAAGCCTGGATGAGATCGGCATCAAGAACTACATGGTCGAAAATTCCGGCCAGGGCGCCTACCAGAAACTGACCCAGACCCCGGTGCATCTGGTGCTGTCGGATTATAATATGCCGGGCATGGATGGCTTGGGCTTGCTGCAGGCGCTGCGCAATCACCAGGTAACACAGCGCGTCGGCTTCATTTTGGTAACCGGCAAGCCCACACCGGAAATGATCCAAGTTGGCAAGCAAATCGGGTTGAACAACATCGTCCGAAAGCCCTTTACGGTGGCAACGATGAAACAGGCCATCGAACAGGTCGTCGGGCGGCTGTAACCATGGAGCATCCCGACAAAGCTCTCAGCGAACTCTGCGCTGCATCAGCGTGGGAAATGGAGCAGCTGGGGCGCCAGATGCAGGCACTGGAAGATGTTGTCCTGGATGTCTTGGAGCGGGGCACCGCCCCGACCAGCCAGGAACTGCGGTCTCTGCAGGACTTCGACCTGGTGATCCAAACCCTGGCCGGGCTCTCTGGATTCTACCGGCGCGTGCAGGCGCAAGTCGAGGAAGCCGGCCCCGCGGATCTGCCCGCGGCCGCGGCCGGGGTCACACTGGAGAAGCTGCGTGACAGGCTGCGCGGCGCTAAAAGCCTTGCCGCTTCCTGAAAATCAGCGGCCCCGCCCGATCCAGGCGGGGCCGCGCACCGGTCGCGGAATTCATTTTTCTTTGCAGCTTTCGCGGACTACATTGGGCCTTAGCTGAAACTGCCAGCCAAGGTGTCCGCATGTCTTTCTTTTCCAAGTCTCTGATTTTTCCGGCCTTCCTTCTGTTCGCGGCGACGGCGCAGGCAGCAAGCGACCGGATTGCCCTGGTGATCGGTGTGGCGGAGTATCAGTATCTTCCGCCGCTTGAGAACACCCGCAACGACGCCGTTGCCATGGCCGATACGCTGGAAGGCATCGGTTTTGATGTCAGCCTAGCCTTGGATCCCGGCACCGAAGACATAGTGCAGCTGCTGGATGATTTCACGTTCCGTTCCGAGGTCGCGGACTTGGCGCTTGTTTATTTTGCCGGCCATGGGATCGAAGTGCAGGGCGAGAATTTCCTGATCCCGGCTGATGCCCAGGTGGCCAGCAACCGGGATGTGCAGCGCCAGTCGCTGTCGCTGAAACAGCTGCTGGCGGCGGTGGACCGGGCCCGCAAGATGCGTATCGTCATTCTGGACAGCTGCCGCGACAATCCGCTGGGCGATTCCATTGCTCTGGAGCAGGACGGCGGCCAATCGGCGGCATCTTCTGAGACAACCCGCGGCGGCGGCGGCATGGCACCCGCAGACCCCGACCGCGGCACCCTGGTCGCCTTTGCGGCCAAAGACGGCCAGGTGGCTTTGGACGGGTCCGGCAGCAACTCGCCCTATGCTTTGGCGCTGATGGATAAAATGGTTCAGCCCGGGCTTGAAATCAGCCTGATGTTCCGCCAGGTGCGCGACAATGTGATGCAAAACACCGCAAATCTGCAGGAGCCCCATACCTATGGGTCGCTTACCGGCGTGCCGTTCTACCTTGCCGGTCCCGGGGACAATGATACCCCTGTCAGTGCGGCTGACGCATCCGCAGCCTGGGCCGCTTTGAAACCGGACCAAGAGGAACAGCTGCTGGCACTGGCAGAGCTCGGCGACACCCGGTCGATGCTTGGCCTGGCCTACATTCGGCTGAATCCGAACGAAGGCCGGTTTGATCCCGCCGCCGCGGTCGATTTCCTGCAGCGCGCCGCAGACGCCGGCTCTCCTGAAGCGCAGTTTGAGCTTGCCAAACTATACGAGCGCGGCACTGGTGTTGATGTTGATCAAGCAAAGGCGCTTGACCTGTATCAGGCCGCGGCGGCCCAGGACTTTGCCGATGCGATCAATGATCTTGGCTTCCTTCACTATCAGGGCGGGCTGGGCCTGCCGGCCAATCCAAAGAAAGCACTCGCGTTCTTCGAACGGGCGGCCGACCTGCGCCACCCGCAGGCTCAGTTCAATTTTGCCGCTTTGATTGATGACGGGCTAATTCCGTCGAAAGGTCCAGAAGATTCAGCCCATTATCTGTATGCCGCATTGCGGACAGGCAGTTCAGATGTACTTAAGCTTCTCAGTGATCGGCCAAATATGTTCACCTCCGAAACCCGGCGTGCGTTGCAGAAGAAACTGAAGGAAAACAATTTCTATGCAGGCGCCATTGATGGGGATTTCGGGCCGGGCACCCAGCGGGGAATCCGGCAAGCCTATGGACTGGAAGGCTGACCGCTCTAATTCAAGCGGATGTTGTTACATCGTATCCTGTTCCTGATCCTGATCACTTGTTTCCTAAATTCTCCCACTGAGAGCCAAGCTGGCGGCTGTGGCTGCGGCGGCTACGGCGGCGGCGATGGCGGCGACGGTGGCGGCGATGGCGGCGGCGACGGTGGCGGCGGCGACGGTGGCGGCGATGGCGGCGGCGATGGCGGCGGCGACGGTGGCGGCGATGGCGGCGGCGACGGTGGCGGCGATGGCGGCGGCGATGGCGGCGGGAGCAGTGATGGTGGCGGAGCCGGAGACGTCAGCTCGCGTGGCGGCGGCAGCGACGGTGACCGCAGCTTTGGCTTCAATGGGCGCAGCCGGCCTTTGACCAAACGGATCCGCTCAGCAGACAGCGTCGATGAACGCGTTTCCAATATCCAATTGCTTTGCGGCAGTGTTCCGCCGCAGTATCTGATTGATTGCCTGGCCGAGAGGTTTGAAGCACTGGAAAAAGACCTGGCTCGCCTGCCGGGCCACAGGGAAGTCCGCAGTATTCTGCGCGAAACGGCTCAGGACCTGCGCCGGATCGCGGTCGAGAACCGCGATATGACACAGCCCAGGGTCACCGCCCGCACCCAGTCCAGCTCTCAGAGAACACATCGCCCGCTAATCGCGGTGGCGCCAGAGAAGCAAGCCGGGGCCGCGGTGCAGGCGCTGGCAGTGCTGGAGGAAACCCAGACCAAACTGCTGCGTTCCGCAGAAACCTCTCCGACCCGGTCCATTGCACGCTACCGCAGGATCGCATCAGCACTGGATTCAAGCAAAGTTCTTCTACGCTCTGTTTGATTCCACAGGAATTGACACCACGCTACAGCAGGCCGTCAGCGATCCATTGATCCAGCTGGCGGCGGCTGATCTCGAAATGCATGCTGTCTTCGCGCCGGAACCCGGCCCCCCAGACCCATCCCTGATCATAAAAGAAATCCGCCATGATCGTGAGGCCCAGCTGGGTCTTGCCATCGGTGAAATTGTCCAGCTTGCCGTCGATATTCAGATCCACCGCCAGACCATAGCTGTGTGTCGACAGTGAATTGGCGGTCCCCCGGATCCTGCGCACACACAGGGCCCCTGCAGTGTTGATACGGGCATAGAGATCAGGATCGGCCTGGCGGATATTCTCAAACACCACCTTCAGGCTGTCGATCGCCGGACGCAGCATACTGACACGGATCGGCCCGACCTGTTCGGTTACGAGCTTTTCCTTCAACTCCGGATTGGTCATCGGCTGGCAAGTGTCGTTCAAGTCCTCCCGCGGCCGGCCCAGCTTTTCAGTGAGATAAGCGCCCCCGGTCACCCTCAGGCCACGGTTCACATTCAGCCGGTCGGCGATCAGCACTACTTGGGCATAGTCCAGATCAGCCCCGCCAGTCTGGTTCCAGATCGCGGCCTCGCCGGCCGCGTCATCGGTGAAAGGGCCTCCGGCGCCTGCCCCTCCCGCGGGCAGGCTGGCAACCTCGTTTTGCAGCTCTGTCAGCCGTGCCTGCAAATCTTCGACCTGCTGGCGCAGCATTTCAATATCAATCCGGGCCGTAGAATCCACGCCGCCAGCCCCCTGATAGTCCTCTTCGCTCAGCAGCCAGCTGAGCCCGAACCAGACCACAGGGGCCAGCACCAGGCCAATTGCAATTATGACAGCTGGCAAAACCCGCATTTTTCCTCCTGGACCAATTGCGCCTATTTCAGTCTTTCGCCGCCTGCCAGTAAACCCCCTGATTACAGCTTGCCGGAAACACCGTGTTTTTTTCCGGCGCCGGCCTGCGCCCGCCATTGGCAGGCTGCGGGCGCTGGTATAAACTGTTTGTTATGTTGCAACGGTAAGAGGGGGCGCCGGGCATGATCCGCCTCAATGGAATTTTTGCAAGTGTTCTGGGTGCAGGTTTGATTTTGGCACCAGTGGCGCAGGCGCAATCAAACAGCGGTGAATTATCTGTCGAAGAAATCACTGAAGCCTTCAAGAAACAAAAAACCCGCGGCCTGGTCATCGTGCCCAGCAGTGCCGGCGCCTCGGATGACAGCACCGAAGAGACGGCGACCGTGGCCGCGGCAGCCGAAGAATACAACCCAGTCGACCGCCAGACCCAAATCAACGTCCAGATCTCCTTTGATTTCGACAGCGCCGCGTTGCGGGCGGACCAGGAGCCAAAACTGGCCAATATGTGCGCTTCGATGAAGGCGCTGAACGGCACCGTGTTCCAGATCATCGGCCACACCGACAGCTCCGGTTCTGCAGCTTACAACGAACGCCTGTCACTACTGCGGGCGCAGGAAGTGCGCCGCCATCTGATCAGTTCCTGCGGCGTGCCGGAGGACATGCTCAAGGCGATCGGCATGGGGGAAACCGCGCCGTTCAATCAGGACAACACGCGCGCAGATGAAAACCGCCGCGTTGAATTTCAGGCTCTGGGCTAAGTACAGCCCGGACCCGCGCCGGATCAAGGGCCAGGGAGACTTCCATGCTTGAATCGCGCCCTGGCGACTTGTTCCAGCCGGGTGACCTGCTCAACAATACCTACAGGATCGAATGCCTGCTGGGCCGCGGCGGCACGTCGGATGTGTACAAGGCGCGCTCGGAAATTTCCGGCAACCTGGTGGCCCTGAAGGTGCTGAAGCAGGAACTCGCCGCCAACGAGGACTTTACCGTCCTGATGGCGCGCGAGGAAAACATTCGCGAAATCCGCCATGCCGCCGTGGTGCGCTATTCTGAAAACCACCGCACGCCGGATGGCCATATCTATCTACTGATGGATTACGTCGACGGCCCCGGCCTCGATAAGCGCCTGAAACAGGGCCCGATGGCAGCCGATGACTTGCTGGTGATCTGCCGAAGGGTGGCCCAGGGTCTGCAGGCGGCCCATGCCCGCAATATTGTCCACCGCGACCTCAGCCCCGACAATATCATCCTGCGGGGCGGCGACCCGGCAGAGGCGGTGATTATCGATTTCGGCATCGCCAAGGACACCAATCCGGGCGCCCAGACAATTGTCGGGAATGAATTTGCGGGCAAATACTCCTATGCCGCGCCAGAGCAGATGAGCGGCGACACCGATGCCCGGTCGGACATTTATTCGTTGGGGGCGCTGCTGCTGGCAAACTTCCGCGGCGCTGCTCCCAAGCTGGGTGCCAACCCGATGGAAGTGGTTGAAAACAAGAAAAAACCAGTTGACACCAGCGGCGTTCCAGAGCCGCTGAAAACCCTGATCGAACGCATGTGCGCGCCGGACCCGGCCGACCGGTTCCAAACCGCAGGCGAGGTTCTGGCGTTTCTCGACACTCCCGGCAGCGGGGCTGATGGCGGCAGCCTGGCGGATCTGCTGGAGGCGCCGAACGAAGACGCCACCATCATCGTGCCGCAGACCAGCAAACCTGCTCCGCCGCCGCCCTCCTCCAAACCAGACACGGAGAAAGCAGCAAAACGCGGCGGCGGACTCTGGGCGGCTTTGGCGGTGCTCCTGCTGTTGGGCGGCGGGACCGGCGCCTATTTCGGGGGCTTCCTCGACAGTTTCCTTGGGCCCAGCTACCCGGAGGCGCGCCCCTATTCCCTGATTGCAGAAAAACCTGCCGGCGGACCCGTGGAAATCGTCGGCAACGTACCGTCCGAGGCGGTGCGGGATGCGCTGTTGTCAGTGTCTCAGGATGCAGATCTCACCCTGGCATCCGGGACGATTGCCGACACCTGGGGCGCCGATGTGCTGGATACCTTGAGGCCGCTCGAGGGGCTGCGCGAATGGCGGCTGGTCGTCAGCAACAACAAGGCCCGGCTGACAGGCACCACGGATGACACCAATGTCGCGGAGATGCTCAACGAGCTGTTCCGCAACGGATTGCCCGGCGCCCTGGAAGGCAAGGCCGAAATCCGGTTTGAACTGCCGATGCTGCCCGTGGCTGAGGTCAAGGCGATCATGGACAGCTTTTCCGACTGCGGACCGCTGGTGCGCCAGGGCAACGGCCACTTCGAAGGCTATGGCCCCGCCGACCCGATCCTGATCAGCGGCCGGGTTGCCAGCACCGCCACCCGGCTGGAGCTGTTTGATGCGTTGCGCGCGCTGGCTCATGAACGGCAAGTGGTTCTGGACGTCGAGGTTCTGAATGATGCGCTGTGCGTCGTAGAGCAGCACCTGCCCAAGGCGCCATCAGGCGGTGCTGAAGTGGAGTTTGCAGTTGGCGGCGACACGGTGGAGCCGAACCCTTCCGGCCGGTTCTTCGTCGGTGAAAACCCGGTGATCGATGTGGTGTTGCCGAATGATGTGACAGACGGCTATCTGACGGTCTCGATCCTTGATGTTTCGGGCAATGTATTCCACTTGCTGCCCAACATCTCGCGAGAGGACAACGCCATCTCCAGTTTACGCGGCGGCGAAACCGGCGATATTCCGGTGCGCGTCGCCTACAGCCTGGAGGAATCCGCATCAAATGGCGGTATCGCCTTCAAGGTCGACGACAGCACGCTCGGCAAAAGCAAGGTGCTGGTGCTGCATTCCGCCGAACCGCTGTTTGACGGAATGCGCCCAACCTCTGAAAGCGCGGTGGGGTTCGCCGAAGCACTGAAAGCCAGCTATGATGCGGATTCCAGCCGCATCCGCTCGCTTGACAGCCGTATCCTGGTCACGGCCAAACCCTGATAGGGGCACCGGAAATTTAAAAAATTCCGGCTGGGAAACGGGTAAGCTACAGCACGTCCACCACGATCACGGTGATATTGTCCGCCCCGCCACCTGTCAGGGCGATCTGGATCAGCTGATCCCCCACCGTTTCCAGCGGCGCATTGCCCAGCACGTCTTCCAGGATCTGGAAGGTGGCATATTTGGTCAGCCCGTCAGAGCAGATCAGAAACCGGTCGCCAGTTTCAGTGTTGCCTCGGATCTTGTCAATCTCCAGCTCCTCTCCAACTCCGACTGCGCGGGTAATGGCGTTGGAATGCGGGTGCTGCTCCGCCTCATCCCAGGTCATCTTGCCGGCCAGAACATATTCCGCCACCGCTGAATGGTCCTCTGTCAGCATCTCGATATGGCCATCCCGCTGCCGGTAAATCCGGCTGTCCCCGGCCCAAAGGCCGACAAAATGCTGGTTCGCCATAATCAGCGCCGCAACAGTTGACCCGATGGTGCCACCGCCGCGGGCTTCGGCCTCGGCCCGGATAACCTTATGCGCGTTCTGGATGGCATCGCGCAGCGCATGCATCCGGGCCGCAGGGTCCAGACCTTCCGGGATCATTGCAACCGCGTCGGCAATCAGCCGGCTGGCATAATCCCCGGCATCATGGCCGCCCATTCCGTCAGCAACCAGCCAGATATCGTGCTCCGGCAGCGCCAGCACCGCATCCTCGTTTACCTTGCGCTTGAGTCCCACATGGGTCTTGGCGATATAGCGGTATTTGCGCAGCTGGTTCATCATGCCGCCTCAGCACCGGTCCAGACCGGCGCACCCGGATCGAACAAACCCAGCGCCGCAGCCCCTCCCGGCAAGCCCTTGCAAGCCAGCGTGCGCGGCTCCCCATCCAGAACCGCGGTCCAGATGCTGCACCCGGCAAGGCGCGGATTAAACCGCCCGTCCGGATCTGCGGCCGCCAGTCTCTCCAGACCTTGCGGCCCGGCCTTTATCACCTCCGTTGCCTCAGGCTGTTCGTCCACGGGTTCCGGCACAGATGCAAGCCGGTCTGCAAGCCTGTCCTTGGTCATGCTGTCCTCCAATGCATCCAGTGCCAACTCCTCCAGCTGCTCAAACAGAGCGCTGCACACCAGGTGACCAAACCCCTCTCCGCCGGACGCTGGCACCGGTGCCATCAGGCTCAGCGGAAACCGCCGCCCCACCCTGTCAACCGATGGCATCATAACACCCCACACCGCCGCGCGCCCCGCGAGCCCCGCAGGCAATGTGAAACGCCAGATCGGCGCGGACATGTAGTGCACATCAAAGCCGGATCCATAGACCGTCCTGCCATCCAGCAAAATCTGCTGCAGCCATGCATCCCACACCCGCACGAAGCCGCCCGGCGTGTTCAGCCGGAAGAAATCCCCGGTTGAAGGCATCTTGCCGAATGCGCCAAACCCCGCCATCACATCGACTTCGGGCAGCTGAATTTCGCCATCGCCGGCAGGGCGAAGGGATTGATGACAGACCCGGACTGCAGCTCAAACAGCGCCAGCCGCCCGCCGACGCGGAAATTCACCCGCCGCCGGTCGGAGACGTTGGTGCGCCGCACCTCCGCCGCGTCCAGCAGCCGGAACCAGGCCCACGGCCCGTCCCGCGACAGCACGTTCTCAGCATCACGCTTCTGCGGGAGCAGCGTCAGCCGCGCCAGCCCAACCGAACCCGGCCAGGTCACCGCCACAGGCGTCGGCGCACCAGAGCGGTGATTGTAGGCGACCTTGGTGCCGTCGATTTCCAGCAGTACCTCCTTGGCCTTGGGGTCCAGGGCGTTGACGGTGATCTGGAAGTTCACAGCCGGCTGCGTCCCGCCGGCAAAAAACGCCTCCTTGATCTCGGACGCATATTGCATCTGCTGCAGTACCGCCGGGCTGATGCCCAAATCCACGTCATTCACCCGCTTCCAGGTCCAGGGGCGGCTGCGGGTGTCGACATATTTCAGCAGATGTTCGTTGAAGAAGCTATCGATCATCCCGCTTGGGGAGAACAGCTTGGCAAAGTCCGCCATCGCCACATCGGCACGTGCCGAGCGGTTGAACGGATAGCGGTTGGCCAGCGCCTTCTCGCAGAACGGCAGCACCGCAGATTGCCAGCGCGCGTTGATCGAAGCCCGGGTTCCCTCCGATGTAATCCCGGACGAACCCGCCGAAATCTGCGTGGCCCAGCGGGGCAGCGGCCCGCCCATCCGGCTGGCGGTCTGCTGGAACTGCAGCAGCGCCTGACCGCTCTGGCCGCCGGATGCAACACCGGAGAAGGACATCTTGTTCAGCTCCTGATAGACCAATTGAAGCTGCCCCATCAGGTCGTCCAGCTGCGACGGCTGCCCTTCGGGCCGGTTGACAAGATCATACAGCCACTGGAACCGCTCCTGCACATAGGCCCCCGGCGGCTTGGCCGCCTGGCCGGGCGCATTTTCGGCAGAGCCGACCAGCGCCTCCAGCAGGATCTGCCCTTGGATCGACAGGTTCGAACGCGCCTCAATCGCGGCCACGTTCTGGGCGCCTGCGGCAAGCGTGCCCGCATCCAGAACAGATTTGTCCTCGTTCAGCCGGGTCTCGTTGCTGACTTCGGTCAGAATATTGACGATGGGCGACGTCGGCCCGGACAGAACGTTGGTAACTTCCACCGCATGCGACAAGGATTCCAGCGGCACGATGTCGATATCGCCCAGGATCTGGTCATAGCGACTGATATAGTCGTTGTAGTAGAGGTCCAACACATCGCGGCTAAGCTTCAGCAGTACTGCCTCGTTCTGCGCCGCCTCATTCTGCTCACCCAGCACCCAGGCCTCGCGGTGAACCCGCTCGGCAACGCTGACCGCCTCTGGCAGGAACACGTTGTGGAACCCATCATAGGTATAGATACCCTCGATCCCGTCGTTCAAAGGTTTGCCGGAACTCCTGACCAGCACCCGCTTGACCGACGGCCCGCCAACATCGGTGATCCGCCATTTTGGGAGCGCCGTTGCCTGCTGCGAGTTCAGGATGCCGTTATACACACGCTGCGCCAGCGGCATTTCCGACAGGATGTTCTGCGCCTGCTCGATCAGCGGACCGTTCAGCGCAATCTCCTCCATCGGCTGCGACAACAGTGCAGTCAGGTGGTCCATCAGGTCGGCGCGCAGCTGGCTGCGGGCGATGCCGGGATAGGCAAGGTTTTCCCAATCCAGCCGCATCCATTCCTTAACCAGATCAGGGTTCATCGGCCCCTGAAGACCCAGCATCAGGTAAATTTTCAGCGCCTCATACAGCGTATCGGGGTTGTTCATATTCCCCTCGATCTGCTGCTCCAGCCGCACCAGCAGACGCGGCAGCAAACGCCGGTTCAGCGCCCCACGGTAGGTCTGCGCCGCCTGTGTACCGATCACTTCGCCCTGATACAGGCCATAGGTCATCTCGCGCTCTGGCTCTGGCTCAGAAAGCACGGGATTGCCCGGCAGGTCGCGCAGATTGTTCAAAGCGGCGGCGACCGGCACCAGGTCCGTGTCCCCAACCGGGCTGGGCGGCAGCGTGGCTGCCGCCGCCTGGAAGGCTTCGACCTGCTCTTCCGCTTCCTCGATCAATTCCGCGTTCTCGAGGTATGAATTGACCCACAGCCCCCCCGTCGCAAATGCCACCAGCACGGTAGCTGCAATCGCAATCCGGCGGGTCCAGCGGTAGCGGCGCTCGACCTTGTCGTCAGCCGAGACCAGCCCAGCCTCAGGAAACATCACGCTCTCGAACAGGCGGGTCAGGAAGAAACTGCGCCCTGTCCCCTGCCCCGAGCCGATTGCCTGCCGTCCGATGCCAAAGGTCTGCGCCATGCCCAGCATCAGCCGGTCAATCGGGGTGCCTTCCTGGGTGCCGGAGGTGAAATAGGCCCCGCGCAGCATCTGGCGCTGCTCATAGCGGTTGTCCTGGAACACCTCCATCAGGAACTCGCGCGCCACGCCCCGCATCGAGGCCACCTGCGCCGGGAACCCGGCAATCAGCGCCCGGCGCTGATGGTCGGTCTCAGTCTGCATCTTCTCCAGCAGCTGGGCATTGATCTGCCCCAGCAGCAGCCCGAATTCCTCGTCGAACCCGGCAATCGGCGGCTGTTCCTTCTTGCCCTTGGGCAGCGGCAGAGTGAATCCCCAGACCTGTTCGCGGTCTTCCTTGCCAAGGCTGTCGTGGAACTCCTGGAAGCCTGCAATCAGGTCGGCCTTGGTGAACAGCACATAGACCGGGAAACGCACACCCAGCTTCTCGCGCAGCTCCGCCAGACGGCGGCGCACGGCGGCGGCGTGGCTTTTCTGGGTGATCTCATCCTGCAAGGACAGGTCCGACAGCGAAATAGCAATGATCGCGCCGTTGATGGGCTGCCGCTTGCGGTACTTCTTGAGCAACCCCAGAAAGCCCAGCCAGGCGGCGTTATCAGCCTCTGCGTCGCTTTCCTGTGTGGTATAGCGCCCGGCGGTGTCGATCAGCACCGCCTCATTGGTGAACCACCAGTCGCAGTTGCGAGTGCCGCCAACGCCGCCAATCGCCGCCTTGCCCATCTTCTCGGCCAACGGGAATTGCAGGCCTGAGTTCACAATCGCCGTGGTCTTACCGGCACCCGGCGGGCCGATCATGATGTACCACGGCAGATCGTTCAGGTGCCGCCGCCCGCCCTTGGACTTGCGCAGCTCTTTCATGGCATCCTTGAACTTGCCGCGCAGCTCGCCGATTTCCTCGGACAGCACATCATCTTCCGAAGTGTCGACGGCCTCCGCCATCTCCTCGGTCATCTCCCTGTCCTTGCGGCGGCGGCGCCAGAAAATGATACCGATGGTGAGGAAATAGAGAAGGAAGATCACTCCGATAGTGATCAACCGCGCCATCACTCCATCAAACGGCCGCCAGTCATCGCCGCCGATGAAGGGTGCAAAATACCACACGCAGGCCGCCAGAACCGCGGCCAGGATCAGCAGAACGGTGTAGATCGACCGGAACAGGGGAAAGAAATAACGGCGGATCATCCTTCAACCTCCTGAACCAGAAGGATTTCAATCCTGCGGTTTTTGGCGCGCCCTGCTCGGGTGCTGTTGTCTGCAATCGGTTCCTTATCGGCGCGGCCCTCCGCAGACAGCCGGTCCGGATCGGTCATGACCTTGGCCATGCCTGCCATCACCGATTTTGCCCGCGCCAGCGACAGCGCCATATTGGACGGGAAACGCGACGAGCGGATCGGCACGTTGTCGGAATGCCCTGCCACGATGATCTTGCCCTTTTCGTCATTCAGCGCCTCGGCCACCCGGTTCACCGGGTTGCGGAACGCCTTGCTCAGCTGATCCGAGCCAGAGCCGAACATGCCGGATCCGGTCAGCCGGATGATGAGCGTGTTGCCCTTCTGGAAGACCTGCACGATGCCTTCCTTGATCTCCGGCTCCAGGAAACCTGAAACCTTAGCGACCTGTTCCTCGGTGGTCGGCGCCAGCGGTGGCGGTGGTGGCGGCGGCGCGCGCCGTTCCAGCTCTGCCTTGGGGCCGGAATCCACGATCGTCAGCTGCCCGACCACATTTTCGGTCTGATTCGACAGCATCCAGCTAAGGCCCAGAAACTGCAGCGCCAGAATGGCACAGGTCACGGCCATGGTGATCCACACCAGCCGCCAGACCGACAGCGCCTTGAAGGGCTTAACCAGTCCTTCCCAATGCGGCGACAGATCGCGCTCGACGGGGCCTCGCTGGTTGCGGATGATCCGGGCCAGTGCGCCGCGGATCTGCAAGTGCTTCTCGGAACCGCCCTGCTCCACACGCAGACGGCCCTCAAACCCCAGCGACAGGCACATGTACAGGAACTCGAGCATGTCGATATTGTTGCCAGGTTCCTTCTCCAGCCGTGCCAGCAGGTCATAAAACCGGTCGCCGCCCACCACCTCGCGGTGGAAGGTCGCCACCATCGACTGCAGTCCCCAGGCGGACTGGCCGCCCCAAGGCGTGTTCAGCACCACATCGTCCAGCGTCGCGCACAGCGCATAGCGCGCAATTTTCACCGTCTGCGCGGCAATCCCCGCTTGCAAGGCACGGTTTTCAAACGCGCGCACCTCGGCAACCACATTCTTGCGCAGCCCGTCCGGGTCCATGTGCTGGGCCCGGTTGCGGATGCGGGAAATCAGTGCAAACAGAGTTGAGGCGCAGGCCGTCAGCTGGTTCATCCCCGTCAGGGCCATCTTCGGCGCTTTGGCACCGCCCGCTGTGGCCTGCGGTTTCGGTGCTGCCGCCTGCGGCACGCCATAAGCATCCAAATCCGGCTCCGCGGGCTGTTCCTGAACCGGCTGGGTCTGCTGCGGCACCTCCGGCTGCTGCATTGGCGCGGCGGTACGCCGTCCGCCCGGGTTCGGCTTGATCACCGTCTTGTCGGTATCCCCCGGTTCGGCAAAGGGATCGTCATAGTCAGCCATTTCAGCGCCTTCCCTTATGCATTACGGATCGCCCAAAGCTCCATCTTGAGCCCCGGATACTGTCCCGACACATGCACCGCGATACCGCCCGAGGTGGTCATCTTGCGCCAATAGGGGCTGTCCGCATCCATCTCGAAATAGACCACGCCGGAATGATAGGGGATCTGCCGCGGAGCCACCGGCAGGGGACGCAGGGTGATCCCCGGCAGGGCCGAGTTCACCAGCTGGCGGATCTCCTCCACAGGGCCGATCTTGGCCTGGCCGGAGAAGTGCTTGCGCACGTCCTCGGCCGGGATATCGGCACTGACAGCCAGCACGAACCCTGCGTTGCCCAAAAGCTTGCGGTCGGCGATGACGCCCACCGAGATGCCGTATTTGCGCGCTTCCAGCTTGATCGGGATCGCTGTTTGCTCCAGCACAGAGCTCAGGTACTGGCGCAGCACCCGGATCACCGGTGCAAAGCACTCAACCAGGTTGTCATGGGTATAGGGCGGAAATTCCGGCGCCTGTTTTTCCGTCGACATGAACACCGACAGCTCGCCCGCCATACCTGCGCAGGTGGTGAACAGCCGTTCCGGGTGCAGGTTCTCGATATTGCGCAGGTGGCGCACCTGCGGCAGCATCCGGTTCACCACCGCCAGCAGCATGAAGTCCGACACATCGGCCACCCCGCGGGCGCCGCCCGCCTCCGCCAGGCGGCCCGCCAGCGCCTCCATCCGGTGCGCAAGAAGCCCTTCCAGCTCGCGCAGGAAGCCGCTAAGTGCAGGCGCGGCCCGCACATCCAGGCAGGACGGGATAAAGGCCTGGTCCAGCACGATCTCCTTGTCAGGGCGCACTTCGATGATGCGCGCCACCGGGATCGCCAGCAGGTCGGCCAGATCATCCACCTCCAGCGCGAACTGCAGGCGCATCTTGCCCACGTCCAGCTCCACCGGCTTGCGCTCGGTCGAGGTGACATCGGTCACTTCCACCTTGTCCGGGCGCAGGCGGCTGGCCGAACGCTCAGCGCCGCTCAGATCCACCTCGGTCGCCCCCTGCCGGCGCTGCGGCACGGTCAGGTAGACAATGCAATCCTTGACGGTCGTCGGCACTTCCATCGCCGGCGGATGCGGGTCCGCCATCGGCACCCGGAACACGGTGCCGTCATGGCTCAACCCCTCGCAGGACTTGACCGCGAACTGGCCGATCTTCAGTGCCTCGTGGTCGATTTCCAGCCCGTTCACGCCCCAAGCATAAGGGCTTAGCCGCCGCGCCAGCCCGGCCACCAGCGCCTCGTTGTAACGGTCGGACTGCTGGAAATGGTGCGGCTGCAGAAACAGCCCCTCCGTCCAAAGTACCTTGCTGTCCCAGGACACCGGGATCTCCTCTCAATTACGGGCACGCGCACTGGGCGCGGTGCCGGTCATTCCTTCAACCTGTCCAGCTGGTCCTTGTAGGCCCGCGCGAATTCGCGGCTGAACAGGTCGTGAAAATCATTCTCAGCCTGGTCGGAAATCTCCGCATAAAGCTGCTCATAAACGTCCCAGTACTGCGCCTTCTTACCGCGCAGGAGGCCGGTGAAACCGCCCTTGGTCTCAATCTGGCTTTCCAGCGCCTTGGGGTCGAGCCGCTTCAGCACGCCTTTCAGCGCCGCCTCCATGCCGGTGACCATCGCCACCTCATGCGCCTTGATGTCCCGCAGCGCCTCCTCAGCAGCGGTTTCGGGCGAAAGGTAGCCCTTGGTCGCCGGGCGCACCATTGCCTCGAGGGCCTGCTCCGGCGTGATCGAGAATTTCAGCGGGTTGTTTCCACCGGCAGAAATCATTGTCTGCTCAATGCGGAACTCGGACTTGATCGAGGTTCGGGTCATCAGGATTTCGCGCAAGCCCGTGACCAGTGTTTTCATCACCCGGCCCATCCGCGCCATGGTGCTGGCGTGCTCCGAGGGATCTATGCTGACGTCAGCCCCCGCCCCATTGAGGAATGCGGCCACAGCCTCCTGCGCCTCGGCAGAGGGTGCCGCGGCCGGAGCAACGGTCCTCTCTGCAGCCTCATGTTGCGGCGGGATCTCCTGCGGCGGCACAGGCGGTGCCTCTTGCGGCGGAGCAGCAGGCGGCACTTCTGTTGGCGGCTGCGGCACCTCACGCGGCGGGGTAACTGGCTGCGGATCCGGCTGGGGCGCGGGAACTTCCGGCTCGCCGATGCCAGACAGGAAGTCGTCATCCCAATCATCCGGGATCAAGCTGGACTGCGCCGCAGGTGCCGCAAACCCGTCCGAGGCGGTCGGGTTGTGATTGGGCAGGCTTGCCCCTTCACCCTCGCGCCCGTCGCTGGCTTTCTGAAAGAACGGATCCTCCTCCTCGCCCATGGGTGGCAACAGCTCGTCGATCGGGTCCACAGGATTGAATTGCGCAGGCCCCTTCGGCCCCTCGCCCAGCAGATCATCCAGGAAATCGCCGCCCGGCCCGGCATCCTCCAGCAGTTGCAGCGGATCCGGCGCATTGGCGGCATTCCCGTGCGATGCAGGGCCTTGTGCCGCAGGCGCCGCAATCATGCCGCCCACGTCCGCCAGGTCTTCGCGGATTTCCACCACCAGCTCATAATTGCCGACACACAGCACATCGCCGTTGTTCAGCGGTGTCGGGGTACGGCCCAGAGGGATCTTGGAATAGTTAAGAAACGTGCCATTGGAGCTGAGATCAACCACCACCACATTGCCGTTGTGATCCTCGATCACACAGTGGTTGCGCGACAGCATCTGGTCCGGATCCGGCAGCACCAGGTCGCAGCTGGCACCGCGCCCCACCGTGAGGCTCGGCCCCCGCATCGGAACAGGGGCCGCATCACCGGGCATTGCACCCGAGCTCTGGAATTTCAGTGTCACTGCCATGCTGGGCTTACCCTCCTACCAGCACAGTGAATTCCCCTTTGACAACCATCCCGCCGCAAGCCGTATTGTCTAGGACGCGCGCAGCTGGCAGGCTGTTGATCAGCACCGTCGCCGACCCCTTGATTATCGGATGCGGTGCGGGCGCGGCAGTGCACATATCGCTCAGCCGCGCGGCCGGCAGCTTTCCTACCAGCACAGTTACCGCACAAGGCGGCAGGATCGGCGTCGGCACTGGCAAAACCGGCGGCGGCGGGGTGGAGGGCAGCATGCAGGCATGCAGATCCGTCATCCGGGCCTGTGGCATTCCCATCTATCACATCCTCCCTAGTCAGTCCTGCGCCGCGTGCTGGGGCACTTCGATCACTTGCCCTTTGCCGCCGCGCGCAATATCCAGCGCGCGCTCGATCAGCACGCCGCCGTGTTCTTCAAACTTATCAGACAATTGACCCAAGGCCACCATATTCATGGCAAAGGCGGCCGCCTCAGAGGCCCCTGCCGGAGCAGGATATTGATTCAATTCTCCGGGTCCCAGGGTTCCGGCCGCATACAGCACCGCCAGCGCACAGTTCACCGTGTCGTCATCCACATAGGCATGATCCAGGGTGATCCGCGCCTTGTCGCGGTTTTCCTCGCTGGGCTCAAACACCCAGGCCTCCGACGCAGTCAGCGAGGCCGGATCCTTGTCCGACCGCGGCCCGATGTAGTCGCGCGCCGCCAAGCAGGCCCACCAGACCCGCTCGCGCGGGGGCAGCAGCACCGCCAGCGTGCGCAACAGATCAACTAAGGCACCCTTGCGCTCCAGCTCTTCAAGCACAACCCCTGCCTGCGCCGTTGGCGGCGCCTCCAGCGGGGTTTTCAGGATGACATTTGCCCGCGACAGCAGCTTGGCCACCGGGTCGGCGGGCATTTTCACCAGCTTTTCAAATCTTGCCGACATCTGCACCCGCCTAGTTGATCATCGTGAGGCCGCCCTTCAGGGTCAGCATCGCATCGCCCTTGACGGTGGTCATCGGCGCCTTGGCCTCAACCATGCCGGAGCCTTCGATCTTGATCATCGGCCCCTTGATGGTGACACCCGAGTTGTCGATCTTGACCGAGGAGGCGCCCACGGTCAGCTTGATCTCCTGGCCCGCGCTCATCGCAATCTTGCCCGCGGTCACATCCACGGTGAGATTGCCCAAAGACACCGTTTCCGAATGGTTTCCCTTGGCAATGGTTTCGGTCAGGTTTCCAGTGTCGACGTCCAGGGTCATGTTGCCGGTCTGGATGTTCTCCGACTTGTCGCCTGTCTCCACGACTTCGGTGCGGTCGCCCTGATGCACGGTTTCCGTCATGTGCTGCTGCACCGTCAACACATAGCTCTTTTCATCCGCCGAGGTGACCTCAGGATCCGGCGCATCCATGCCGACGGTCACCGTGGACCGGTCCTTGACCAGCATCTGATGATCCTTCTCGGCCTGCACCCGCATCAGTTCGCTGTCTTTCTTGTCGTCGAACATCAGCTCGTTGTAGCCCCCGCCGCCCTTGGAGGAATTTGTCTTGATACCCAGCTGGGTCTGATCGTCCGGGTAGGTATAGGGCGGCATGGTTTCCGCATTGTACAGCATCCCGGTGCAGATCGGCCGATCCGGGTTTCCATCCTCGAACTGGATCACCGCCTCTTGACCGATACGGGGAACGGCCACCATGCCCCAGTTCTTGCCAGACCAGGGTGTCACCACCCGTACAAAGCAGGACGAGGTCTCGTTCTTCTTGCCCTCGCGGTCCCAATGGAACTGGATCTTGATGCGGCCATGCACATCAGTGTGAATTTCCTCACCGCTAGGCCCGACCACGGTGGCTGTCTGCAATCCCTGCACCTCTGGCCAGGGTGTCACCAGCGGCGCCCGGAATTGATCGGATTTCAGAATTGCGCCAAAGGTCGAGGCATAGACGTCATGCTCCATCTCCTCCGGCACCTCCATGTTCTTCGCCTTCACATCGCGGCGCATGGCCCCTTTGTCCGCAGTTTTCTTCTGGCTCTGGCTTTCCCGTTCGCCGTAATCCCAGGCCACCTTGATGTGATGCTCCGCATCAATCACCAGGTATTCCTTGTTGTTCTCCTTCACCGGGTGCTCCTTCATAGTGAAGGTGCAGCCCGTGACCAGCGTCGGCACGCTGGAGGCACCGCGCCAGCGGATGTGCTTGATCGCCTCTGCTTCCATCCGCACCCGCGCCAGCTTGTCGCCCAAGCCGGAGTTTTTCCGGTAGTGCCCCTGGTAATCGTAGACTTCATAATCCTTGTAGCTGTGCTTGCCCTTCTGGATGGATGATGCCGCCTTAAGATCACCTGTTGGTGTCAGGAAATCAAAATCGTTCAGTGTGACCTTGCCCCTAGTGATCCGCTCATCCTTGGCCCACTCAGAGATATGCTCCTCGCGCCGCCGGTCGCTGTCATCACGGGCGTGAAACTCGACATCCGCACCGCCCGCAATCGGGGTGTGGCCGCTGACACCGTCGCACAGCACCAGCTTCTCCGGACTGCTGGAACTGTCGAAGTAGAAATAAATCCCTTCCTCCTCCATCAGCCGGCACAGAAAATCGTAATCGCTCTCGCGGTACTGCAAGCAATATTCCCGCGTCTCATAGCTCTCGCTCAGCTTGTCAGTGAAATCACTGAAACCGTATTCATTGAACAGCTGCTTGATGATCTCCACCGTGGTCTTTTCCTGGAACACCCGAAGATCCGCGGTGCGGGTCAGCATCCAGAACCAGGGACGCACCTCGGCCACATACATCTCATAGCCGTTGCGGAACCCCAGATATTCGACCGAAACGCACTTGCCATTGAACTGATGCTCCGTCTGCTGGCGCATCACATGCACGTTCATCTGCTTGCCGACCAGATCCTCCAGCTTGGGCTGTTTCTTGGTCGCCGCGAATTCGATCGTGGTCTCGGTGAGCTTGCTCAACCCCTCGCGCACGATTGCCCGGCTCATCATCAGGCCTTCGGTGTCATAGCCCCCCGACATCCAGGCGAGGTCGTTTTCATGGCCCTTGCTTACAACCATGTCTCCTCCTTTCCGCGACGGGAACGGGGCCGGTAATCGCCGGCAGTGTTCTCAAACATTCGCATCACAAATCATCCAAAAGCGCGGCGAGGTCCGCATCCATTTCATCATCATCCCCATCACCGCTGTCGTCATCATCCCCAAACGACGACAACAAATCGTCCAGATCTCCAAGGCCATCGTCCTCCCCGCCATCGCCTTCGAAATCCAGATCATCCAGGCCGAGATCGTCCTCATCGTCTCTGCCCGAATCCAAATCAAGATTCAGGTCTTCGTCCTCTTCGCCACCCGCCGCAGGCAGTTTGGGTTTAGGCAACCCGCGCGGGTCCGGGGGCGAGGGCTCCGGCGCCGGCAACCCGGTCCAGGGCCCCAGGATCTCGCTGCCCTTAAGGGAGTTGAAGGACGTGAGCCGCACCTCGTCCCGCCCCTTGACCGCACTCACCGCCATGAACCCGCGTTCCTGCGCCAGCGCGATCTTGTCCAGATCGATGTTGCGCTCGGTGCAGGGCAGCGCCACCTGGTCGCCGAACTTGTCGTTCACATAATGATAGGGCATCCCACCCAGGGACATAATTTTACCCAACTGCAGCGACGGCCCGTGTTCCGTGAACGACCGCCCCAGCAGGATCGCCACCAGCACCACCGGATTGGCCCAAAGCATACCCTTCAGGCCTTCCGTTTCGGTAAACTCCTCGAAATCAAACTCATAGCAGGGATCGGTTTTTTCGCCATAAGGCCGGCGCAGCAGGAACCGCGGGCTGGCCAGCCCCAGATGGCCTGCCTCCGCCATGCCCTGAAGCGTGTCCCAGGCCTCCGTCACCAGCTTGGGCCGCTCCGCCTTGGGCGTTTTCAGGAACTCCGGCGAAATGGAGGCAAAGAAAGGCGCGTCCACATGCGCCGCCACCCGCGCGATCCGGCCCAGCAATTCGGCATGCGGCGGGGTCTCCTCAAACTGATACATCCCGATCAGCGCCGAATAGCCGCCGCGCCCGCTCTCCTCGTCCAGGGGTTCCTCGGTCAACAGCCGCACGAAACCGGTCTTGGACAGGTCGTCTTCGGCCGCCAGATCCGCTGCCAGCTCCTCTGCCGAGATGTCATACAGCATCACATCCAGCGTATCGTCCGCCTCAATCGAGCGCGCCATCAAGTCAATCGAGCGCCATTGCGCCTCGACCGATTGGAATTCCGGGTGATGCAGCACCAGCCGCATCGCATCGGACAGCGCCTCGTCCACCGCCTTTTGCATCGCGGTGACATCCGGATCCGGCAGCGCCCGGATATGCGGCCCGACGACGCGTGCCAGCAGGTCCTCCACCGGCGTGGCCGGGCGCGGGCTAATGCCGGCATCCCCGATCAACTGCTGAAACGCACTCAGCCGCTTGTCCGCCGGCACCGAATTCCCAGCTGAAGTCCGCTTCGGTGCCCGGGCCTTGGTGCCGAATTTCTCCGCCCAGGCCTTCAGCGATTTCGCCGCATGATCCGCGGTCGCGCCGCTCTGCAGCTGCTTGCGCAGGCCGACCAGCTCGGCAAACAATTCCACGTTTTCATACAGCTCATCCGGATGCAGCCCGTCCAGATCCTCCAGCTTGACCGCAATGCCCGCACCATCCTTGCCGATCGGCAGCACCAGCTCGGTGGCAAAGCTCTCGATCACATCCTCAACCGTGTCCGGATCCAGCAGCACCGCCTTGCGCGCCGCCAGCGCATCGCCAGTCTCGATCTGCCCTTTGGCCGCGCGGCCCGAAAAATCGCCCAGGACAGCAATCCGGAACCGCTTGCGCTCCAGCTTTTGCGGCTCGGGCCGCTCCGCGCTCATGGTGCCATAGGCAAACTCCGGCTCGTCTGAGGCTTCGGCCGCTGCCGCCGCTGCAGGCTCATCGCCTCCCTCGTCCAAATCTCCCAGGAGCGCATCCAGATCGCCGCCGCCTGCCTCAGCGGTATCCTCGTCGTCTCCGCCAAGATCGCCAAGCAGTTCGTCCAGGTCCAAATCCCCGCCGTCACCGCCCATCAGGCTGTCCAGATCCGCATCCGCGTCCCCCAGCCCGCCCAGCAGCGCGTCGAGATCATCTTCGGCGCTGTCCGCCTCCTCTGCCGCTTCGGCCTCCACCTCTTCGCCAAGACCTGCCAGCAGGCTGTCCAGATCGCCGTCTTCTTCCTCATCGCTGCCCAGATCGCCTAGCAGGTCATCCAGGCTAGCGTCCTCCTCGTCCGCGTCCTCATCCAACCCGCCAAGAAGCGCGTCCAGATCATCCTCGCCAGCGTCCCCGGCCCCGCCGCTGACGTTGTCCTCCAGACCGCCCAACAGCGCATCGAGATCGTCACCACCGTCTTCTTCGGCGGCCTCCTCATCTGCCAAAAGCGCATCCAGATCAGAGTCTTCGTCCTCTTTCTCCGCGTCCAAACCGCCGAGAAGATCATCCAAGGTGCTGTCTGCCCCGCCCTCAACTGCTGTTTCCTCCCCCAAGGCGCTCAACAGCGTATCAGAGCCGTCCGCAGTCTCCTCCTCTGCATCCAGACCGCCCAGCAGGCTGTCCAGATCGTTCTCCTCATCCGGCCCGCCGGCGAACAGCGTGTCCAGATCCTCGTCACCGCTGTCCGCATCCTCCGTGCTGCCAGCCTCGGCAAGGCCTGCCGGCACCTCAACGGACTCATCTTCGGCATCATCTTCCGGCGCATCACTGTCCAGGTCCGCAAGCAGATCCTCCAGCCCGCTGTCTTCACCTTCGTCTTCCGGCGCAGCGTCCAGCAAGCCCTCAAGAATATCCTCCGCGCCATCCTCTCCCGCGTCCTCAAGCTCAACACCAACCAGGCTCTCCAGTGCATCCTCCAAGTCTTCACCGTCTTCAGCCTCCTGCACCGCGGCCCCCGCCAGGCTCTCCAACGCAGCGCCGGAAAAATCTTCGTCGTCGGTGGCATCCGGCTCCAGCCCGGCCAATCTCTCGAGAATATCCGAGTGGTCTTCCGAATCCGGCTCTTCAACTTCAGCAGCGGCCAGGCTTTCCAGAGCGTCATCCGCCGCGGTGTCTTCAACCTCCCCCACAGCAGCCTCTGCCAAATCACCCAAGACGCCGGAGTGGTCCTCTTCCACGGCCTCCTCAATCTCGACAGAAGCCAGGCTTTCAAGCGCATCGCCTGTGGCGGCATCCTCTGCCTCCGGCACTTCCAGGTCCGCCAAGGCATCCAGAACGCCAGAGTGATCCTCTTCTTCCGCCTCGCTCACCTCAACCGCCGCAAGGCTCTCCAGCGCCGCATCCGCGGTATCTTCTTCCGCGGCCGCTTCCACTTCCTGCGCCGCCAGCCCGGCGAGCACATCGCCCGAAGTGTCTTCTTCCTCCGCAAGGGTTTCCGCCTGCGCCAATCCTTCCAAGACAGCGCCCGTCTGATCTTTCTCTGCAGCTTCCGGAACTTCAACGCCCGCCAGTGCGGCCAGCGCCTCGCCGGCTTCATCGGCCGGGTCTTCTTCGTCCGGTGCCGCGGCGCTCAAGCCCGCCAGCACATCCGCCGAACCATCATCCGCCACTTCCTCTGCAGGCTCCGCCGCCCGCAACCCGCCCAGCACGCTGCCGGAGGCATCTTCCGTTTCGGTCTCCTGCGGCGCTTGGGCGGCAAGCCCCTCCATCACCGCAGCGGAGGTGTCTTCCTCAACAGTCTCCTGAACCTCAGCCGCAGCCAGCGACGCCAGGGCATCCGCGGCCTCATCCGACAGGTCTGTGTCCTCAGGTGCCGCCGCACTCAGACCCGCGAGCACATCCGCGGAGGTGGGTTGCGGCGCCGCAACTTCCGGCACGGCAGAGCGCAACCCTTCCAGCACATCTGCCGACGTATCCTCCTCTGCCTGCTCCTCAGGCGCCGCCTCGCGCAATGCATCCAGAACACCGTTCGCGGTGTCCTCAGCGGCTGTCTCCTCCGGCGCCTGCGCCGCGAGGCCTTCCAGAACATCACTCGTGGTGTCCGCTTCTTCCTTCGGCAACTCCAGATTGCGCAGGCTGTCCAGCGCCGCTGCACTGTCCGCGTCCGCCGTAGGTGCCGACACCGCCGCCAGCAGCGACGGGTCGTTCAGGATCGTCTCGATCAGCGTCTCGGCCCCGGTCTTGCCGTCCATATAGGCCATCAGGTTCTGCAGCTGGGTGCGCGCCTCCAGCAGCGGGCGCAGCGCATCTACCTTGGCGGCAATCGCACCGGGCGCGAAATCCGCCATGCTCTCAAACGTCAGATCCACCGCCAGATTGCCCTCGCCGGTCAGCGTGTTGGGCACCGTGAAGGCCGCCCGCGGGGCCAGGCCCTTCATGCGTTCGTCGAAATTGTCGACGTCGATCTCCAGGAACTTGCGGTCGGCCACCGCGGGCTGCTCGACCGTGGATTTGCCAACCAGATCGCTCATCACCCCCATCACAAAGGGCAGCTGCACCTTCTTCTCGGCGCCGTATAGCTCCACGTCATATTCAATCTGCACCCTTGGCGCCCGGTTGCGGGCGATAAACTTCTGAGAGCTGTCAGCCATTGCCCTGCCCTTTCAACTCGGCCAGCTCAGCCCGCAACGCCTTGATCTCCTCATGCATCTCCCGGACATGCTCATCCACCACATCCGTTTCCGATTTCACCAGATCGCGCAGCTTTTCAAACTCCGCCTCCTGGTCTGCCTCCACCGCAGACTGCATGGTGTTGACCAAAAGGCCGATGAACAGGTTCAGAACTGAGAAGGCGGTGATCACGATGAAGGGCACAAAGAACGACCAGGCCAGGGGGAACTCTTCCATCACCGGGCGCACGATGCCCATCGACCAGCTTTCCAGTGTCATGATCTGGAACAGCGAATAGAGCGACCGGCCCAGCGTGCCGAACCATTCGTCAAATACCTGCCCGTACATCATCGTTGCCATCACGCCAAAGACATAAAACACGATGGAGATCATCACGATCACCGCACCCATGCCCGGCAGCGCATCCAGCAGAGCCTGCACCACGGCGCGCATTTGCGGAATGACCGACAGCAGCCGCAACGCCCGCACCACCCGCAGGCCGCGCAGCGCCGACAGGCCTTCATTGGCCGGGAACAGGCCGAAAGACACCACAACCAGATCAAAGATATTCCAGGCCGACGAGAAAAACCGCAGCCCGTAGGCAAACAGCTTGAGCGCCAGCTCCAGCACAAAGACCGCCAGCACGAGACGATCGATCACATCCAGCAGACCGCCCGCATGGGCCTGCACAGCAGCTGATGTGCCCAGCCCCAGCGTAATCGCGTTAAAGATGATAATGCCGAGAATGGCATTGGTCACCGCTTTGCGTTCCACAAACGCCCGGGCACGGTCCTGGAGGGTCACTCCGCCTTGCGTGCTGCTGTCCAAGGTTTCACTCCACTTGGTCTTCGTCAGATCCGCCAGGCGCCCCGCAGCGCCCGGCAGAGATTTCGAGCTCAGGCCGCGTCGAACACGGTCCCGTCCAGCACCTTGCTGGTGATCTTGTCATAGGCATAGCCGCCCACTGCGCCGCCCACGCCCAGGGCCAGGTCCTTGGCGCCGGTGGCAATTGAGTTGCCATCGATCGGCGCAGTTGCCAGTGCGGCGAATTTTAACGCCTCGCGGAACACTTTCAGCGCCTTCGGATCCTTGATCGTCAGCGCCTTCACCCGCTTCATCAGGTCCTTGATATTGTTGGCCCAGCCGCGGGCATCGGCATACATGATTTGGATCTTATCGATGGCGTTCTGAACCTCGGCGTAGTTCTTGGCCAAAGCTGTATCCAGCGCCTTGCTGATCATCACCAGCTGCGTCTTCTTGTCCTTGACCGGGTGCTTCTTCAGCTTCTTGCCGACCTCGGCCAGGAATTCCTTCTTCAACTTGTCCTGTTCCTTCAGGATCTTGTTCAGGTTCTTCGACAGGTCATGCATTTTGACGACCATCTGGGCATATTTCGCCTTCAGCGTATCCGCCGCATCCTCCACCGTCTTTACCGAGGGCTGCGAAATGCCCAGGAACTCCTGAAACACCGCCGCAGACACCTCGTTTGTGGCATTCAGCGCCTTGTTTGATGCCGCCTTTTCCACCACAGCGAGGTTCTTCACCAGGATGGTCTTGGACTGGTCGATGTTGATCGCCAGCTTGCCGATATCCTTGGCCAGCGTGACGCCGGACTTGATCAGGCCGATAATGCCAAATGCCGCCCCAGCACCGCCTGAAAACGGCGAGGTCGCCATCGCTGCGATGCTCACCGCCAGACCGGCCAGCGTGCCTGCGATGGACACGCCCACCTTGATCTTGAACTTGGACCATTCCTTCTTTTTCTTTTGAAGATTGCTCCAGGCCTTCTGCGCTGCCAGCTCCGCCGCCTTCTCGCCGACCTTGATGTCGTTCTTGATGGCGTCGTTCAGCCCTTTCAGCTGCTTTTCCATCGTTTTCTTGTCGGCGCCCTTATTGGCCATTTCCACAAAGGCCTTGTCGAACACCTTGCACTTCTTCTCGATGGTCTCGCGAGTTTGATCGAAAACCTCACTGGCGCCTGCGTGGAATTCCTGCTGCAAAAGCGGGTCTTTCTCGACCCCCTTCTCCATCTTCTTGTCCAGCTCGACCACAACCTTGAAGGACAGTTTGGGCGGATCAACCATCTCCAGCCCCGACGCCTTTATGTCGACGTTCTTCATGTCCATGACAACGTGTTTAACCATCAGATTTCCTTCCCACTGTTTACGCTTGGTCGCGATCAATCAAAGGCGTATGTGAACTCCCCGTCATTGACACCGATCGCGACTTTTTCGACTTCCGCGCCTTCCATAAGCCGGCGCAGGAATTCGTTTGAAATCTCCGGCAGCATGGTGTTGGTGACAATCGCGTCGATCATCCGCCCGCCGCTGTCCAGTTCCTGACAGCGGTTGACAATCTCCTCGACCACGGCCCCGGTGTATTCAAACGGCACCCCATGCGCCTCCTGCACCCGTTTCTGGATGCGGCCCAGCTGCAGCTTGGTGATCTCGCCGATCATCTCCGGGCTGAGCGGATAGTACGGGATCGCCACCAGACGCCCCAGCAGCGCCGGCGGGAAGACTTTCAGCAGCGGATCGCGGATCGCTTTCGCCATGCCCTCCGGGTCCGGCATCAGCTCGGGGTCGGAACACAGGTCCATGATGGTCTCGGTGCCGACATTGGAGGTCAGCAGGATCAGCGTGTTCTTGAAGTCGATGATGCGGCCCTCGCCGTCTTCCATCACGCCTTTGTCGAACACCTGGAAAAAGATCTCATGGACATCCGGATGCGCCTTCTCGACCTCATCCAGCAGCACCACCGAATAGGGCTTGCGCCGCACCGCCTCGGTCAGCACCCCGCCCTCGCCATAGCCGACATAACCCGGAGGCGCGCCTTTCAGTGAGCTGACGGTATGGGCTTCCTGGTACTCCGACATATTGATGGTGATGACGTTCTGTTCCCCGCCATACAGCACCTCTGCCAGCGCCAGCGCGGTTTCGGTCTTACCCACGCCGGAGGTGCCCGCCAGCATGAACACGCCAATCGGCTTGTTCGGATTATCAAGCCCGGCGCGGCTGGTCTGGATCCGCTTTGCGATCATCTTCATCGCGTGATCCTGGCCGATCACCCGCTGCGCCAGCCGCTCTTCCAGGTTCAGGATGGTCTCGATCTCGTCCTTGACCATGCGGCCCACCGGGATACCGGTCCAGTCACCGACAACCGAGGCCACCGCCTGATGGTCGACAATCGGCAGGATCAGCGCGCTGTCGCCCTGCAGCGTTTCCAGCTCCGCGTTCTTGTCCTTCAGCTCCTGCATCAGCTTGGCGCGCTCTTCATCCGACAGCGGGCTGTCAGAGGCGCCCTCCGCAGCGTCGTCCCCAGCATCCGGAGCAGCATCCACGGGCGCGGCCCCCTCTCGCAGCTTGGAGCGCAGTTCCAAGATGCCTTCGACAACCGCCTTTTCCTTGTCCCAGCGCTCGGTCAGCCCGGCCAGCCGTTCCTCCTCTGCAGCCTTGGCGGCCTCAACCGCCTCACGCCTGTCGGCAACCTCATACCCTGCAGTCTCGTCGCGGCCGATGATCTCAAGCTCGGTGGTCAGCGCCTCGATCCGGCGCTGGCTGTCGTCGACCTCAGCCGGCACCGCGTGCTGGCTCACCGCCACGCGGGCACAGGCGGTATCCAAAAGGCTTACCGACTTGTCGGGCAGCTGCCGCGCCGGGATATAGCGGGCCGAGAGGCTGACTGCCGCCTCGATCCCCTCATCCAGCACCTGCACCCGATGGTGGTTTTCCAGCATCGAGGCAATGCCGCGCATCATTAGGATCGCCTTCGGGATATCCGGCTCATCGACCTTGACCACCTGGAAGCGGCGGGTCAGCGCCGGGTCCTTCTCGATGTACTTCTTGTATTCGGCCCAGGTGGTGGCGCCGATGGTGCGCAGGGTGCCGCGCGCCAGCGCCGGTTTCAGCAGGTTGGCCGCGTCGCCGGTGCCAGCCGCACCGCCAGCACCCACCAGCGTGTGGGTTTCGTCCACGAACATCACAATCGGCGTCGGGCTCGCCTGCACCTCGTCGATCACCTGGCGCAGGCGGTTTTCAAACTCGCCCTTCATGCTGGCACCCGCCTGCAGCAGGCCCACGTCCAATACCAGCAGACGCACATCCTTCAGCGCAGGCGGCACGTCGCCGCGCGCGATCCGCAGGGCAAAACCTTCGACCACCGCAGTCTTGCCGACGCCTGCCTCACCGGTCAGGATCGGGTTGTTCTGCCTGCGGCGCATCAGGATGTCGACGATCTGGCGGATTTCCTCATCCCGGCCCACGATCGGGTCGATCTCGCCGTTGCGGGCCTGTTCGGTCAGGTCGGTGCAAAACTGCTCCAGCGCCTCGCCCTTGCCCATCGCGCCCGGCGCCATCGAACCGGACGCCTCGCCCGGTTTCGCCCCGCCGCCGGTCACATTGGAACCGTCCTGCGCGCCCAGCTTTTCCTCAGGCGAGCCATCGGTGGCCTCGTGGAAGTTATCGGCCAGATCATCAGCCCCAATCTTCGCCAGCTCCGGCGACATGTTTGACAGGATGTTGCGCAGCGCAGGCGTCTTCAGCATCCCCAACAGCAGATGGCCGCTGCGCACCTGGGAGGAGGAATAGAGCAGCGAGCCCCAGACCCAGCCCCGTTCCATCGCGTCCATCAGATGGTCTGACAGATCCGAGATCGTCGACGCCCCGCGTGGCAGCATGTCCAAAGCACGGGTCAGCTCGGTCGCAATCTTGCCCGCATCCAGATCATAATGCTGGATGATCCGGTGCATGTCGCTGTCCTGCTGCGCCAAGAGCTGATGCATCCAATGCACCAGTTCCACATAGGGGTTCCCGCGCATTTTGCAGAACACCGTTGCGCTTTCGACGGCCTGGTACCCCAGCTTGTTCAATTTGCCAAACAGCGCCACGCGGCTGATCTCGGTCATTTCAAATCCCTCCCTCTACTCGCTCTTCAGCCCCGGCGCCTAATCCCGGGTACAGGTACAAATCACTCGCGTCCGGCTGATCCGCATCCGGGTCGGGGCGCGAGCGCACCCAGCTGGTATGCCCCAGCCGCGTGGTGCCGCCCAAGGATGCCCGCGGCACCTCGTCGCCCGCCAAAATCAGGTTGACGTCCCAATCCAGCACATCGCCGGCATAAGACCGCACAATGGCACGCAGCCGGTCCAAGGCCGCGCCGCCCGGCAGCAGCCGTTCATAATCTTCCAGCTTCAGTGGCCCGATGCGGATGCGGAACTTCGCACTGCGGCTCCACACCTTGTCACCGATGCTAGTGGTCTGCCCCAGCCCGCCATAGCCCAGCTGCCAGCGGTCATCCGGCTCCAGCTCCAGCCAGCTGCCGATATATTCCTCCAGTTTGACGGGCACTTCAAAAAACGCCGACAGGATCGACACCAGCCCCTCCGCATTCTTGGCCCCCTTTGCCAGATGGCCCGCGAAATGCAGCTTGGCCAGGTCCGGCATGTCGTCCCGGTCACCAAATTTAAAGCCGTTGTAGCCGATCAGCGAGGACACCTTGCGCGCCATCGGATCATCCGCCCGGTCAAAGCTGACGGCGGGCGAACCTTGCGTCCAGGCGCGATAGAGCAGGCTCATCAGCCGGTGCGTCAGCATATCGGCAAAGGCCACCATTGTCAGGTCGCGGTGGTTGCGCTTCCTGTCGCGCGCGTATTCGGTCAGATGAAGCGGCAGCGGGCCTTGCGGCCCGAACAGCCCGAAGAACCGGTTGGTCAGCACCGCCGGCTTGCCCCCCTCGGCCGGTTTGAACGCCGCAATGGTCGAGGGCGGGAACGCCAGTTCGGCCTCCTGCCCCAACCGCAGCCGGTCCTGCCGCGGGCGGCGGCTTTCGCCTAGGCGCGGGGCATCATCGAAATGCGCCTCCAATACCCTCAGGGCCTGAAAAACATGGTGCTTTTCAGGGTCCATGGCCAGCCGGCCATAGAGGCTCAGATCATCCGGCCGAGGCCCTTTTCCGGTCGCCATCTGGCAATTTCCCCGCGTTTTTCGGTTTTCAGGACGGTCTCCGTGAACGAGTTGATACTGGCATAGCCGCGGAAGAACCGCTCCAGCACGGCCCCCAGCGCATAGATATTGCTGCCCTCGAAGTAGCTCTCGTCAAAGCCCAGGGTGATCTCCAGCCCCCGCACCGCGGTGGACAGCACCTCATCGCTCATCCGCCGCACGATGGGCCGGGCACCGACAGACAGGATGCCTTCCAGCTGCTTTTCCGTCACCCGGTCGCCCAAGGGTGCATAGAGCCCGACCAGCTCACGCAGCGCCTCCGCCGACTGGCCCTTGCCGGTCTCGGCAATCGAAACATAGTTCAGGCTCAGATGCGAGATCAGCCGCCAGGCAGTGTCGCCCTGCGCCAGCGTCGGATGCGGGCGGGTGGGGGAAACCGGCAGCGTCACCTTGCTCACCGGGCCGCCTTCGGGCAGGTGGAAGACGTCGTCATTGCCGGTGGCCAGCAGCATCGGCAGATCGCGGTTGGTGCACAGCGCCTTGACCGCCAGCTGCTCCAGCCCCGCCGAATACGGTGCCTGCGCCCGGTCAACCAGGGTCAGGAACACCTCCGATCCCAGGTAGGAGCTGCGCACCCCGCGCAAGCGTTCCTTTTCCGACCGCTGCCGCATCCGCCGCTTGACCGTGTAATAGGCAGGGTGGCTTTCACCCGCGGCAGTGAAATCATTGGCAGAATAGAACGGACGGAAGACCACGTCTTCCTCCCCCTCGCCGCTGATCCCGGTCACGCTTTGCAGCGCGTAGATTTCAAAATCGAGGCCCGCGGTGCGGTTCGGGATCACATGATGCTCGGTATCAATCGGCGAAATCCGCACGCGGTCGCAGCGTTTCTCGAACAGGTTCACAGCCGGCACCGCGTTCAGCTTGAACACCTCTGGCACCACGATCGGCGCGATCTCCGGCATCCCCTCGCGCAGCAGGATATAGAGGTCAACTTCATTGCCCTCGGCCCTTTGCAAACCCGCAGCCAACCCCTGCAGCTCGACAAAGCGGAACCGTTCCGGCATCGCGAAATATTCCTGCAGCAGCCGGTAGCCGTCGTAAACCCGGCGCGGCAGCGGCAGCAGTGCTTCCTCCGGGCTGAACCCCTTCTGCACCACCTTGGCGCCGCGCAAGGGCAGCTGCCAGTCCGCCCGCCGGTCAGTGGAGCGCGCCACGATCCCTTGCACCTGCGTGCACAGAAGTTCCAGCAGCGGCCAGCTGTTGCCCGCCTCGCCGGTCAGGTACAGTGACAGCTTGTCCATCTCCAGCTTGCTGATCGGGTCGCCGTCGATCCGCTTGATCCGCAGACGGATCCCCGCCCGCGCGTCATATCCGGTAGCAACCCCCGCCGCCACCAGCTCGCCGCGGCCGTCGATGTACTGCGCCTCGGCGATCTCGATCGGCCACATGGTCAGATCGGCAGAGGTGCGGAACTCGCACGGCGTCTGCTCGCCCTCGGTCAGCCGCGACCGCAGCGTCGATCCGCGCTTCAGCACATAGCCGCTTTTCACCGCCGAGTTCGCCACATCCGGCTCAAACGCCGCGATCATCATTGACGGCGTCGGCGCCAGGTAGTGCGGATAGATGATCTCCAGCAGGTTCGAGGTGAAATTCGGATACTGCAGCTCCAATTCCAGCTGCACCCGTGCAGTCAGAAAGGCGGCGCCTTCCAGCAGCCGCTCCACATAAGGGTCAAGAACCTCAACCCCTTCCATGCCCAGCCGTGCCGCAATCTTGGGATAGGCGGCAGCAAACTCCGCGCCCATATCGCGCAAGTAGTTCAGCTCATTCTCATAGTGGATCAGCAGCCGTGTATCCATCACATGGCCCTTTCCATTTCCACTTCGCCGGTGGTCAAATCAACCTTGCTGCGCAAATAGAGCTCCAGCGGCATCGGCTGCGCCCACATATCGGCTCGGATCTCCAGCCCCACGGTCATCTCGGTCGCGTCGGTGCCATCCTGCAGCCGCACATCGACAGAGCCTTCGATAATCCGCGGCTCATAGGTGGCAATCGCCTGCTTGATCGACCGCCGGATCGCCTCTGCTTTCTCGGAGGTCGAGGCTTCGCCCGCCACCTCAACCAGCCCGTAGTTCAGCACCGAAGCCGAGACCGCCGGGTATCGTTCTGCGTCGAAATGGCTTTCGACATTCTGGGTGTTCAAAAGCCAGGACAGATCGCGCTGAATGATTTCCCGCAGCCGCATCAGATCAATCACCCGGCTCTCGCGGGTTTCCTTCTGGTCGCCGGGTGCATTGTCGGTCAGCCGGTCCAGCAGCGACGGCTGCAGGCGCTCGGCCAGTGTCTTGTCAGCCATTCTCTTCGCCGTGCCCATCCATCCGGAGTGTGCGCACGTCCATGATGGCAATGTCCTCATCGCCGATCGCCAGCAGCCGCTGGCCCAGACCGGTATAGGTTTCCTCGCCGGCATCCTGCCACACGGTGGCCCGCGCCAGCATCGACAGCCCGTCGGCCTTCTCGCTGCCCGGATAGCGGGTCGGGATCATCGCCGCCACCGCACCGCCGCCCGCCAAGGTCAGCGTGCCGGCAGTCCAGACCGCATCGCGCAGGTCGCTCGGCTCTTCCGCCTCGAACGAGACGATCTTGGAAAACGGCAGCCAGTAGTATTTGCCGTTGATCACCGCCTCCAGCACCGGCCCCAGCCGCATGTCTGCGTCCGCAATCCACTCGAACCGCTTGCCGTTCACCTCGCCGGGGCTGGCCGGCGCCGCATCAAAAGCCTTGGCGCGCAGTTCGGCGGCCTCCTTCGGGTTGCCGGTTGCCAGCAGTTTCTGCGCCTCGATCAGATGCGCCAGCCACTCCTCCGGCTCGCCCAGGATCAGCGGCGACTTCTCACCGGCGAACACCTTCTCGCGGTAGACCTCGCAGATGATCGCCTCGCGGTAGGCTTGCGCCATCACCGTGGCGCCTTCATCCAGCCCCGCCGCTGCCTTCAGCTGCGCGATTGCCCGGTTCCAGTCGCCCAGCACACACAGCAGCTGAAACAGGAACACCCGCAGTTTCGGATTGCTCGCATCCGCGCGGATCTTGGCTTGCAGCGCCTCCAGCGCCGCCTTGGGATCACCAGCTTTCAGATGCTCTTCGGGGGTCATGGGGCCTACTCCGCAACGGGGATGGATGCTGCAAATACGTCAGAAAAAACGGACCCCGGGCATGAAATACACCCGGGGCCAGCCAAATGGTTTACTCGACCTTGCCGGTCTGCACGTTCCACTTGAAGGTGCCTTCAGTGGTGAGTTTGCCGGTTTTCTGGTTGGTCGATTTGTACTCATGCTCAATCGCGGCATAGGCCAGCGACCAGGTCTCTTCCGGGATGCCGTCTTCGCTGGCCGAGATCGAGTAGCTGTCGACAACCACGTCTTTCATCTTCCAGATCGAATAGACCAGCAGGCCCTGGCTGGCGCTGTCGCCCGAACGGCACCAGTGCATGATGATCTCGGGGCGCACGGTGCCGTTGGCAACCGACAGCGCCAGATCATTCGACGCCTTGCCCATCTGCGAGGTCAGCTCGATCTTGCCAAAGTTCGAGTTGGCGTGCATCCGCTGGGTCGACCCCAGGTCGGTCATTTCGACCGCGCGCTCGACATTCCAGCTCGCCGACTGAACCACGATCCACTTCTTGTGGTTCTCTTCGGTTGCATCGCCTTCGATGTCCGAGATCTGTACGAACATATTAGCAGCCATTTTGCTATCCTTTCAAAAATTAAGAACTCTACTGCACTATGATGGTTTGAGGCTGGAGAGTGGGTAATCAGCCTCCTTTTTCCGAGGGCAGTTTCGATACCAGACGCAACGAGACGGAAAGCCCCTCCAGCTGGTAATGCGGGCGCAGGAAGAATTTTGAGGTGTAATACCCCGGGTTGCCCTCGACCTCTTCCACAACAACTTCGGCCGCGGCCAGAGGTTTGCGCGCCTTCTCGTTCTCCGAGGAGATATCCGCGTTGAAGTCAACATAGTTGTTGATCCAGTCCTGCAGCCAGGATTCCATATCCTGACGGCTTTTGAACGAGCCGACCTTGTCCCGCACCATGCACTTCAGATAGTGCGCGAACCGGCATGTGGCGAACAGATACGGCAGCCGCGCGCCCAGATTGGCGTTGGCGGTGGCATCCGGATCGTCATATTCGGCCGGCTTGTGCAGCGACTGCGCCCCCATAAAGGTCGCAACATCGGTGTTCTTGCGGTGGATCAGCGGCATCATGCCGTTCTTCGCCAGCTCCGCCTCGCGCCGGTCATCGATAGCAATCTCGGTCGGGCATTTCTGATCGACGCCGCCATCGGTGGTCGGGAAGGTGTGACTGGGCAGATTCTCCAATGTGCCGCCGCTTTCGACGCCGCGGATGCGCGAGCACCAGCCGTACATCTTGAACGAACGGGTGATGTTCACCGCCATGCCGTAGGCTGCGTTGACCCAGCCGTATTTCTCGCTGCCAGCGCCTGCGGTGTCTTCCTCGAACGCAAACTCCTCAACCGGGTCGGTCTTGGAGCCATAGGGCAGACGCCCCAGGAAGCGCGGCATGGCAAGGCCCACGTATTTCGCATCCTCGCTGTCCCGCAGGGACCGCCAGGCGGCATATTCCGGAGTCTGGAAGATCTTGGTCAGATCGCGCGGGTTCGACAGTTCCGCCCAGCTGTCCATCTGGAACAGGGTTGGCTTAGCGCCGGTGATCAGCGGCGCATGCGCTGCGGCTGCGATCTTGGACATTTCACCCAACAGCTCGATATCCGGCGGCGAATGGTCGAAGTGGTAGTCCGCCACCAAAGAGCCATAGGGCTCGCCGCCCAGCTGGCTGAATTCCTCGGTGTAGATCTTTTTAAAGATCGGCGACTGGTCCCATGCCGTGCCCTTGAATTTCTTCAGGGTCTTCGACATTTCCTTCTTGGTGATCGGCATCACCCGGATTTTCAGCTGCTCATCGGTCTCGGTGTTGTTGACCAGATAATGCAGCCCGCGCCACGCGCTTTCCAGCTGCTGGAAATCCTCGTTGTGCAGGATCAGGTTGACCTGCTCTGTCAGTTTTTTGTCGATCTCCGAAACGATGCTCTCGATCGAGCGCAGCGCGTCGTCGGAAATCAGCGCAGAGTTTGCCAGCGCCTGCTCGGCCAGGGTCTTGACCGCGCTTTCCACCGCAGTCTTGGCCTGGTCCGATTTGGGACGGAATTCCTTCTGCAGCAGGCTCGCAAATTCGGTTGAGCCAAAGGCGGCTTCACCACCAGCGGCTTCCGCCTGGAGTTCTTCTTCAGCCATCTTTGTCCTCCGCTCTTATTCTTCGCTCTCGGCGTCGCCGCCGGGTTTCGGCTGCGCGGCCAGGGTCTTCAGCAGGCTCGGGTCCTGGATAATCTTGGAGATCAGATCCTCGGCGCCGGTCTTGCCGTCCATATAGGTCATCAGGTTCGACAGCTGTGTGCGGGCTTCCAGCAACTCGCGCAGCGGCTCCACCTTGGCGGCAATCGCCGCGGGCTTGAAATCATCCATGCTCTCGAAGGTGATATCGACCGCTAGGTTGCCTTCGCCGGTCAGCGTGTTGGGCACCGTGAAGGCGGCGCGCGGCGCCATCGACTTCATCCGGTCATCGAAGTTGTCCACGTCGATTTCCAGGAACTTGCGGTCCGCAACGGCGGGCTGCTCCACTTCGGATTTGCCCACCAGGTCGCTCATCACCCCCATCACAAAGGGCAGCTGCACCTTCTTCTCGGCGCCATAGAGCTCCACGTCATATTCGATCTGGACCCTCGGGGCCCGGTTGCGTGCAATGAATTTCTGTGAACTTCCGGCCATCTAGGTCTCCTTACTCGTCTTGCTTTCACGGGATCCGCAGCAGGTACCGCCGCAGAATGCCCCCGTGTCCGTCAGTCGTCGTCGTCTTCGTCAATGCCGCCGATCAGGTGGACGTTCTCCACCCCCTGCGGCGCCATGTCATTCATGATGGTGAGGAAGTCGGCCCCCACCAGCCGTTTGCACCGCTCCAGCAGGATCGGCAGCGGGCTGGACGGCTCCGCCCGCCGGTAATAGCTGATGATGCGGTCCAGCGAGTTGGACACATCCGCGTGCGAATTGATTGCCCCCGGCGCAGACGGCATCGCCCGCCCGCCAGCAGCCGGCGCCGCGGCACCGGCCTCCTCCGCGCTGTCCTCTGCCGCCTCATCTTCCGCCGCATCATCCCCGGCGCTCAAATTGGCATAGGTGCCGATCCGCTTGCCGATCTGCTGCAGAAGCTTGATCAGCGCGCTCAGATCCGGGCCCTGCCCCGGCGTCTGCTCGTCAAACACGGCAGAGATCGCCCGCACATTTTCCTCCGCCGCCTTGACCGCTGCCAGCCGCGCCGCAACGGTCTCCTGATCGCTGTCCTGGAACGCCGCCCCGATGGTGGCGCTGTCGGGGACATGCTCCATGTCCTCCGGCGCCGTCATCACCCCTTCGGCGATCTCGATGTCGCGCAGGCAAAAGCGGCCAAAGCCGCGGCTCTCGCTCAAGGGCGCGCGGCGCAGCGACCTGTACAAGGGCGACGCCCCGGCCATTCCGTCCGGCTGGCCGCACAGATCCTGAACCGCGTTGATCCGCATCGTCGGGTCGCCGTCGTCCTCGTCCAGCTCCGGATGGCAGGTCTCCCAGAACTCTTCCAGGCAGCCGCGGATATAGGCGGTCACATCGGCAAACCCCGGCAGCCCCTCCGAATGCAACAGCGCATCGCCCAGGAACACCGCCGCGCGCAGGTCGTGGCTGCGCTCCAGCACCTCCAGCGCTTTCTTCTGCACTTCGCGGTAATCGGGATCGGTGGCTTCGATCTTCTCATCGCCCACCACCGACTCCTCGCCCGGCTGGGCTGCCAGCTCCATCTCGGTGAAGGCCGGGTCGTATTCAAGGTTCTCGCCGCTGGGTGCGCCGTCCCTTTTGGATTGCAGCAATACTGCAGGATCCATTATCGTTGCCCCCCCCGCTTTATTCCGGTTTGCGGCTTCGTTAACGTAACGTCAAGCTGCCCACCCGCCTTTTCTGCTCTGACGGTTAAGACGGCCTTAATCTCAAACTAAAACTTGACCCCAAGTGAGCCTTATCGGCATCCTAAAGTCAAATGTTTTCACACCTTTTTGAGACAGGTGAATAATGAGTATTGAGCGTATTTCCGGCAAGGAAGTCAAAGCCATGGTCCGCGAGGGGGCCAAGAAGCGGATGAGCTTCGCCTTCTGTCTGGACGCTTCAAAGGACCCGCTGCTGATGATCCAGCCGGGCAAGAAGCCAGAGACGTTGCGCAATCCGATGAAGAAGGAAGGCGGCGGCCCGCCGATGGCCTGGGGCACCTATGTGGTGCGCTCCGGCGAGATGGAAATGACTTGCGAAAGCGCCCCCGCCCGCATGGTCACGGAGCTGAAAAAATTTCTCAAGCGCAACAAGCCCAAGGTTAACGTGCTGTTCTACGATGACGGCGGCAACCTGCTGGACAGCCTCAAGCCGGAGAAACCCGGCGGCCAGGTGACCGAGGAAAACGCCGCCGACATCTCAGCCTCGGGTATCGACAAGAAAGCCGTCGCACCGCTCAAACGCCGCCTGAAACGGATCCAGCCCCGCATCGCCCTGGCGCCCGGCCCGCTGGAATTGAAACTCAAACGCGCCCTCGCCAAATCCGTTGCCCTGATTAACAAAGGCCGCCTGCAAGAGGCCGAGACGATGATCGTGGTGATCGAACGCGCTGTCGCACGCATCGGCAAGGACCGCGAGGATGAGGCCAGAACCCTGAAACGCGGCCAGCGCGAGATGGACCAGCGCACGCTTGGCGCCCAGGTAAAGCGCGCCCAATCCCTGCAGGCCAATGTCGCCCGCGCCCCCGGCAAGGCCCGCGACCGCCTGGGCCGCGCCCTGCATGTGGCCGCCCGCCACCTGAAACGCCGCGACCTGGATTCGGCCCGCGACGCCATGGACAGGATCGAAAAGGCCCTGACCGCCCTGGTCTGACCCCGAACACAGCCCGGCCCGCAGCGGTTGCGGGCTGGGCATCCCACCGGAACCCGGAGACAGTGATGCCCTTGAAACCCCTGCTGACTGCCCTCGCCCTGATTTGCCTGCCGCTCGCGGCCGCGGCGGAAACCGGCCCGCTGCGGGTCGAGCTGAACAAGACCGAGGAGATCGAAACCGGCGGCTGCCGCGCTTTCTTCCTGTTTCGCAACCAGACCGGCAAGAGCTTCGAAGGCTTCGAGATGTCCTTGGCCATCCTCGACGGCCAGGGGGTGATCGACCGGCTGCTGTCGATCGACGCCGCCCCCCTGCCAGTTCAGCGCACCACCCTGAAACTTTTCGAAATCCCCGAGACCGCCTGCAGCAACATCACGGAAATCCTGCTGCACGACATAACCTCCTGCCAGCCTCAGAACGAGGAGCAGATGGACTGTTTCCCGATCCTGGAACTCGGCTCCCGCGCCGCCGCGCCGCTGGTGAAATAAGCCATGGCCGGCACTTGGGAAATCCTCGGAACCGGCGGCCCGGTGATTGCGCTTCTGGCGCTGATGTCCTTGCTCTCGCTCACCGTGATTGCCGTCAAACTGATCCAGCTCTGGCCGGTGCGCTCCGGCAGCGGCGCCCGCGAACAGGCCCTGACCCTATGGAAGGACGGCGACCGCAAACAGGCGCAGGACAGCATCGCAGGCGGCAAATCCCCCGCCGACCGGGTGATGGCTTATGCCATGCAGGCGCTGCAGGATGGCCTGCGCGGGCCCCTCTTGCAGGATGAGCTGCAACGCCGCGGCAATGAGGAGGTGAGCCGCATGAACGCCCTCATCCGCCTGCTTGAACTCATCGCCATGGTCTCGCCGCTCCTGGGCCTGCTTGGCACCGTGCTCGGCATGATCCAATCCTTCCAGGAGCTGGAACTAGCCCAGGGCGCCGCCAATGCCTCGGTCCTGGCCGGCGGCATCTGGCAGGCCCTGCTGACCACCGCCGCGGGCCTCTTGGTCGCCATCCCCGCCGCCGTCGCCGCAGGCCTGTTCGCCGCCCGCATCGACGCCGCGGCCCAAGCCATCGAAAGCGCCGCCGGCCGCCTGCTGTTGATCGACGGGTCGCGCTGACACGGAGAAACCGGCCATGACCCTCAACCGCCCAGCCCGCCCCCGCGCCCTGATCTCGCTGGTGCCGATGATCGACGTCATGCTGATCCTCTTGGTGTTCTTCATGGTGACCTCCACCTATCTGAACCTCGACATGATCCCGGCGGTAAAACCCTCCGAAGGCAGCGTAGGCAGCCCCCAGGCCCCGGCCGGCACGCTGATGATCCGCCTTGGCGCCGACGGCGTGCCGGTGCTGCGCGGCGCCGCGCTCGACGAAGACGCCTTGCGCCGCGCCCTCTCTGCCGCCATCACCGATGAACCCCAGACCCAAGTGGTGATCCTGCCCTCCGGCGCTGCCCAGACCCAGGCGCTGATCACGGTGATGGACGTGGCCGCCCTGGCCGGCGTCACCCGCCTGCGCGTGCTGCGGCTGGAGGCAAGCCGATGAAGCTCAGCCGCCCCGCCCGCAACCCGCATTCGGAAACCATCATCGCGCTGATCGACGTGGTGTTTTTCCTGCTGGTCTTCTTCATGCTGATCGGCCGCATGGACGCCACCGCCCCGTTTGACATCCGCCCTGCCACCGCCGTCACCGGCCGCGACATGCCAGCGGGCGGCATCACCCTGGCCGTCTCCGCGCAAGGCGCACTGGCGCTGGACGGCACGGAAATCAGCCGCGAGGGTCTCTCCCCTGCCCTTGCAGCCCTGCTGGCAGATGACCCTGGCTTGCGCCTGCGCATCAACGCCCACCGCGCCGCGGAACTGCGCCGGGTGCTGCCGCTGGTCGCGACAGGTGAAGCGCTGGGGTTCAAGGACGTGGTGCTGGTGGTCACCCCGGAAACCGAAGGGTGAGCCGCACGCCCGCCATATGGGCGCTGGGGCTGACAGCCTCGGCCCTAGTGCACGCCGCAGGCGCCGCCGCGCTGCTCATATCGCTGGTGCCGGACCCGGTGCCGCAGCAGCCGAACCCGGAAAGCAGCCTCAACCTCCAGGCCCACCGCATTCCCCGTTCCGACGCCGTGCCGCTGGCCGCCGAAGGGGAACAAGCCACTGAAAGCGAAGCGCAAACCCAGGGCCTCAACGCCGGCGCCGTCCCGCAATCGGCTGCCAAACCCCAGACGCCAGCCCCAGATCGCGTATCCTCTGCCGCGCCGCAAGCAGCCCGCCTTGCTCCTGCCGCTGCACAGCCGCCGGCCGCAGCGCTTGCACAGGCTCAATCCGCCCAGCTGGCCAGCGCCAGCGCGCCTTCCACCAGTCTGGCCAGCGCGCAGCCAAACCTCCAGCAAGCCAGCGCCGCCGCGGTGCAGCCAACGCCTGTATCAGCCGCCATCGCCGCCTATCAGCCTTCCGAAGCCGCCGTTCCCGCCCCTGTGCCGCTGGATGCTGCCCAGGACACCGCCCTCCCGCTTCCCGGTACCGATGCGCCGCTGGTCCCGGCCTCTGCCGCCGCACCGGACCCCGCCGCCTTGCCGCAAGCTCCGCCCAGCACCCAGCCCAGCCCGGAGGCACAACCCGAAACCGCCCCCCTGCCCGGCGCCGCGCCCAATCCGCAGCAAACGCCGGCCGCCATTCCTGACGCCCCCCGCATCAAGGCGGCGCTGGCGTTCCAGGGCGGCTCCGGCGACATCGACCCGGTCTCACTGGCCGCCTTCCAAAGCTTCATGCAGCCTGGCGATGCTGCGGCACAGGGCGACCCCCTGCGCGACGGCGTCTCCGGCATCCTCGCCGCCGTCCCCTGCTCGCGCCTGCAGGTCGCCTTTGTGCCAGAAACCGCCACGCTTGAGGTGCGCGGCCACCTGCCCGAAGACGGCTTGCGCGCCCCCGTTCTTGCTGCCCTGCAGGCCCAGATGGGCGCCGATATCACCGTCTCGGATGAAATGCGCCTGCTGCCCCGCCCGCAATGCGGCGCGCTGGCTGGGATCTCAGGCGTCGGCCTGCCGCAAAGCACCGACCAGATCACCAATCCGCTGCTGGTCGGCGATGACGCCCATGCCCGCGTGCTCGGCTATTCCGGCGGCGAGCGGCTGTTCTTCGACCTCACCGCGCCGGATTACCCGGCTTTTGTCTATGTGGACTATTTCGACGCCGGCGGCGCGGTGCTGCACCTCTCTCCGAATGAACTGGTGCCCCTGGTTGAGGCCGCCCCCAAAAGCGCCCTGCGCGTCGGCGCCAAAACGGCCGGAGACCCCGGCCTGCAATTCACCGTCGCGCCGCCCTACGGCCAGGAGATCGCGGTCGCCTTTGCCGCCTCGCACCCGCTTTACGAAAGCACCCGCCCGCTCAGCGAACCCGCCGCACCTTATCTGAACTTCCTACGTAGCCAAGTGGCCGCTGCCCGCGCCCAGCATGCGGATTTCAAGGGTGAATGGGTCTATTTCCTGATCACCACCCATGCCCCCTGACCGCACACCGCAACGGCCGCGCTCCCGCGCCCGCAGGCCCGCGGCCGACACCACCCGCCTTTTTCCGGGTCAAGGGCTGCGCCAGCAGCCGCGCGGCACGCGCGGTTCACCCTTGACGCGGAAAAAGGCGGATCACTTTCGGAGCGGCGCCTTAAGGGCAAACTTGCACTTACGCGCTTCTCAGCAAATGGAAATCAACTTGCCACCCGGCGGTCTGTCAGCTTCTCGAAACGCCCCCGCGCTGTGCGCAGCACAGCGCCGCGCCCAACCGGGCGGGTGCATTTCCAAATGCGCCTGCACGGGCGGGAGCCCCCCCTGCCCTGCCGGATCAACACCGGATCAACACCAGTAAGCCTACTGGCAGCCCCCCGCGGCCCAGCTTTTCAGCGCCTGTTTCAGCGCGCCGCCAAAGGGATGCTGTTTGCCCAGCGAGCGCTGCATATTGAGGCTCAGATAGGTATTGCCCTGCGTGCACAGCCGCTCCCGCGTCCATTGGTGGCAGGCGCTGCAGGACTGGTCCTTCCAATAGCTTTCCGGCAACCCCTCGACCGGCGGAAAGGCCGGTGAGCGTTTCACCGCTTCGGCCAGCGTCAACCCGGCAATTTCTTCCGCTCCGCCGGGCAGCGGGCTGGCATAGGTGATTGGACCCGCCTCCGCCAGCATGGCCGGCTCTGGTGCAGGCTCCGGGGCGGCCGCCGGGGCTTCTGATCCTGCCATTGGGTCCTGCGAGGCGCCGGCAGCCTTTGCCGCGGCCTCCGCCGCGGCCATTTCCGCAAATTTTCCCTCCGGATAGGCCATCAGATAGGCCTCATATGCGGCCTTGCTGCCATCGCTCTGCGCCGCCTGGAACATCGCGGTTTCCGCATCCTGCGCAGCCCCGGCCGGCGCCGCCGCAACCGCCGCACCGGTGCCGCCATGCAGTTCCTCTTCCATCAGCTCCGCCAGCAGCGCCCGCGCCGCATCCGCGTATTTACCGCCGCCATAACCGCGCAGAAACAGCATGATCTGCATCGCATCCCGCGACGCTTTGACTGAGGCCCAAATCTGCGCTTCTTCCATCTCGGCAGCGGTCAGCACAGGCTCTGGCGCGGCCTCCGCAAAGGTAAAATCACTCACCAGCGAGGACGTGTCCCAAGGGGTCTGGCCGCCGCCGCTCTGGTCCAGAACCGCCCGGCGCACCTGTTTGAACACCTGCTCCACCGGCGCCCCCGGCACCAGGATCTCACGTGCCAGCGCCGCGGTGAACGGGCTGTTTGCCCCTTCCCCGTCCAGCGCCACCTCGCCCGGAGCGGTTGCATAAGCCAGGAAAGTGCCGGTCGGCGCCTTCATCTCCGCCAGGCCGCTTTCATTCAGGTCCGCCACCGCCTCGAACGGGTTGTTGCGGCAGGCGTCCAGGATCACGATGTTGGTGCGGTTGCGGGCGGACGCCATCTGCCGCAGCACCGACTGCGCCTCAACTGCCATCAGGTCCAGGTCCGCCGCATCCGCCAGCGCCACATCGACTGGCAAGAGGTAATTGCTGCCAAAGCTCTGCACCCCGTGGCCGGCATAGTAGAACAGCCCGGTGGCGTCCTCGCCGGCGCTGCGCAGCTTGCGGCCGAACTGGGCAATCGCGCGCTTCATCTCGATCTGCTTGGCGTCCGCCGCCAGCGTCACGTCAAATCCCAGCCCTTCCAGGGTTTCAGCCATCAGCCGGGCATCGCGCACCGGGTTGTCCAGCGGCGCCACTGCGCCATATGCGGAATTGCCGATCACCAGCGCCAGACGCTCTTCCGCCTGTACCGTGCCGCCCCAGCCCAAGGCTGCAAGCGCCACGATCAGCAACCGGATCCTGTTGAATATGTTATGCACGCATCTGCTCCAATTCCCGCCATGGCTAAATTTCACACGGCGGCCTCCCAATTCTTAAGGGTATTTCGTTACGAATTTATCGCGCCCCTTGCACCCTGCGGCAAGTCTGCTGTTAGTCTTGGCGCATCGCCCCTTATCGCTGCCGGCAGGCAAAACCGTCATCCCTAGCCCCTTGAATGGATTGCACATGTTGCGTTTAACTCTTTGTTTTTTCACTATTTTAATTTTACTTTCCCGCCCCGCGCTGGCCACGGGCCCGTTTGAGGGCGGCTGGCAGCTGACGCCCGAATCCTCCGCCATCCGCTTCATATCAATCAAAAAGGGCAGCATTGCGGAATCGAGCCGGTTTGCCGCGTTCTCCGGCGGCATCTCCGAGGCGGGCGAGGCGAAAATCCACATCGCGCTGGACTCTGTCGACACCTCCATCGACCTGCGCAACGTGCGCATGCGCTTCCTGTTCTTTGAAACCTTCACCTATCCTGAGGCCGTGATCTCCGCCCAGATCAATCCGGCGCAGCTCACCGATCTCGCGACGGTGCAGCGCAAACAGATCGACCTGCCCGTTACCCTGTCTTTGCATGGGGTTGAGGCCGGACTGACCATTCCGGTAGCGGTGACATTGCTGAGTGAAAACCGCGTGGCTGTCGCCACTGTCCAGCCGGTGATCCTGAAACTCGAGGACTTTGCATTGAATGCCGGCCGCGAAAAGCTGGAGGAAGCGGCAGGCGTCACCATCACCCCTGTGGGCCTGGTCAGCATGGACTTGATGTTTGAGCGGGGCGGCAGCAGCACCTCCGCTGTCCCCGCGGGGACAACCGCTTCCGGCGCCGCCACAGCGCTTGAGGCCAGCGGCGATTTCAGCCGGGAGGCCTGCACCGGGAGGTTCGAAATCCTGTCGCAAGGCCGCAGCGTGAACTTCGCCCCTTCCACGGCCCGTCTTGATGCAAACTCCCGCGGCTTCCTGAACAGCCTGTCGGATATCATACGCCGCTGCCCCGGCATGGTGGTTGAGGTCGGCGGCCACACCGACAGCCAGGGCAAGGCCGCCTGGAACATGGCGCTGAGCGAGAAACGCGCCGCGGCGGTGAACCAATACCTGCAGAAAATGGGAATTCCGTCCGAACGGCTGGTTGCTGTGGGCTATGGCGAAACCACGCCGCTGGTGCCAAATGACACGGTGGCGAACCGGGCCAGGAACCGGCGGATCGAATTCAAGGTTCTGAACTGAACCGCCGCTGTCCCCGCGGGGACAAACAGGTAACTCCACAACGGCCCGGCACCCAAGCCGGGTCTTTTCTTTTGCTGGCGCGCTGCATCCCGCAGCTGTTTTCAGCTGTTGTCCCCGCGGGGACAGCAGCAAGTAGCCGGCCCAAACAAGCAGTTTAGAGACAAAAAGGCCCGGCATCTCTGCCGGGCCGTTGTGCAGGTATCTAACTGTCCCCGCGGGGACAAAGTCAGCTGTCATCCTCCAGCGCCGCAAAGAAAGCGGCGATAGCCCCCTCCAGCTTGTGCCGGTCGATCTCGGAAAAATCGCGCTCCATCGCCATCTCGATCTTGCCGTCGCGCGCCTGGCACCGCACTGTCCCCGCGGGGACAGTGCAGCGCAAAGTGGTCTTGGCAACCCCCGGGCGCGGCGCAGCGGCGGCGCGGGAGACGGGTTTGCGCTTGCCATCAAGAAAGCCACGCAACACGCCCAACTCCGCCTCCTCGGTCTCCGGCCGGCTCCGCGACAGGGCATCGCGCAAGTCCTGGACGTTGGCCGAGTCAGCATCCAGCCGTTTGCGCAGCTCCAGTCCCAGCGCCCGCGGGATCGCCTCAGGGTATTTCAGCAGATCTCCCACCATCGCCAGCAGCTGAGCAAAATGGCGGATGTAGATCTTCTTCTGACGGCCCGCGGAGGCATAAAGGTCATTGACCGCCTCCTCCAGGCTCTTCGCCCGGGTCACCTCATCCTCCGCATAGCGCAGCGCCAGCTGGGCCATCTCGGCAAAGGAAATGTCGCGGCGCACCAGGTTTTCGTCCACCATCCGGCGGTAGTGGTTTTGCAGCGTGTCACCTTTGGCCACCAGCCCCGCGGGAATGTGATCATAGGCCTCATCTTCCGTTTCCCGCAGCAGCTCCACATAGGCGCGCAGTCGGCGGTAGCCCTGGATCAGCTCATAGGTGCCGTCCTCGTTTTCCTCGACCCGGATCGGATTCGACAGGCCGATGGACTTGATCGAAGCCTTCAGCTCGTCCAGGTCCGGGTCGCGCCCCTCGCGGCGGTCGCGGATCAGCCTGGTCGCGCCAATCCGGCCGATCGGGATCCGGTCAACCATCAGGCCCAGCTTCTTCAGCCGCACGAATTCATGTGCCAGCCGGTCGTTCTCGGCGCGGATCTTCTCTTCGGCCTCGGCACGGGTCCGCAACGCATCGGCGTTCTCAGAGATCGCGGTGGCCATCGGCCCGCGGCGGGATACCGCAGTTTGCTCTGCTGGCTTTTCCGGGGCTGTCCCCGCGGGGACAGTTGCGGTGTCAGGGGTGAAGTCGATATCGAAAACGCGTCTCTTGCTCATGCCTCATCCTCCAGTTTCTCCCAGGCTTCCAACGCGTAGGACCTGAATTCGTCATAGGCCTGATCGAACGACGCGCGGGCGCGTCGCCAGGTCTCGCGGGTCATATCCCGGTAGTCGATTTCATAAATGGAACTTAGGAACCGGCCCGACTGTTCGACTGCGCGGGTCATCTCAATCGGGTGTTCGGTCATTCTACCCTCAAACACCTTCATAAATGCCGAACGCATCGCACGGTGCAAATCGTTACCGCTTTCGTAACGGGTCAGCAGGAAGCGGACGTCCTGGAAGACCTTGGGCAGGGCAAATGTCCCCGCGGGGACAACGCCGTTAAAGGCTGACAGATCTTCGAGCGCCTCAGACAGCTGGCCGATGAAGGAAGTGGTGGAGTCATATTCCCAATAGCCGGGACCGGAGGGAATATAGAGCATGTCGGCGGCAAACACCGCGTTCATCGACTGGTAGCCGATGGCGGGCGGGCAGTCGAAGATCATCATGTCGTAGTCTTCGGCCGGCAATTGGTCGAGGTAGCGGGAGACGGCGGCAAAGAAAGACCACTCCGGGTTCAGGTGGCGGTACTGGGCGGAGGCGAATTCCACGAACGCGGCATTGGCGCAGGAGGGGATGATGTCGATGGTAGGCCAGCTGGTGGGTTTCACAAAGTCGCTGACCCGCAGATCCTGAAGCCCCATGCCGGTGATCGCGTCGGGCAGCTGGCGCTGGGGCAGGGCGGTGCCGGACTCGGCCCCCTGCAGGGACGCGTTCATCCGCTCGGTCTCGCGCACCAGATCGCGAGCCATGATGCCCCAGACGGTGTAATCCTCGGTGACGTCGCTGAGGCCCATGGAATGCGAGAGCGTCGCCTGCGGGTCGAAGTCGACGCAGAGCACCCGGTAGCCGTCCAGCGCTGCTGCATGGGCGAAATGCAGCGCCACGGTGGATTTGCCCGCACCCCCTTTGAAGTTGGAGATCGCAACCCGCAGCGCCCGCTTCCCCGCGGGACGCTTGGGCAGCAGGGATTTGCGGTTGATCTTGATGCGGCGGCGCAGCTCGTTGATTTCCTCCAGCGAATACCAGCGCTGGCGGCCGTCTTCCTCGACATGGCCCTGGGGCAGGGAGGGATCCGCCGACAGCCGTCCCCGCAGGGTCGACTGGTTGACGCGGAAGATCAGCTCCGCCACTTCCCAGGAGGAGAACCGGCGCAGGGTCTTTTCCATTTCGGGAGAGAAGGTCTGCTGGCGGATCCAGCTTTGCATCTTCAAGGATTGAGCCTGCATCTTGGACAGGTCTTCGTGCGTAAACATCGCTGCTCCTTAGCCTCACACGGTGTTGTTTTTGACAGCGTCCATTTCTGCAGGACGCTAATTCAGCCTCAATATCCATTTACGCCGAATTTGCAAAAAACGCAAAAGCAAATATGGTTTGGAAGAGCGTCCTGTCCCCGCGGGGACACATTTGCAAAAGGCCCAGTGAAATAAGGGCAGGGGCGATTCGGAAGGCTAGCGCCAAACGATTCGTTTCATTGGGTTTTTCTGGTGTTCAGAGGCCAGATTTAGGGGGACACCCCGGGCAAGGATACCGCAGATTGGGGGACATTTTTGCGCCAATAGGGGACATCCTGGGTGTCACCCAATACCATAGATACCAATTTTTCTTTCGAAAAAGGGATTGGGGCTGAATTCAATTCCCGCCGGCGCTTGACAGAATCGGATTTCCGGACGCAAATCAGGTACAACAAACGAATAGCGTTGAGTTCAGGGCAAAACCGGCCAACGCAATTCTCAGCAAACAAGCTGAGAGCACTTGAGGCAGCATATCCCGGCCCAGGAGGGCAGGGAGGGAGAAACGGGGGCAGCAATGCTTGCCAAACGGCCTGCGGGGCGCAACGCCTCTGCGCTGAAATACGACATCCTCACGGCGATGGGCGCTTATGCGCTTGGCCAGGGCAAGGGGGCGCAGAAGCTGGTTCTGCGGTTCATGACATTGATGACCGCACGCTACAACTGGCAGCGCGACGAGCTGGCTGTGGGTCAGCGGGAGATCGCCCGGTTGTGGGGTGTGGATGAGCGCACGGTGAAGCGCGAGATGGCAAAGCTGCGCGGCTGGGGCTGGCTGGTGGTGAAACGCCAGGGTGCGCGCGGGCGGGTGACGGAATATGGCATCGACCTGGAGCGGCTTCTGGGGGATACCCAAGAGCGTTGGGGCGCGGTTGGGCCGGACTTTGAGCACCGGATGCAAGGCGCGGATGAGCCTGCGCCGAACGTGGTGCCGCTGCGCCCCGGCGCGGCTCCGCCTGCGCCGGATGTGTCGGACGGCCAAGAGTGGAGCCTGGCGAAGGCGGTGCTGCATGCAGAAGACCCCGCGAATTACGCGTCCTGGATACAGGGGTTGGAGCGCGTGGGCAGGGCAGGGGGGCGGCTGATGCTGAAGGCGCCGAGCCGGTTCCATGCGAATTACGTAATGTCGCATCTTATGCCGCGGCTGCTGGCAGCCTGCCGGGATGTGGATGGGGAGGTCTCTGCAATTTTGGTGGAGGCCTGAGGCCGGATCGGAACCCGGCGGAGGTTTCTGTTCGGGTGTAAATTGCTGTATCCTGTGCCGGACCCGTAAGGAGGTCCCATGATGAGTGACGTTTTGGAGGGCCGCTGCCTGTGCGGCGCGGTGAAGATCCGTGTTGAGGGCGCGCATGATCCGCACCTGGGTGCCTGCCATTGCCGCATGTGCCAGCGCTGGAACGGCGGGCTGTTCTTGTGTTTCGAGGCTGATGCGGAGGCAGTGACGGTTGACGGGCCGGTCACGCGCTACCATTCCTCAGCCTTTGCGGAGCGGGCGTTTTGCAGCACCTGCGGATCCCATCTGTGGATGCGGGACGTGGATGAGGAGGGCGGCCCTTTTGACCTGATGCCGGGGCTGTTTGATGCTGCGCTGGCCTGGCCGCTGAAATCGGAGATCTATGCCGACCGGGCGATGGCATCGGTGCGGCTGGAGGGCGGTCACAGGCGGGCCACCCGGGACGAATGGGAGGCGCAGAACCCGTTTATTGACGGCGACGTCTGAGCATTGGGATCAGCCCCCCACCCGCGGCAGTTTCGGACCGCTCCAATAGGCGCCGCTGTCCTGGCGCAGGGCGTCATAGGATTTGATCCGGCGCCGGGCCTCCTCGCCGCCGGCCTCGATCAGATGGGTGAGCAAGCATTCCAGCACCGCCATTGCGCCGCCAACGGCGCCGAAGGGGTGCAGCGAGTTTGCGGCGACTGCCAGCACGTGGTCGGTGCGGATGCCGGGGGCGATCACTTCGCTGTCGGAGATCAGGATCACCGATGCGCCGCGCTCAGCCGCCAGCCGCAGCGCCTGGATGGTGCCGGCGGAGTAGGGGGAGAAGGTGAAGGCAATCAGGCAGTCCTCGGAGCCTATTTCTAAAAGATCATCCAAGGCGGCGCCCATGTGGCGGGGGACCAGCTCGAGCCTTGGCAGGGCCATACGGCTGACGTAGTGAAAGTAATAGGCCAGCGCATAGGATGAGCGGGTGGCAGTGACATAGCTGCGGCCGGCGGCGGTGAGCGTGTCCACGATGGCCTGGGTGCGCTCTGCCGTCATTAGCCGCAGGGAGCGCGAGGTGATGTTCAATTGGTTGCGCGCCGCGGCCGCCTGCAGCTTGCCTGCCGGGCCTTCGTCCTGCATCCGGTCCAGCCAGTCCTGCCCGAGATCTGCCTCATGCGTGGTGGTGAGGGCGGCGCGGAACGGGGCGCGGAAGGCTTCGAACGTGTCATAGCCCAGATGCTGGGCGAGGCGGACAAAGCCGTTGGCGCTGATGCCGGTTTTCCCTGCCGAGGTCCGCACGGTGTCGAGGCCGAAGTCGCCGGGGTTGTCGATCACGTATTTCGCCGCTGCCTTGAGCTTGGGTGGGAGGCTGTCCATGTGGTCCTTCAGATGCTGGATCAGCCGGGCGGTTTTTCTGGGATCGAGATGCGGGTCCATGCGCTGCATCAGAGCAGATGTACGGAAAATGGCAAGATTGAAACGGATGTTACTCCATGAGGAACGCCATCAGGTCCTGGCGGGCGTGCAGGACGCGGATGATTTCGGGGCGGTTTTGCTCCAGGCGATAGATCACCAGATGCGCGCCGGTGGGGTGGATGCGGACAGGGGGCGTGAATTCCACCCGCTCGCGGGCCATTTCGGGGAAGTCCGCCAAAAGGTCGAAGAGGGCAAACAGGCTGTCGGCATAGGCGCCGGCTTGTGTTTCGCCCCAAGTTTCCAGGCCATAGCGCCAGATGGCAGCAAGATCAGCCTGGGCAGCGGGGCGGATCCGCCAGCGTTCCTCAGCCATTACGGCGCATGGCGGCCTTGAAACCTTCGGCGGTCAGCGCCTCAGCCGGGCCGCTGGCGAGGCCTGCGTCGATGGCGGATTGCAATTCGGTAATGGCGGCTGTGCGGGCCTGGTCGCGGCGGATCAGGTCGCGGACGTAGTCGCTGGAATTGGCATAGGTGCCGGTGCGGGCCTGTTCCTCGACCCAGGATTTCATCTGGTCCGGCAGGGAAACGTTCATGGTGGCCATCGGCGGGCTCCTTTCGCTGGGACAGGATATGGCAATCTTTGGCAAATGTGCAAGGGGGCAGCACCAGCCCTGCGGGCGGGGGACAGGGGATGGTGGGCGGAATCGCCCACCCTACGAACGCCGGTTCAAACAAAAACACCCGCAGCCAGGAGGCGCGGGTGTTTTCCGGGTCTTGCTGCAAGCGGGGTCAGGCGGAAACCACCTTGAGCCCCTTTACCTCTTGCGGCTGGATGGTGCCGTCTTCGCTGACGGTCACCTGCTCGCCATGGCTGAGGCTGTCGAGGCCCTTGCAGGCGACCAGCATCAGCACGTCTTTTTCGCGCGCGACGATGGCCATGTGGCTGAGCCAGCCGCCGACTTCGGACAGGACCGCGCCGGAGCGCTGGACCCACGGCAGCCAGGCCGGGTTGACCATGCGGCAGACCAGGATGTCACCGTCCTGGAAGTCTGCGAATGCCGCCGGGTCGATGCAGCTGTCGTCCTCCATCCAGAACACCCTTGCGGTGGCGCTGCCGCTGCCCGCGACGCAAGTGCCGCCCAAGGCGCCGCCCTCCGCATTGGCCTGAGCGCCGAGCGACAGGAGTTCGCAGCCGCGCAGGGTCAGGGAAACCTCAATAGGTGCGGACTTCTTGCGCAGGTTCTCCTTTTCCGCGCGGGCTTCGGCGAGGCCGCGCAGCGCGTCCGGGGCGGACCAGCTGCCGTTCAAGACCTCATCAAAGGTTAGGTTGAACACCAAGTCCGCCAGCCCGCTGACGTGGCCCAGGGCCAAGAGGGCACGGCGCAGTTCGGCGACAACGCGCAGGGCCTCGTGCTTGGCCTGCTCCTTGAGGTCCTGGTAGGCGATAGCGATGCCGATGGTATCGTCTAACTCATCCGGCAGGTTGGCCGGGACCGGCACCGCGCCGATCGGCTCCACCGAGCTGCCCAGCAGCGAGTGCAGCAGCGCCGGCGCCTCGGCATAGCGGGGCGAGGAGAGCTCGTAGTCGAAGATCGAGCGGTGGCCCATCAGCTGCATGGCACGCGCCTGGGCGTCCTTGCCGGTGCAGGAGGCGATCAGGCTTGAGGGCGCATTGGGCAGCTCAGCGTGCATCAGATGCGCCCGCAGGGCCGGGTCGCCCGCGGCGGCGGAACCTGCCTCACCCATGGTGAAGCCTGCCAGGATGTTGATCTTCTCGGCCTCCAGATAGACCTCGCGGATGAACATGTCCTTGAGGGTGGAGATTGCCTCCAAGAGCTTGTCTTGGGGCAGGGCAGTGTAATCCACGGCCTGCCAGATCGCCAGCTTGTCGCGCAGTTCCGGCATCACCTCAGACCGGAAGCGGGTGATCATCGGATGCGCCTGCTTGCGCAGCTGCTTGGCTTTGGCGGCGCTGAGTTTCAGGGTCATGCCCTGTTTCAGCGCCACGTCGACGTAGGTTTTGCCGAACAGGTTGACGAGGTGGCCGTCGCGGCCCTCGGGCAGGCCGTAGGGCACACCCAGCTCGCGGCAGGCCAAGTCAACACTGCCGCCGGGCGCCCACAGCTCGCTCATCAGCGAGAAGGAGAGCGGGGTGGGGCGGGGCAGGACTTCGGACATCTCGTCCTGTTCCAGGATGGTCTGATTCGGGTCTGCATCCGCATAGCGGTTCAGCAGGCCGCGCCATTCGGCCAGACGGGTCTGCTCCTGCTCGGTGCCCAAGGACAGCGTGGTGATGTCGCGGCTCTGGACGATCTGGAATTGGCCGTTGGCATAGGCCCATTCGACGTCCTGCGGGCAGCCGAAGGTGTCCTCGATCTGCTTGCCAAGGGCCAGCAGCGGCGCCATGTCCAGCGTCTGGTCCTGATCGGCATCCGCCGGCAGGCCGGTGTAACGGCCAAAGCGCAAAGAGGTCGGGGTGACGCGGCCGGACACCAGGTCCTCGCCGCAGCCTTCGACCCATTCGATCATCGCCATGCCGGGGGCCATCGGGTCCTGGGTGAAGAGCACGCCGGCGTATTCCGCCTGCACCATTTCCTGCACCACGATGTTGCCCTGATCGGTGCTGTCGCCCTCGCCGGAATAGCTGGCAGCGCGCTCAGACGAGAAGCTGGTCACAACTTCGTCCAATGCGGCGCGCATGGTCTCTGCGGTCACGTCGAGCACCGATTCAAAGACGCCGGCAAAGCTTTGGTCGTGGCCGTCCTCATTGCTGGCGGAGGAGCGCACGGCGACCGGCTTGCCCCCTGCAAGGCCAAAGACCTGTGCCGCAAATGCATCTTTCTTGGCATCGGGCATTTCACGGTAGTCGTGGATTGCATCGGAGCGCACGATCACGCCGCCCGGCACCGGCAGGCCTGCGTTGCGCAGAATCGACAGGCGCAGGGCCTTGTTGCCGGCGTGCTCCAGCTCCTCGGTGTAGCCCATCGGGATCACGCCGCGCGGCAGCTTAGCGAGGCGGCGCTTGTGGGCGCGCAGCGACAGGGCCTCGCCCAGTTTCTTGTGCATGCCGGTCACATAGGCGCGCTGCACCAGCAGCAGGGTCAGGCTGAAGCAAAGATAGGCATTGGCCGCGGCAGTCAGGCTGAACACCATGGCAAACAACGCAGGCATGCCCAGCAGCATCCACAGCTGTTTCTGGCGCTTGGTCTTGGCGACGGCCCACAGCAGGTAAACGGCAGCCAGCGCACAGAACAGTACCGGCATGAGGAACAGCGGATCGGGCGCGCCGAGGTCGGCCATCCACAGGAACGGGGTTTGCAGGGCGGCGCTGGCCTCTTGCGCAGCAGAGACGCCCAGCATCATCACCGGCAGGAACAGCAGTGCGGTGAGGTTCTTCATCGGCGTCAGGCCCTTGTCGGCGTAGAACGCCTGCACCGCGCGTGCCTTGCGCACCGGATCGTGGGCCAGTTTCGCTTTCAGCGCCTTCATTTCATCGGCTGTTTCATTGGTGATGATCTGGTCGCGTTCGGACTTCAGCGCCACCGGCAGCACCAGGATGCGGGTCACGATGGACAGCACCAGGAGGCCCAGCAGGATATGGCTGCGCTCATGCACCCACAGCAGAGCGGTGGCCAGGGCCGAGATCGCCTTGCCCCAGAGCCCGCCCTGCTGGTCGGCCAGCCAGGCCTGCACATGCGGTTTCGGCGGCGGTGCGACGAAGTATTCCCAGGGCAGGGTATAGCGGCCGCGGAAGTCGATGCCCTGCTGCGACAGCTCCAGCCCCAGAACCTGGCTCATGAAGCAGCTGCGGCGGTCGTAGCAGGCGGCGATGGTGGGTTTGCCGGGGTCCAGTTGCGCGATGCGGTCCATCAGGTCCGCGGTGGTCATCTTGCGGATCGGAATGTTGACGGCGCCGGGCAGGTGGCCGCTGGCGAAGTCGCCCGGGTAGCGGGTGTCGACGATCTGCAGGTCCTCGGTGGTCAGCAGGGCCTTGAAGTCATCGGTGCTGAGCAGCACGTCCTTGCCCGGGTATTCCGGGATCGCGCGCAGGTCGGAGAGGGTTTTCACGTCTTTGTCGGAGAAGTCGCGCCCCTCGACGATCCATTTCTCGATACCGCCGGCAATGAAGCTGCAGTCGATCCCCATTGCTGCCAGCTTGGCGCAGGTTTCCGAGGAGCGGTTGCCGTTGTGGCAGAACAGCACGACCTTCTGGCCGGGCTGCACCGGGCGGGTCTGCAGGAAGTCCGGGAAGCGGATATGGGTGGCGCCGGGCAGGGTGCCCATGGCGTTCTCGCCGGTCTCGCGGATGTCATAGAACAGGGTGGATCCGTCCCCTAGCGCGGCGGCGGCGTCGGTGGTGCTCATCGCCAGCGGATGATTCTCCTGCTTGGAGAAGCTGGTTTCCTTGAGCGTGGCGTCCTTGATGGTGGTGCCGTCAAACTGCGCCGGCCGGGTCAAAGTAGCCTGCAGCCTTGCCAGCTCGGCCTGCTCGTGCGAGGAATACTGCCAATAATTACCAGCGGCCAGCGCCAGGGCTGCAAGAACGAGGACGGAGATCAGCTTGACCGGGTAACGGCGTTGTGAGCCGCCCGGTTTAGGGGAAAAACCCAGTTTTGCCGCAATCACGGCCCCCAAACCGGAAATCATGGCAATTCCCACCGCGAGAACCTGCGATAGCGAGGAGACGGATCCGATGACCAGTTCCGGTGAGGGAATAGCAAGGGCTGCGATGGGGAGCGTCGCAAAAAGCGAAGCCAGCACAGTAATTTGTGCCGGGCGGCGGACGGACCGCAAGGTCCGGAGTGGCAAAGAGGTGTTCTTCACGGCAGTTCCTGTTGAGCCAGTCGGGCTGGTATTCTGATTTGAGGCGAATTTGCCTAAAAGATTACGAAAATCTTACTGAACCGTTAATATAGCGGAGGAAGAATAAAAGAACCGCAAAATTTTTTGGAGAATTGCAGGTGCGTTAACATTGTATTCTTAACCATGTGCCATGTAACGAAGAGTGGCGGCCCGCCTGCCGTGCCAGCCGAAAGCAGTCAGGAGGCTAGAACCGTGACCCTGTTAGTGTGGATCGTTGGTATCGTTGAATTTTTCAGGTTGCGCCTGCGGGCGGCAGCTCCCGCTGCGGCGCTGGCGGCCTGTTTCGCCTTGCTGTTGCCCGGCGCCGGGCGGGCGGGGGTTGAGCTGGTTTTTGGAACCTATGCAGCCGATAAACCAACTGCAACGGTAAAAAAGTACCAGCCCTTTCTGTCCTTTCTGTCCAGCCGCATGAGCGAGGAGCTGGGAGAGCCTGTGTCGATCCGGCTCAAGATCGCCAAGGAATACGGAGAAGGCATCCGGCAGCTGGCCAGAGGCGAGGTTGATTTTGCCCGTTTCGGGCCGGCCTCCTACGTGCATGTGATGACGGAGAACCCCGGTATACAGATTGTCGCGATGGAATCGAAAAACGGCGGCAAGCGGTTCAAGGGTGTGATCGTCGTGCATAAGGACAGCAATGTGCAATCGGTCGAGGATCTGGCCGGGCTCAGCTTTGCGTTTGGCGATGAGCTGTCGACCATCGGACGCTACCTGGCGCAGGAATATCTGCTGGACGCGGGGATCAGCAGCGCCGATCTGCATCAGTTCGACTATCTTGGCCGTCACGACCTGGTTGGTGAAGCGGTGGGCGCGGGAAAATATTCCGCAGGCGCGCTGAAGGAAAGCACCTTTAAGAAGCTGGTCGCCAAGGGGGTGCCGATCCGGGTGCTGGCCTCCTTTGACAATGTCACCAAACCGTGGCTGGCCGCGTCCGGGATGCGGCCGGATGTGCTGGAAGCCATGCGCCAGGTGATGCTGTCCTCGGAGAATGAGGAAATCGTGCGCCGGATCTCCAAGAACGGTTTCCTGCTGGGTACCGATCAGGACTATGACATTATCCGCCGGGCAATGGACCGCAGCCTGGCCTTTTAAGGTGCCGCAATAGACTATGAGACGTACAGGCATCCTTTTCCAGATCGTGCTGTCGCTGCTGCTGGCTGCTTCGGCCGTCGGCTTTGCCGTCGGGGATCTGGCGCAGCGCCAGGAGGTGCAGCGGCTGGAAGAGCAGCTGGCAGAGCAAGCGGATCTGACGGTATCGCTGCTGAGCGGACTTATGCTTGAATCGATTATCGTCGAGGATGTGCCGGTGCTGGAGACCGGCCTGATTGAGGCGGTCACCCGCAAGCCGCAGATTGTCTCGATTCAGATCCGCAGCCCGGCTGGCAAGCTGCTGGCCTCGGCCGAAGCACCAGGTGCCGTGCGGGACGGCAGCCACGTGATCTATGAGCGTCCGATTGAGCTGGAGGGGGCGTCCTTTGGCACTATGGTGGTGGAATGGTCCACCCGCGACGGCGAAGCGCTGGTGGCGGCCAAGGTGCGCCAGATCATCATCTGGACAGTGGTGCCGGTGCTGGCGCTGTCGCTGCTGGTTCTGCTGCTGGTGCATGGGCTGGCATTGCGGCCCCTGCAGCGGATTCACACGCGGATGTCGGATGCGATCGCAGGCCTGCGAAGCCCGTTGCGGCCGTTGCCCTGGTATGCATCGCGTGAGTTCCAAGCGCTGGATTTTTCGGTGAGCGTTCTGGAAGAGACCTTTTCCGAGCGTGACGAACGCGAATATGCTTTGGAGCAGGCCCGCGAGGCCGCTGATATTGCCAATCGCGCAAAGTCGGAATTCCTGGCCAATATGAGCCATGAGATCCGCACCCCGATGAACGGGGTGATTGGCATGGCGGAGCTGCTGCAGGAAACCCGGCTGGACGACGACCAGCGGATGTATGCGGAAACCATCGCCAAGTCCGGCTCGGCCCTGCTGACGATCATCAATGACATCCTGAATTTCTCCAAGATCGAAGCGGGCAAGGTCGAATTGAACGAAGCGCCTTTTAACCTGCAGACGGCGGTGGAGGATGTGGTGACGCTGCTGTCGCCCAAGGCGGCCGAAAAGGGCGTGGAGATCACCATGCGCTACGATCCGGCCTTGCCTGAAGTCTTCGAGGCGGATGCGGGCCGGATTCGCCAGGTGATCACCAATATCGCCGGCAATGCCGTCAAATTCACCAATGCGGGCTACGTCTATATCGATGTGACAGGGCAGGAAAAAGACGGCCGTCACCAGCTGACCCTGCAGGTCACCGATACCGGGACTGGCATTGAGCCGGAGCGGATCGGGCAGATTTTCCGCGCCTTTGAGCAGGCCGACAACGCAGCGACCCGCAATTTCGAGGGCACCGGCCTGGGGCTGGCGATTTCTGCGCGGCTTCTGGATCTGATGGGCGGGTCGGTCCGGGTGGTTTCCGAACCGGGTAAGGGGTCCGTCTTTACGGTCGAGCTGCCGCTGAAGGCAGGCGGGCATGTCGAAACGGACCGGGCTGGCAGCGCCCGCAGCTTCGAGGGCCTGAATGGCCTGCTGGTGGACGATCTGGAACTGAACCGGGTGATCCTGTCGGAGCGGCTGGGGGCCTGGGGTGTTACCTGCACGCTGGCGGCTTCGGCGCATGCGGGGCTGGAAATCCTGTCTGACGCGCAGCTGGACGGCCGCAAGTTCGATTTTATCATTCTAGACTACCAGATGCCAGCGATGGACGGCCGTGAACTAGCGGCGCGTATCCGCGCCATGCCCGGGTTTGAGGCTGTGCCTCTGATTGTTTTGTCTTCGGTGGAGCATGCGTTGAACCGGGCGGATTGCGAGGCTATCGGGATCTGCGAATTTGCGCTCAAACCGGTCCGTTCGGAGCAATTGCGGCAGGTGATCAGCCGGGTGCTGAGCAAACCGGCGCAGCAGCCTGCTGCGGAAGGGCAGGATAAAGGCCTCAGGGCCGGGGATGAGCGGCTTGTGAAGGTGCTGCTGGCAGAGGATAACCGCACCAACCAGCTGGTTGTCACCAAAATGCTGAAGGATGCGCCGCTCAAGATCAGCATTGCCAAAAACGGATTGGAAGCGGTGCAGCAGTTCCAGGCGGAACGGCCGGATATTGTGCTGATGGATATGATGATGCCGGTGATGGACGGGATTGAGGCCACCGCCGAGATGCGCCGTATCGAGGCAGAGGCCGGCGGCGGCAAATGCCCGATTGTGGCGCTGACGGCAAACGCGCTGCACAGCCACCGTGAAAAATGCCTGGAAGCGGGGATGGATGATTTCCTCAGCAAACCGATCAACAAGAAAGCCTTGACCGGCGCGATCAGCAAATGGACCAGCTGCGAAGGGCTGCAGCGCACCGGCAGCTGACTGGCAGCAGACCAGGGCTGGCTGGCGGCCGGAAACTCGGCCGTGCTGCTGTTGGCGTATGCCGCTTGCGGTTTTGCCGTGTCATGCAGGCCGGCCGCGGCGCGGTTTCTGTGCTGATGCGCCCCGGGGCGGTTCCGAGGCAAGGCAGCCCGCGTCGAGCCCGTGCCCGGGCTGTGCCGGTTTTCAGGTCCGGCGCAGCACACCGGCCAGGCTGGAGAAAGCAAACAGGCCGGCGGCCAGGCAGACAATGCTGGGGCCTGCAGGTGTGTCCAGAACAAAAGCGAGCTTCAGCCCTCCGGTGGCTGCCAGCATGCCCAGCAGCGCGGCGATGACGGCCATGCGCTCTGGGGTGGCGGCAAAGGGGCGGGCGGCGGCGGCCGGGATCAGCAGCATGGCGGCAATCAGCAGCACGCCAACCACCTTGATCGCCACCGCCACCACCAGTGCCAGCGCAATTGTCAGCACCATCTGCTCGCGCCGGGGATCGATGCTGGCGGCATGGGCCAGGTCCGGGTTCAGGGTGGCGGTCAGCAACGCCGACCAGCGCCACCACAACAGCGCCAGCACAAGCACCGCACCGCTCCAGATCACCGCCAGGTCGAGGCGGCTCACCGCCAGGATGTCACCGAACAGATAGGCCATCAGATCAATCCTCACCCCTTGCAGGAAGGAGACGGCAACCAGGCCGAAAGCCAGCGAGGAATGCGCCAGCACCCCCAGCAGCGTGTCCATCGCATAGCCGCGCCCGGCGAGCGCTGAGACCGTGGTGGCCATTGCCAGCGCGGTGGCCAGAACACCTGCAAAAACCGACACATCAAAGCTGAGCGCCAGCGCCACGCCGAGGATAGAGGCATGGGCGGTGGCATCGCCGAAATAGGCCATCCGGCGCCAGACCACGAAACAGCCCAGGGGCGCGGCGGCCAGCGCCACGCCGATACCCGCCAGAGCGGCGCGGATCAGGAAATCGTCCAGCAGGGTCATTCGGCGGCCTCGTGTTGGTGTCCGTGATTATGGTCGCAGCCGTGATCGTGGCTGTGGTTATGCTCATGCCGGTAAAGCGCCAGGGCGCCTTGAGTGCCGGTGCCGAACAGGGCGCGGTATTCCGGTGCGCTGGCAACATGCTCGGGCGCGCCCTCGCAGCAGATGTGGCCATTGAGGCAGATCACCCGGTCAGAGGCCGCCATCACCACATGCAGCTCGTGGCTGACCATCAGCACCGCGCAGCCGATGTCCTGGCGGACTTTCTCGATCTGCTGGTAAAAGGCAGCCGAGCCGGGCTGGTCGAGGCCTTGGGTGGCCTCATCCAGGATCAAGAGCTGCGGTTTGCTGAGCAGGGCGCGGGCCAAGAGCACCCGCTGGAACTGGCCGCCGGAGAGGCCGGACATCTGGCGCGCGGCTAGATTGCCGGCGCCTGCCTGCGCCAGTGCCTCTGCCGCGCGGGTATCGGAAACGCGGGCGGGCAGGCTGAGGAAGCGGCGTACGGTCAGCGGCAGGGTCGGGTCAATGTGCAGTTTCTGCGGCACATAGCCGATGCGCAGGCCGGGCGTGCGTGCAACGGTGCCGCCCGAGGGTTTCAGCGCACCGATCACGCTGCGCAAGAGGGTCGATTTGCCGGAGCCGTTGGGGCCAACCACGGTGACGATCTCGCCGGCCTCGATGCTGAGGGTCACGCCGGACAGAACCGTGTTGCCGCCGTAGGTAACGGAAAGGCTGTCGAGGGAAATCAGGCTCATGCCGCGGGGGTTTCCTGGCATTTCGGGCAGAGGCCTTCGGCCTCGATCACGGCACGTTCGATGACAAAGCCGGCGGCGCGGGCGGCCTGGCCGAGCTGGCCTTGCGACGGCTCGCGGGAGGCTTCGGCAACCGCATCGCAGGACCGGCAGATCAGGAAGAACGGCGCGTGGCTCTCGCCCGGGTGGGTGCAGGCGATGAAAGCGTTCAGGCGCTCGATCTTATGGGCGAGGCCGTTTTTGACCAGGAAATCCAGGGCGCGGTAGGCGACGGGCGGCTGCGAGCCGAGGCCCTCTTCGCGCAGCCGGTCGAGGATGTCGTAGGCGCCAAGCGCGCGGTGCTCCTGCAGCAGGATCTCCAGCACCCGGCGGCGCACCTTGGTGAACTGCAGCGCGTTTGCCCGGCAATGGGATTCGGCGGCGGCGATGCCGTCGTGAACGCAGCTGCTGTGGTCATGCGGTTCGAAACCGATGGACTCCATGGGATCAGGCCTCCGGGGGTGGGCAGGATTGGCTCTTGATATGTAATGTTATGACGTTTATCAACCCGGGCGAATGTTATAAAGTTACATCGGAGGATGGCATGCGGAACGCGGTGGCAGTTGCAGCGCTTTTGGCGGGGACAGGGGCAGCCTGGGCGGAGGTGCCCAGGGTTGCGGCGGATATCACACCGGTGCACGGGCTGGTGGCGCGGGTGATGCAGGGCGTGGGGGAACCTGCCCTGGTGGTGCCGCCGGGCGCGTCGCCGCATGGCTATTCGATGCGCCCCTCCGAGGCGCGGGCGCTGGATCAGGCGGATGTGGTGTTCTGGATGGGGGAGGCGCTGACGCCTTGGCTGCACGGCCCGCTGGAGGAGCTGGCCGGCGATGCGCACCGGGTGGAGCTGCTGGAGGCTGCGGGCACCACGGTGCTGCCGTTCCGCGAGGGTGCCCGGTTTGAGGCGCATGATCATGGCGATCATGAGGGCCATGGTGATCACGATGACCACAGTGGGCATGAGGATCATGGGGATCACGAAGATCATGCGACCGAAGGTCATGATGACCATGACGACCATGATCACGAGGCGCATGCTGAAGACGGTCATCATGCTGAAGACGGTCATGATGATCACGAAGGTCATGATGATCACGCCGATGCGCATGCCGGCCATGATCATGAAGGTGATGATCCGCATGCCTGGCTGCTGCCGGCCAATGCGCAGGCCTGGTTGGATGTGATTGCCCAAGAACTGGCAGAGCATGACCCGGACAATGCCGCTGCCTACAGGGCCAATGCCGCGGCGGGCAAGCAGGAGATTGCGGAAACTGTGGCCGCGATCTCGGCGCAGCTGGAGCCGTTCCGGGGCAAGCAGTTCATCGTGTTCCACGATGCTTACCAGTACTTCGAGCGCGGCTTTGGCCTGAATGCGGCCGGCGCGATTTCGCTGGGGGATGGGGTCAAGCCGAGCCCGGCTCGGGTTGCGGAAGTTCGCGATGTGGTGGCGGATCTGAATGTGGCTTGCGTGTTCTCGGAGCCGCAGTTCAATCCGGGTCTGGTCGCCACTGTGCTGGACGGCACCGGCGCGGGTACCGCGGTGCTGGATCCGCTCGGCGCCAAGCTGCAGCCCGGGGCGCAATTCTACCCGGCGCTGCTGCAGGAAATCGGCGCGGCGATCGCCGGCTGCTGAGCACGTGGGGCGGGCCATAACGGCCCGCCTTTTTCATCTGTTGCTGATTAGATGGGTGAGCGTGGCGCCGGTCTCGTAATAGGCGCTGCGCAGGCCGGCGAAGGGGATTGCGTGGCCGCTGGCGGGCGGCACCGGCAGGCAGGTTTGGTCGCCGGTCAGAAGTGCCTCGGCCATTGCGGTGCCGAATAGGGTGCCGGGACCGATGCCGCGACCGGAGTAGCCGAAACAGGCATAACCGCCCTGCAGGTCGAGGATCTTGGGCAAGTGTTCGGTGGTCATGGCGATGCGGCCGTGCCAGTGGCTGCGCAGTCTCACATCTTTCAGCTCCGGATAGAGCGCCGCCAGCTTGCGCGGCAGCCAGCTGCGGTGCAGGGCGCTGCCGAAGTGGTTGAGCGCGCCCATGCCACCGATCACCAGCCGCCCGGCCTGATCGAGGCGCCAAGAGGACATCACCAAGGCGGTGTCCCAGCAGCCTTCCTTGTGTGGCAGGATCTTCTTGAGCAGGGGGCCTGGCAGCGGGCCGGTGGCGGCCTGGAAGTAATGCACCGGGATTAGCTGCGGGGCGTCATAGCCCGAGATGTCGCGGGCATAGGCGTTGGTGGCCATGATCAGATGCTTGGCGCGGAGGCTGCCCTTGGGGGTGGTGACATGCCAAGTGCTACCATCGCGGCGGATCGCGGTGGCCGGGGAATGCGCGTGCAGCTCTGCGCCTGCGTTTGCGGCGGCCCGGGCGAGGCCGCGGGCGTAGGCCAGCGGCTGGATGGTGCCTGCGCGCGGGTCGAACAGGGCGCCGTGCACCGCTTCGGAGCCGGTGCGTTGGATGGCTTCCTCGCGGGAGAGCAGTTTGACCGGCGCGCCGGTGGCGCGAAGCTGGGCGTGGCGGCGCTGCAGGTCCTCAAGGCCGGCAGGCGCGTGGGCGCAATGCAGGGTGCCGTTGTGTTCCGGCTCGCATTTGATGGCGTGTTTGGCGATCAGCGAGAACACCATTTCCGGCGCGCCGGCCAGCAATTGCGAAAGGCGGTTGCCGGTTTCCGGGCCCAGTTCGGCGTTGATGTCTTCGGGCGGCAGCCAGAGGCCGGCATTGGCCAGCCCCACATTGCGGCCCGAACCGCCGCTGCCGATCTCCTCCGCCTCGATCAGGCAGACGGTGGCGCCAAGTTCCGCGGCCTTCAGCGCGGCGGAGCAGCCGGTGTAGCCGCCGCCGATCACCACGAGGTCGGCTGTCGCCTCCTCGGTGAGTTCCGGGAAGGCGGGGTTTTCCTGGCAGGTTTGCTGCCAGAGGCTGGACGCCAGATCAGATGTCAAACTTGATCCCCTGAGCAAGCGGCAGCTCGCGTGAATAGTTCACGGTGTTGGTCTGCCGGCGCATGTATCCTTTCCAAGCGTCGGAACCGCTTTCACGGCCGCCGCCCGTCTCCTTTTCGCCCCCGAAAGCGCCGCCAATCTCAGCGCCGGAGGGACCGATGTTCACATTGGCAATACCGCAGTCGGAGCCCGCTGCCGAGAGGAAATATTCGGTCTCGCGCACGTCGGTGGAGAAGATGCAGGAAGAGAGGCCCTGGGGCACTTCGTTCTGCATTTCAATAGCTTGGTCCAGATCGGCGTATTTCACCACATAGAGGATCGGGGCAAAGGTTTCAGTGTGCATGATCGCGGTCTGGCTGGGCATTTCGGCGATGGCAGGATGGGCATAGGCGGCATCGCCGTGGCTGTCCGCCAGCGCTTGGGTGCCACCGTGCACGGTGCCGCCTTCGGCCTTGGCGCGTTCCAGCGCGCTGGTCATTGCGTCCAGCGCGGCGCTGTCGATCAGCGGGCCGACCAGGGTGCCGTCCGCCAGCGGATCGCCGATCGGCAGGTCCGCGTAGGCTTTGATCAGGCGCGGGATCAGCGCGTCATAGATGTCTTCATGCACGATCAGGCGGCGCAGGGTGGTGCAGCGCTGGCCGGCGGTGCCGACGGCGGAGAAGACGATGGCGCGCAGGGCCATTTCCAGATCGGCGGAGGGCGCGACGATCATCGCGTTGTTGCCGCCAAGCTCCAGGATGGTGCGGCCAAGGCGTTTTGACATATCGGCGGCAACCGCCTTGCCCATCGGTACCGAGCCGGTGGCAGAAATGAGGGCGACGTCATTGGAGGCGGTCAGCGCCTCGCCCAGATCACGCTCGCCGATCAGCACCTGGATTAGGCCCTCGGGCGCGTCATCGCCAAAGGCGGCCATGACGCGTTCACAGATCTTCTGCACCGCCAGCGCGGTGAGCGGGGTTTTCTCCGACGGTTTCCAGATCACCGGGTCGCCGCAGACCAGCGCAAGTGCTGCGTTCCAGCACCAGGGGGCGACGGGGAAGTTGAAGGCAGTGATGATGCCGCAGGTGCCCATCGGGTGCCAGCTCTCACGCATGGCGTGGCCGGGACGTTCCGAGGCGATAGTGAGACCGTAAAGCTGCCGCGAGAGGCCTACGGCAAAGTCGCAGATGTCGATCATCTCCTGCACTTCGCCAAGCCCCTCCTGGTAGATCTTGCCGCATTCCAGGGTGACGAGGCGGCCCAGGTTTTCCTTTTCGCGGCGGAGCTCGTCGCCCAGCAGGCGGACCAGTTCGCCGCGGCGCGGGGCGGGCATCAGGCGCCAGGATTTGAAAGCCGCCTTGGCGGCGGTGATCTGCGCTTCGGCCTCCGCCGTGCTGTGGGTTTTCAGGCGGGCGATTTCGCTGCCGTCCACCGGCGTGGTGACGGAGAGGCTGCCGCCGGTGAGTTCGGCCTCAGTCAGGCCTGCAGCGGCGAGGATGTCGGAATGGAGCATGTCGGCGTCCTTGTGCATGGGGCGGGGCATGAGCAAAACTTTTGGCTGGTTTGCGCAAATGCCCTGCGGGGCGTCTGTCTGATATAGAAATTGCACCGGCGGCGCTGGATTGCTAATGAAACTAAATCCTGAAGCCATGAGTTAACATCATATGATTGCCCCGCGCCGGTTCCTCCCTTCTATCCCTTCGCTGCTGGCCCTTGAGGCTGTGGACCGGCTGGGCAGTGCCTCAGCCGCGGCGGAGGATCTGTCGCTGACGCAAAGCGCCATCAGCCGCCAGCTGAAGCAGCTGGAAGAGCAGATGGGGGTGGATCTGATTGCCCGTGACCAGATGCGGATGCAGCTGACACCTGCGGGTTCAGGCTTTGCCAAGGAGGCGCGGGCGGTGCTGACGCGGCTGGCACAGGCCTCGGTCAAGCTGCGCGCGAACCCGGACGGGGGCAGTTTCACGCTGTCGATCCTGCCGTCCTTTGGCCTGCATTGGCTGGCGCCGCGGCTGCGGGAGTTTGCCGCTGCGCATCCGGGCATCACGGTGAACCTGCACACCCACAATCTGCCGTTCAGCTTTGATGCGGGCACAGCGCAGGCGGCGATCCATTACGGCACCCGGGACTGGCCGGGGGTGGAGTATCTGCCGCTGATGCCGAAACATGTGCTGCCGGTCTGTGCGCCGGGGCTGATGGAGGGGCCGGTGGCCTCTCCGGCGGAGCTGCTTAGTTACCCGCTGTTGCATCTGGAGACCCATCCGGACAGTTGGGAACAGTGGTTTCAGATGCATGAAGTGCCGGCCCAGAAGCTGAAGGGCATGCTGTTTGACCAGTCCTCAGCGATGACGCAGGCAGCAGTGCATGGGCTGGGGGTGGCCTTGCTGCCGGACTTCCTGGCGGAGAACGAGATTGCCCAGGGGCGGCTGGCGCTGGCGATGGAGGGGGCTGCGGTGAGCCTGGGGGAGTATTTCCTGGTCTGGCCTGCAGATCAGGCGGAGGACTATCCGCTGATCAAGTTCCGCGAGTGGCTTCTGTCGCAGTTGGAGGAGAATTGAAATGCGCCTGCCAAGCCTGACCCATCTGCGCTGTTTTGAAAGCGCCGCGCGGCATCAGAGTTTCACCGCGGCCGGCGAGGAGCTGGGGCTGACGCAAAGCGCGGTCAGCAAGAAGGTGAAGGAGCTGGAGGCGGACCTGGGGTTCGACCTGTTCCAGCGGGCCGGGCGCGGCGTGGTGCTGACACCTGCGGGGCAGGGGCTGGCGGCGGATCTGGAATTGGACCTGGCGGGCTTACGCGCGACCTTGCAGAAGGCGGCGGCGGCCGGGGCCGGGCGCTCGGCTTTGCGGGTGGCGGTGCTGCCGGCCTTTGCCAACCTGTGGCTGATCCCGCGGCTGCCGGATTTCTTTCAGCGCCACCCGGAGGTGGAACTGAGCTTCTCCACCCGGCTGGAGCCGTTTGATTTTGCGCGGGAAAACTTCGACCTGGCGGTGCATTACGGTCTGGATAACTGGCCCGGCACCCATATGGCACCGCTGTTCGGCGAGGAAATGGTGCCGGTCTGCGCGCCGGGGTTTTATGCCGCGCATCAGCTGGAGTTGGCCGCCAACCTGGCGCAGGCGCCGCTGCTGCATCTGGACAGCCGGGCGGGGTCCTGGGCGGAGTGGTTCGAGCGTGCCGGGCTGGCTGGCAGCCCGCGCCAGGACGGGCGCTATTTCGACCAGCACTCGATGGTGATTGCGGCGGCAGCGGCGGGGCTGGGCGCGGCGATTGTGCCCTATGACATGGTGGCGCGGGAGATTGCGGGCGGCGATCTGCTGCGGATCCCGGGGCCTGTGCTGGAGTCGCGCAAACGCTATTTCCTGGTGCGCCCGCACGGGCCGGTGCCGGAGGCGGTGCAGAAGCTGGAGGCCTGGATGCGCAAGCAGTTGCGGGTGCGGCCGGATTGAGGTGAGCCGCTAGCCATGACTAACTGGAATGGATGCGGTCGGGACCGGCTGGTTTTCCAGCGCAACCGGAAGCTTCACTCTGGGTGCGCAAAAACCAGCAAGGAACCTTTGCCATGGCCCACTTCCGCCGCGCCAGCCGTCTTGAGCCGCTTGAGGTCTCGGAAATCCTGACAATCGGCGCCAAGGCCGCCGAAATGAAACGCCAGGGCGCGCCGGTTATCATCCTGGGCGCGGGCGAGCCGGACTTCGACACGCCTGACCACATCAAAGAGGCCGCCACTGCCGCGATGCGGGCGGGGGAAACCAAGTACACTGCGCTTGGCGGCACGCTGGGGCTGCGGAAGGCGATCCAGGCCAAGTTCAAGCGCGACAATGGCTTGGATTATGCTCTGGATGAAATCACCGCCGGAACCGGAGCCAAGGAAATCTTGTTCGATGCCTTCATGGCCAGCCTCAACCCGGGAGACGAGGTGATCGTGCCGACGCCCTATTGGACGTCGTATTCAGACATCATCCGTATTGCGGGCGGCGAGCCGGTGCTGGTGCCCTGCGGCAGCGAGACCGGCTTTCGGCTGACCGCTGAGAAGCTGGAGGCGGCGATCACCCCGCGCAGCCGCTGGCTGCTGCTGAACTCGCCATCGAACCCGGCAGGGGCGGGCTACGGCGCGGCGGACTACCAGCCGCTGCTGGAGGTGCTGCTGCGGCATCCGGATGTCTGGCTGATGGCGGATGACATGTATGAGCATATCACCTATGGCGGCTTTGAGTTTGCCACGCCCGCGCAGGTGGAGCCGCGGCTGAAGGACCGGGTGCTGACCGTCAACGGCGTCTCCAAGGCCTATGCGATGACCGGCTGGCGGCTGGGCTATGCGGGCGGTCCGAAGGCGCTGATCGATGCGATGAAAGTGGTCCAGTCGCAGTCGACCTCGCATCCGTCGTCGGTGTCGCAGGCCGCTGCCGCGGCAGCGCTGAACGGGCCGCAGGAGGTGCTGGCGGAGCGGCGGGCCAGTTTCCAGGCGCGACGCGATCTGGTGGTGGCGGCCTTGAATGGCATGGAAGGTCTTGATTGCCCGGTGCCGGAGGGGGCGTTTTACACCTTTGCCAATTGCGCAGGCGTGCTGGGCAAGCGCACGCCGCAGGGTGCGCTGCTGGAAACGGACGCGGATTTCTGCGCCTACCTGCTTGAGCAGCACCATGTGGCGGTGGTGCCGGGGCGGGCCTTTGGCATTTCGCCCTATTTCCGGATTTCCTATGCAACGTCTGAGGCAGAGCTGCGCACGGCGTTGACCCGGATTGGGGCCGCGGTGTCGGCGCTGTCTTAGGCCTGTAACACAGCCGGCTGGCGGCGGTTCCGTGCCTGGGACCAGGCCTGCACCAGTTGGCGCTGCAGGGCAGCGGCTGCGAGGCCGAGAGCGATGCCGCCGAAGATGGCCAGCGCATCATTCAGCGGGCTGCGGCCTTCGAGGCCGGCCAGTGGCATCAGCAGCTCGGGCACGAAGCGGTGCAGCAGATAGATGTGGAAGGCGGCCTGCGCCAGTCGCATCAGCGGCCGCACGGCGAAGCGCGGCATCGCCAAGCGCGGGATGAACAGCAGCCCGGCGATCAGTGCCAAGAGCCACATGTATTTGATCCAGCCGCCGTACCAGTTGCCGCCGAGATAGGCGGCCATTGGCATGATGACGCAGGCGGCCGCCAGCACCAGCAGCCTGTGCCCCAATGTGCTGGCGGCGGTGATACACCAGCCAAGCACAAACAGGTAGAAGACCCATGGCACGGTGAACTGCGCCCGGCCGCCGATGTTCCAGATTTCCGGCACACCGAGGCGCAGCGCGACGGCAAACCCCAGAAAGCACAGGCCTGTGCGGAAGGCGCCTTGTTCCGCCAGCCAGCGCCGCACCGGCGGCAGGGCAAAGGGCAGCGCCACCAGCAGGGTCATCTGCAGGTAAGCCTCGATGAACCAATAGAGATAGGGTAGCATCAGGTGGGTTTCAGGCGTCGTCACGGCAAAGTTGCCGACCAAGAAGAGTGAGACCCAAGGCACCTGTTCCCAGGCCACGGCATAGCCCGCCAGGATCAGGTAATAGGGGATCAGCACCGCCGCCACGGGTTTGAAGAAGCTGCGCATATCCCCGGATTTCAGCGCCTCCCAGCGGAAGCCTGCGACGCTCATTCCCATCAGGATCACCATCGCCGCGGCGCCGCCGAAGACCGGCCAGAAAGTCTGATGCGCCACCACGACTGCCAGGATCGCGATCACCCGGGCCGCCAGGTCAAAGGGCAGGCTGGCCGAGGGGGACGGGGCGGCTTGCTCCAGCTGTCTGACGGGCATGGTTTCCCAGCCCGCAGGGGCGCCGCCGAGCGCCTCGTCCAGGGCCAGGGACAGTTCGACATGGCGCAGCGAGTCGCCGCCCAGCGAGGCAAAACTGTCATTGCGGCCAATGGTTTGTGGCGCAAAGGCGGCCTGGTAAGCAGCCAGCACGCCTTTGGCGCGCGCGGGTTTGGCAGATTGCGCCTTAAGCGCCGGATAGTCGGTCTTGCCATTGGCCCGCCGCGGCAGGGATTTGCGCGGGAACACGATGAAATGCTGCTGGCCGACACCGGTGAGCTTGGCGGCCAGCGCGGCGATACCGTCCTGCGGTCCGCAGATGGCGATGCAGATGCGGCTGTCGTCGCCCCAGACCGCCGCCTCATGCCCCTGGGCGGCCAGGGCGCGCTCAATGGCGTCATGGCCGATGCGCAGGCCTGCGATCTTTGACATCCGCGACAGCCGCCCGGTGATATGGTAAAGCCCGTTTGCATCGCGCCGGGCCAGATCGCCGGTGGCGAGTTCGGAAAGTTCCGCGCCCTTAGCAAGATCGGCGTGGCTTTCGGCATAGCCCATCATCACATTCGGGCCCTGGTAGACCAGCTCACCCTCGCCCTCGGGCGCGGTGATTTCCCTGCCGCCCGCGTCGCGCAGCATTAATTGGCCGCCGGGGATGGCGCGGCCAGCGGCGCCGGGGTGGTCCAAAGCCTGTTCAGGCGGCAGGTAGCTGATCCGGGCGGTTGCCTCGGTCTGGCCGTACATGACAAAGAACCGCCCGGCCCGGGCCTGCATCCGCGCGGCCCATGTGCGGACCTGTTCCATTTCCATCGCACCGCCTGCAACGGTGAGGGCTTTGATGGTTTCCGGCAGCGCATGGGACAGGCTTGCGCTGTCCAGCAGCCGGAAGTGATGCGGCACGCCAGCCAGGCTGGTGGCGCCGGAGGCCTCGAGCGCATCGGCAAAGCCTGCGTCCAGCACCGAGCCGGGAGCAAGCCAGAGGCTGGCGCCGGCGGCGAGATGCGAATGCAGAACAGACAGGCCATAGGAATAGTGCAGCGGCAGGATCAGCGCGGCGCGGTCGCGGGGCTGTATCTCCAGATATTCCGCAATGGCGCGGGCGTTGCTGTCCAGGGCTTTGGCGGACAGGCGCACGCCGCGGCCGTGGCCGGTGCTGCCGGAGGTTTGCAGCAGCAAGGCGAGGTCCGGATGAACCTCTGCCGCCTCATGGGTGTGTGCCATCAGCTCCCAGGTGCTGCCGCGGCAGCGGAAACTGGCGGCAGGGCGGAAGCGCTCTTCGAGCATTGCCGCAGTTGCCGCGTCTCCTGCCGGCAGCGGCATGACCGCATGTCCGGCCGCCAGGGCTCCGAGGTATGCGCCAATGGTTTCGGGGCTTGCCGCGGCTTCAATTGCAATCAGCCGCCGGTCCTGCGGCAGCAGCGTGCTGAACTGTGCGGCACCGCTGGCCAGCTGCGCATAGGTTGTCTTGGTCCCGTCTGCCGCGATCAGGCAGGTCCGGTCCCCGTATGCACGCAAATTTGCCAGGTCGTAGAACATCCGCAACTCCTTTGAGCGCGGCGGGTATAATAAGCTACTAATTTTGTCAATTATTTGATGGGCGGTATTCTGCTAGCCAGTTCGCAGGCCGCACTTCAACAAAAAACTTCCCGGAAGATGAGCGTTCGCGGGTGGGACTGGCGGCAGGCGCTGGCTGCCAGTCCCGTGGTTTTCAACAGCTGCAGTGCGGGTGTCAGAGCAGGCCGCCGAAGGCAACCGTCTGATCCGCAAAGACCAGCAAATCGATGTCCAGCAGCTGGTCGCGGCCTTCATAGAACCCGTCGGCACCGCCGCTGGCGGCATCGGTCACCGTCAGACGGGTGACATCTGTCCCGCGGTTGGAATCGAAGTAGGTGTAGCTTTCAAAGCTGTAGTCTTCGAAATTTCCATCAAACACCGCGCGGTCCTTGCTGGACTGGCCGGAGTCATTCCAGCTGTGGCCCTGCAATCGGTCGTCGCCCAGCCCGCCATAGAGCCAGTCGGAGCCATCTTCGCCATAGAGGGTATCATTGCCGTCGCCGCCGAACAGCTGATCCCGGCCGCTGCCGCCTGCCAGCTTGTCATCGCCGGACTGGCCCGAAAGCGTATCCTCGCCGCCGCCGCCATAGAGACTGTCATTGCCGCCGCCGCCGCGCAGCAGGTCGTCATTGCCATGGCCCTGCAGGCGGTCATTGCCTCCGCGCCCGATCAGCACGTCGGCGCCGTCCGCGCCGCGCAGATCATCTTCGGTTTGCGAGCCGAATTGGATGTCGGCGGTCCGGATGGTGATGTCCTTGAATGCCGCAAAAGCATCACCCGGGTCCAGCGTGGTTGCGGTGCCGCCCTTGCTGATACTGGTTTCACCGCCGCCGCGGCTGAACTGGAAGCTGTCGATGCGGCCATCAATATACGCATGGTCGCTGCGTGGATTGCTGCCGAACACGTCTTCGCCGCTCAGAACTTCGCCATAGATTGCCAGCCCGCTGATGGAACCGTCGAAATAGCTGTGGATCTTGCTGGTTTCGCCGGGCGTGTTGCTCCAGCCCGAAGCGCCGGCGATCAGGGCCTCCTCGTTGCTCGTCCAATTGAAATCCAGGCCGGTGTCATAGGCGATCCGCGCGCCGTTCAGGTAGATTTCCACGCCGCCGCTGCCGAAATTCAGGCTGAAGTCATAGTCCTTGCCTGCCTGGACCGCATTTGCGGCAGTGAAATAATGTGAGGCTTCGCTGTCTTGCAGACGCACGAGCAGCTTGCCGGTGTCATCCAGATAGACTGTCAGATGGCCGCCATCGCCAAAATCTGCGGCATCCTTGGAGAGAAGTGTCTGGTTGCCGGACAAGCTGCCCGCGTTGAAACGAAAGGCGATGGTGCCGCTGGCCAGCGCCAGACGGCTGTCATGATCAAACACATAGGCGGAACGGTCTTCCGCCTCGAATTTATGGCGGCCGGTCATGGCAAAAACCGGGGTTTCCGGTGCTGCCAGGCCCAAGCTGCTGTCGTCCGCCAGCGCTGCCCCCGGGACTTTGATTTTGCCGGTGTTTTCGGAGACCTCTTTGGGGGCCAGGGCCTCCTCCAGGTCGTCGATTGT